>NZ_JBIWIO010000008.1:0-412350 GCF_044764665.1 Streptomyces sp. NPDC093795
CGGGGGGGGGGGTTGTTTTGCCGGCTCCGCCGGGGGGGCTGCGGCGGGGGGGGGGCGGGGCCCCGGGGGGGGGCGGGGGGGCCCCCCCCCCCCCCCGCCCGGTGGGGGGGGGGGCCGCGGGGGCGCCCCCCCCCACCTCTCTCTTTCTCTGGAGTCTCCCCGTCATGCAGAACGCGAACGCACCTGAGTCGTCGCTCATCGGGGAGGAGTACGAGGTCGAGGTCGGCCCGGTGGCCCACGGCGGCCACTGCATCGCCCGCACCGAGGAGGGCCGCGTCCTCTTCGTCCGCCACGCCCTGCCCGGCGAGAAGATCATCGCCCGCGTCACCGAGGGCGAGGAGACCTCCCGCTTCCTGCGCGCCGACGCGATCACGATCCTCGACGCCTCCAAGGACCGCGTGGAGGCCCCCTGCCCCTTCGCGGGCCCCGGGAAGTGCGGCGGCTGCGACTGGCAGCACGCCAAGCCCGGCGCCCAGCGCCGCCTCAAGGGCGAGGTCATCGCCGAGCAGCTCAAGCGGCTCGCCGGACTCACCCCCGAGGAAGCCGGCTGGGACGGCACCGTCATGCCCGCCGAGGGCGACAAGCTCCCGCCGGGCGAGGTCCCGCAGTGGCGGACCCGCGTCCAGTACGCGGTGGACGCGGAGGGCCACGCGGGCCTGCGCAAGCACCGCTCGCACGAGGTCGAGATCATCGACCACTGCATGATCGCCGCTCAGGGCGTCTCGGAGCTCGGCATCGAGAAGCGAACCTGGGAGGGCATGGCGTCCGTCGAGGCCATTGCCGCCTCGGGCTCGAACGACCGCCAGGTCATCCTGGCCCCCCGCCCCGGTGCCCGCCTCCCCCTGGTGGAGCTGGACAAGCCGGTCTCCGTGATGCGCGTGGACGAGCACGACGGCGGCATCCACCGCGTCCATGGCCGCGCCTTCGTCCGCGAGCGGGCCGACGGCCGCACCCACCGCGTCGGCAGCGGCGGCTTCTGGCAGGTGCACCCGAAGGCCGCCGACACCCTCATGCTCGCCGTCATGCAGGGCCTGACCCCCCGCAAGGGCGAGACGGCCCTCGACCTCTACTGCGGCGTCGGCCTCTTCGCGGGCGCCCTCGCCGACCGGGTCGGCGACCAGGGCGCGGTCCTCGGCATCGAGTCCGGCAAGCGCGCGGTGGAGGACGCCCGCCACAACCTGGCCGACTTCCCGCGCGTCCGCATCGAACAGGGCAAGGTCGAGTCGGTCCTCCCGCGCACGGGCATCACCGAGGTCGACCTGATCGTCCTGGACCCCCCGCGCGCCGGCGCCGGCAAGCAGACGGTCCACCACCTCGCCGGCCTCGGCGCCCGCCGCATCGCCTACGTGGCCTGCGACCCGGCGGCCCTGGCCCGAGACCTGGCGTACTTCGCGGAGCGCGGCTACCGGGTGAGGACGCTGCGTGCGTTCGACCTGTTCCCGATGACGCACCACGTGGAGTGCGTGGCGATCCTGGAGCCGGTGAAGAAGGACGTCTGAGCTGCGGTTTTGCGTGCGCGCTATATGCGCGGTGTGGGCGTTACGGGCGATATCTTGACGCTGAGATGACGCCCGTGACGCTCATTTGACGCTCGTTCTGATGAGGTGTCAGGTCAGGGCTGGGTCGCTCAGGTCGTTCCCCTCCCCGTCCTGCTGACTACGCAAGGCGTCTTCTACGTCGACTGGGTGGCGCTGGGCGTTGTGGTGGCTCCCTTACGGCTGAGAGCCCCGTCCCGCGTGTGTTCGGATGCCGCACGCGCTCCTCTACGAGCCCTCGGTCGCCCGTTCCGACACGGGCGACCAGGTGCTGATGGCCAGGGCGCGGGGATGCCCCCGGGTGGCGAGCGCTGCCGCCACCCGCTCGACCGCGCCGTCGACGGTCTCGTGTTCCCAGATGCGGAGGGGCAGCCAACCGATCAGCGCGAGGTGGGCATCGGTCTCCTCGTCGCGGCGGGCGTTTCCCCGAAGCTTCTGCCGCCACCATTCCGAGTTGTGTCGGGGCATATGCAGGTGACTCGGGCAGGCGTGCCAGAAGCAGCCCTGTACGAACACGGCGGTGCGCCACTTCGTGAACGTGACGTCGGCGCGGCGACGCGGCATGCCGACGATCGGCAGGTCCACGCGGTAGCGGAAGCCCAATGAGTGCAGAGCCCGGCGAAGCGCAAGCTCCGGAGTCGTGTCCCGGCTTCGCTGAGCGACCATGACCCTCCGCGCGTTGGCATCGCGCGGCGCCGGCGTCCCCCTGCGGCGTTCCTGAATTCTCACGTCTGATCAACCATCGGGGTGCCTCGCCGTTACGGGCGTCGTACCGGTGATCCGCCCGGGCCGTTCACGATCGCTGCTCATGCTGCGACCGAACTCAGCATCGTGCTCCTTCCCGGTTTCACCGAGGGGTTGTGGGCAGCGGTCGGACGTGATTGTGCGACGGGCAGGCCTCAGGAGCCGGATAGCAGCGCCGTGACCGTGGATTGAACGAGTTGGGCCGCCGCGAGGACGCTGGGGATGGCTCCGTGCCGACCGCGCTGAAGATCAGGGGCGGACACAGGGGGGCGGCATCTTCAGGCCGAATCGAGTGCTTGGGGGCGGTCGGCGGCCGTCCCTGAACTTCCTCCGAAGCTTGGGAGTCGGACACGCGGTCCCACGTGCCGGCTGTGCCGCTCCTCCGATTGTCATTGAGGAACTGTGCGTAACCGAAGAAAGCTTTCCGTCTTGCTCTTCGTAGGACTCGACCTGCGGCCAAGTGCTTAGAAGGCACTGGGTGGGTGAGGGAGTGGGGTGGCTCTGACCTGCGCGGACGTTCTGTGTGACTGATGGGCGACGAGAACTTCGGTTGTTTTCGGGACGACGGCACGGGGTGGACCGAAGGGGGGCGATGGCCCCCGGCCTCAGCTGCGCTGTGTTGGGATGCTCGGGGGAGTGCGCGCGGCCATGTGACTGTTGTTCGGCATCTCGTTGTGCCGGTCCCGTAGGTGGCGGAGGAGGAGGGTCGCCGTAAGATCTCCAACGGACATGTCGGACTCGAATGCGGCCTGACTGATCGCTGCGTATTCGCTGCGGCCCATGATCACGCCGCGTACGGTTCGTGAGTCCGGATGCCTCCACCCGCAGCAGATGCGTCGGGTGCAGACATCGGACTCGGAGGGATCGACGCTTGGCGTCGTCCAAGGCAGGTGAGGGTACCGATCCAGCGTCTTCCTGCACAGTTCGAGGTGGCCCCAGATGTCGCCCTTGTTCTTGTAGCGGGCTGCCCCGAAGTGGTGCCGGAACCAGTCTCGGCGATCAGGGTCGGCGATCTCGCGGCGTACTCGCTCGATGCGTGTCTCGAACCCGGCGAACATGCGGAGAGGCATCTTGCGCGTGTCGAAACCGTCGCGGGGATGCTCGCGGTGCAGCTTCTGGTCGATGAGCCACTCCATCGGACTGCGCCCACGCTTCCAGTCGTTGCAGGGCTTGCATGCCGGGAGGAAGTTCCACCACACGTCGGCGCCATTGCCGGCCACGGGTTGCTGATGATCGAGGGTCGTTGACGGCTTGACAGCGCAGTAGGTGCACAAGCCTTCGTTCGCGGTGAGGCTCATCAGCCAGACGTACGTGGCCTGCTTCGTTCGACTGCCCCGGGGCACGGTAGCGTCCGCCATCGGCTTCTCCTTGTGTTGCTCTTCTGAGGGCGGCACGCTACTCGACGCCACTGACAATGGGTGTCTGGGTAGACACGCAGGGTGAGGGGGGGGCGACAGGAACGTGATCTAGGCGCCTCGGTACCGATGGCCCGGGCTGAACCTCATCGTCTGCTCGGCGGCGTTGCGTCAGTGGCATGTAGCGGCAGGGAGACGCCGCAAGATTCCCGCCATCAGCCGGTTTTGCTCAATCGGTGGCTTGGCCTTTCCAGTTTGGGCAGTATGCGCTTGGGGCGGTGATCGAACGGGAGGGGACACGGATGGCGATCGAGGTGCTGCCGGTGACGGGAGAGCAGTCGGACTTGCTCAGCGCCGCCATTGCCCTGGGTGACCGATACACGAAGCGCCTGGGGCTGCTCACCCCACCCGCGTACCGCAAGTACGCCGAGGACGGCGGGCTGTTGGTCGCGCTGGAAGGTGATGAACTTGTCGGGTATGCGCTCTTCGGGTTGCCCAAACGCAGCCAGCATGTCCGTCTCGTGCATCTCTGCGTGGCCGAGGAGCACCGAGGGAAGGGCATTGCGCGGCGCTTGATCGCGGAGCTGCGCAGCAGGCAAGGGCATCGGCTCGGCATTCGGGCCAGGTGCCGACGGGACTACGGGCTCAGCCCCATGTGGAGCGGCCTCGGTTTCGTTCCGAAGGGTGAGGGCATTGGCCGTGGCGAGGACAAGGAGCCTCTTGACACCTGGTGGCTCGACCTTGGTCATGATGACCTGTTCACCGAGGTGCGAAGCGACGCCCTGCTGGTCGTGACTGTCGACCACAGCGTCTTCTCCGGACTGCGGGGCGAGGGTGCTGAGCGGGCTGTCGAGGAGTCGAAGGCCCTTGAAGCCGGCTGGCTAGCGGACCTGATCGAGCTGACATACACACCGCAGCTCCTTCTTGATGTGCACGAGATCGAGAACCGTGAGGCGAGACAGCGTCAGCGCAACGGTCTGCCCCAGCTTCGAGCGGCGTCGCCTGACGGGGCGGCGGTATCGGTTCGCCAGCAGGAGATGCTTGCAGCCCTGAGCAAAGAACTGCCGGAATTGCTGATCGACGGCAAGATGCGTGCTCGACTGCGCTACGTGGCCGAGACTTCCTGCGCCGGGCTGCAGGTGTTGGTGACGCGCGATCCCGAGTTGGAGAGGCTGGCTGATATCGCTTGGGATGTGGCGCGCGTTCGGGTGGTGTCGCCGGCCATGGTGACACTTCATGTGGACGAGCTCCGCCAGGCCCAGGTGTACCGTCCGGCGGATCTCATGGGGACAGCCTTCTCGATGGAGGAAGTCGCATCCGGGAGTGAAGGTGAGTTGGTCGCCTTCTTCGAGCAGACGGGCGGCGACACAGGAACCGCCTTCGTGGAGCGATTGAAGGCGCTCGGCGCGGATGGCGTGCTGTGGCGGAGAGAGCTGCTTCGGGACGGCGACGGGCATCCGGTGGCCCTCTATGCCTGGGCGATGGATGGTCGCACGTTGAACGTCGCCATCCTGCGCACCGCTTCCCATCCATTGGAGGAGACGCTTGCCCGGCAGTTGCTCTTCATGCTCAAGCGGCTGGGGCGAGATCGAGGCGCGCAGATCGTGCGCATTGCTGATCCCTATCTCTCCACAGCCGCCAGGTCTGCTCTGGGTGCCGACGGATTCACCGAGGACGAGCGCGGCTTCGCGGCACTCATCGTCGATCTCTGCGGGCCGGCTGAGGCCGTTTCGGAGGCGGCAGGAGAGATTGCCGCACGTGCTGGCCGTACGGCGCCGCGCTTGGATGCTCGTGCTTCACCGGAAGTCGTAAGCGTAGCTGAGCGAGCCTGGTGGCCTGCGAAACTCATCGACACCGCCCTTCCTTCCTTCGTCGTTCCTGTTCGGCCTCTTTGGTCCACAGAGCTGTTCAACGTGCCGGCCATGCTCGTGCCGCGTGACGACGTGCTCGGGATCAGCCGTGAGCACGTCTACTACCGGTCTGCTGGCCATCGTGGGGAGAGCGTTCCTAGCAGAGTCCTTTGGTACGTCAGTCGGGGGACTGCTGGGCAGCAAGGGATGATGGCCGTCGGCTGCTCGCGGCTGGACGAGGTGATAGTCGATGACCCTGACTCCCTCTTCTCGCGATTCGAACACCTGGGCGTATATGGTCGTGCTGACGTGCGTGCGCAAGCCGAACCGACGGGCAAGGTAATGGCGTTGAGGTTCTCGGACACGGAGATCTTCCCTGCGCAGGTGACGCGCTCGCGATTGACCTCGTTGGCTAAGGGTTTGGGGCTAACGTGGAAGACGCCGATGTCGATGATGAAGATCGACAGCGCGCTGTTCCAGGCCGTGTACGAAGAGGGGCACCGAAAGACGTGAGCGATCCGGAGCGAGCGATGCTGCTGTCCGTCCACCCGCGGTTCGCCACGGCGATCCTGGCTGGAACCAAGACGGTCGAGGTGCGCCGTCAGCGCGTCGCAGCCCCACCTGGAACTCCGGTGCTCCTCTACGCGACCGCGCCCACGATGGCCATCGTGGGCATGGCTCGGATCGCCTCCGTGCAGGTGGCTTCGCCACGTGAGGTGTGGTCGGCGAGCCGTGCGAGTGCAGGTATCAGTCGCCGAGAGTATGACGAATATATGAGCGGGGCGACCCGCGCCAGCGGCCTCTCGCTAGAGGCACCTGTCACCTTCCAGGACCCCGTTCCGCTGTCTGCGCTGCGGGCCGCAGGACCCTTTCACCCGCCTCAGAGCTACAGGTACTTGACCGATGAGGACCTTCGCAGGCTGTCTGAAGCGGCGCCGGACAAGGATGCCTCCACCCTGCACGAGGCACTGGTGGACCGGGTGCCTTCCTAACTGACGCGAAGGTCACGTGACGTGATTGGGAGCTCGGCCGGACGGCACCGAGACCGGTGACTTCTTGGGGCCAGGCAAGGAAACGGTACCTTCTGGCTCAGGCTCGGCGTGTGTCGCGGATCCGTGCGGGCGGAGACAGGCTGAGGGAGGTGCTCGTGGGTGAGAGCCTCTGCTCAACGGCTGCCGGGCAGAGGGCGGGCAGTTGGTCCAGGGTTAGGTGACTTCTCCCCGTGTGCTCTGACCGGTGGATGCGCGGTAGCGTCCCCGTATGAGTCCGATCTCGGAAGGGGCGAACGCCGGATGGTGCGCGGGGGCAGGGCTGACGGGGACGGGCAGCTGGGGTTGATCCTGGATTTCGCGGGGGTGCTCACCGCCAGCCCCATCGAGGTCCACCGGGCCTGGTGCGTGTCTGAGGGGCTTGAACCCGGGGCGTGGCGGGCGACGCTCAACGATCATCCGGAAGGTCGGCGGCTGTACGCGGCGTTGGAGATCGGGGAGATCGGGCAGGCCGAGTGGAATGAAGGAACAGCAGCTCTCCTGGGGAAGCACGTGGACCCCGTGAACCTGATGGGACGGGCCTGGGTCGACGTTCCTCCGGCGCGTCGGATGATCGCGCTCGCTCGGGCCGCACGGGCTGCCGGCCACCGGCTCGCGCTGCTGTCCAATAGCTTCGGCCTCGATCCGTTCAATCCGTACGAGCACGTGGGCATCTGGGACCTCTTCGACGTGCACGTCGTGTCCGAGCTGGAGGGGATGGCGAAGCCGGACTCGGCTATCTACCGGCTGGCCCTGGAGCGGATCGGGTTGCCTGCCGAGCGGTGCGTGTTCGTGGACGACCATGAGGTGAACCTGCCGCCGGCTGCCGAGCTGGGCATCACGACTGTTCACGCCACCGACGAACACAGGGCGGTCGCCGAGCTGGAGGCTCTTCTCGGCGTCACGGCTGTGCTCACGGTCTGAGCGTCAACTGCCGCCTGGCCGAAGGCTGTCCACCGCCCCGTTTCTGTGAGTACTGTCCGTGTGGGGCCCATCACGCGGAGGTTCTGGAGCATGCAGTGGTCGGAGTACACCACCTCTGAGCGCTTGAAGGCGTTGCGCGGTGCCATGACGCAGGAGCAGTTAGCCGAGGCCGCCGGGGTGTCCGTCGGCGTCGTCCGCAAGCTCGAACGCGGCGGGACGGCTTCCCTACCGTCGCTGCTGTCGATCGCCGACGCGCTCGGTACGGACATCGCCGTGCTCCTCGGGCAGCAGGCGCCGCGCCGGTCCATGGACCGTGATGAGAGGGCCGCGCTGCGTCTGGTCTCCGCGGCGACCCGCGACGCTGCCATCGGCATCCCCGCCGAGGTCGAGCCGGGCAGTGTCGAAGAACTTCAAGCGGTCGTGCGTCGGGCGGACGCCGCCTACTGGGAAGGGCGGTACACCGAGCTCGGCACCCTCCTCGGGCGGCTCCTTCCAGAAGCCCGCGCCCGGTTCGACGCCGCCGGCCTCGATGAACGGGAGGCCGCAGCCGGCGTCCTGATCGACACCTTCCAGACCGCGGGTATGGCCGCCAACGTGCTCGGCTCGCGAGACCTGGCGTACGCGGCGTTGACGTACGGGCGGCAGATCGCCGTCCAGGGCGGGGACGAGCTGCGCGACGCCCATCTCGCCGCCACGACCGCGTGGGTCAATCTCCGTGATGGGCGCACCAAGCAGGGCTTCCTCCTCGCAGCGGCCCAGGCCGACCGGATCGAGCCCAAGATGAGCGAGCACGATCCGGACCGGCTCAGCATCTACGGTCAGCTCGTCACGAACGCCGCCGTCGCCGCCTCCCGGGGCGGGGCGAGCGCGGACCACGCCCGCGAGTACCTCTCCCAGGCGCACGCCGTCGCAGCCCGCATCGGAGACGAACACGCCCGCGGCTCGCACGCACAGCCGTACGGGCCGATGTACGCCGCCACGCAAGCGATGAGCATCGCGGTGGCACTCGGCGACACGGGCGGCGCTCTGCGCCTCATGGACACCGTCCGCCTGGACGCCGGCGTGCCGCTGGCCACCCGCGCCCGCTTCGGCCTGGACGTCGCTCTCACCCAGGTGGAATGCCGACGGTGGGAGGCCGCCGCCGACACCCTCCAAACGGTGTGCGAGACGGCTCCCGGCTGGGTGCGCCACCAGATGCTGCCCGGCGTCATCATCAGCAGGCTCGCCGGCGTGTCCGTCAGCCGACTGCGCGGGCTGGCCAACTCCGCCGGTGTCCCGCTCGGGGTGCGCTGAGGAACGGGCTGCAGTACCACGGTCCGTAGTAGCTCCGCGGGTGCCGCCGGCATGACTGCCACGGGCCGTGTCAGCCCCACGGCGGCGTCCGCGACCGTTGCCACGGGACGTGGCAGTCGAGCCCGGTACGAGGTTCCTCCGCTGCGACGGGCCGTGCCTGGGCCCGAGCCTCGCAGGCCACCAGCCTGGAGGCATGCCGAACAACCCGCCCGGCGGCCTCGGGCACGTACCCGTTGCCGTCTACTCCTGCGCCACCACCTCCACCGCCCTGGGCGAGAGCGAGGAGCGTGGCCGCTACTACGCCGACGCCCGGCACTGGCACGTCGCCGGGGTCTGGTCCGACTCCGACCCGGCACTGCCGCTTGCTGAGCGGCCGGGGTGGCAGGCGGTCACGGCTGCCCTGTCCGCCGGGATGATCCGGGGCGTCGTCGTCAGCGGCGCGGCGCATGTAGCCTCCGACGCAGCCAAGTTCGCGGCCCTCGGCGTGCTCCTCCGCGATCGGGGAGGGTTCCTGGCGGACGCCTCGAACGGCACCCCGGGCCGCCATACGCCAGGGCAGGCCCGACGTCGCCGCGACCTCGCGGACGCGGCGTCGGGCTGGTGCACGCAGACCGAAGCACTCGAGGAGGGCACCTCGTGACCGCCCGGCGCGCGTGGGTCGGCGACCTCGTGAGGGACGGGGACGGGCGGCGGGCGATCGTCACCGACGTCCGTGCCGGCGGCACCGTGTGGGTGCTGCGGCCGCCGACCGGGGGCGGGCCCTGCTGGGAGACCGACGACCCCGACAGCCTCAACGTCCTCGCCCCCTCCGGCGGCGAGGACAACCGGTGAGCTTCCGCGCTCACCGTTCCGTCCCTCACTCCCTTCCGTGCGCCACGCCTGAAAGGCGACGTCCCGTGTACGCGTTCGGTCTCTGCATCGACCAGCAGTACCTCGTCCCCGGCCTCGCCACGATCGCGGGCCTGGCCGACAGCCTCACCCTCGTCGCCCGCCGCCATGCCGCGGTACGGGTGCTCACCCTCGACCTCGCCCCGGCGCAGGCCCTGCTCCTCTCCGACTTCGCCAAGCGGATCGGCTTCGGCTCCTTCGACCTCCGGCGCTGCGCCCCGCTGCGCGTCTCGCGCATGGCGGACGCCTCGTACATCACCGTCACCACCTACCTGCGGTTCGAGTTCACGCCGGACTTCGTCCGTCGGCCCTACCTGATCTACGTGGACGCGGACGTGCTCGTACGCGGAGACATCACCGATCCGCTCGGATCCCTCCGGGAGGACGAGATCGGTGCCGTACGCGACGAGTTCAACCCGGCCGTAGGGGAGTGCCCGGCGCTGCCGGGGGCCGCCGAACGCTGGCCCCACCTGCGCGGCCGTCCCTACTTCAACGCCGGCGTCCTCTGGACCCGCACCGGTCACATGCCCGTCGTCCGCAAGGGCGTCGAGCACGCGCTCATCCACGGCCGTCGCCACATCCTCCACAACGACCAAGACGCCCTGAACCTGTGGCTCCTGCACTCCGGCCGCGTGCGGCCGGCCGCCGCCGGACTCAACAGGTTCGAGACCGGCCGGTTCCTGGAGCGGGGCAACTGGGTGCGGCGGGTCGTCACCCGGTCGCTCAGGCCGGACCCGGCCGCGGCCCTCGTGCACTTCGTCGGCCCCGAAAAGCCCTGGCAGGCCGACTGTCCCCGGACCGGGGACGTGGCCGAGTACCGGCGGCACCTGGCGGTCACCCTGCGGCACGTCCGTCGCCTGGGTGCCTTCGGGGCGGAACCGGCGGGTGCGTGGTGAGCACGACGAACGTACCCGCGGCCGTCGCGCGGGCCGCCCTCGGTCTCGTGGGAGTTCCGGTCCGTGCCGCACACCGCCTGTCGGCGCGGTCGAGAACGGTCGTGTACCGGGCCTTCTTGGCAGACGGGCGGAGCGTGGTGATCAAGCTGTACGCGGTCACCGCCCGCCGCAACGCCGCGACCGAGGCGGCGGCGGTCCGGGCCGTCGCCAAGCACGTCTCCGTGCCCGCCGTCCTCGCGTACGGACACGTCCCCGGCCACGAGGTGACCGCTCTCATCACCGCGGATCTCGGCCCGCTCACCCTGGGAAGCGCCGTGCGGTCCGGCCAGGTGGGCGACGAGCGAGCCCTGAGGGACCTCGGCGGCCTGCTCGGCCGTCTACACCGGGCCCCGGTCCAGCCGTGGGCCCCACGCCGGCCGTTCCACGAGCAGGTCACCTCGATCGGCCGTCGCTGCCCGGCCAGCGCTCTGGACCGCATCGCGCCCGCCCTGGCCGCTATCGCCGACGCCCCGGCGGCTGCCCCGGTGTGGTGTCACAGCGACCTGCACGGCGACAACGTCGTACTCGTCGGGCCCCGAGCCGTCCGCCACCTCGTCGACTTCACCGACGCCGCAGCCGGTCCCCGCGAGTCCGACGTGGCCCAAACCCTGGTCATGACCGGCGCCATCGCCTCCGCCCGGGCCCGCACGGTCACCGATGCCTATCCGCTCGCCTTGGACCACCACCAGTTGGCGGTCTGGGCCGTCTTCCACACGATGCGCTGCTGGGCCCACTCGGAACCCGGCGACGACCGTGCCCGGTGGGTCGGCCGCCTGGACGAGCTGAGCCGACGGACCCCGCACCTCTTCCGCGTACCCCGCCCGGAAAGGACATACCGATGACCACCCCTGCCTTGTCGGTGGTGATCCCCGCCTTCAACGAGGTCGCTTACCTGCCCCGCTACCTGCCCTCCGTCCTCGCCTCCGTCGCCCGCTGGGAGGAGGTCACCGGCCGCACCGGGGAGGTGATCGTCGTCGACAACGCCAGCACCGACGCCACCGCTGACATGGCCGCCTCCTTCGGCGCCCGCGTCGTCACCGAGCCCGTCCGCAACATCGGCCGGGTACGCAACACGGGAGCGAGCGCCGCCCGCAGCGGCCGTCTCTTCTTCACCGACGCCGACGTGGCCCTGCCGCTGGAGGCGGTCAGCGCCGCCGCTGCCGCCATGGACACCGGGGCTGTCGGCGGCGCCATCCCGCCGCTCTACACGCCCGAGCGGCTCGGAGCCCGCCTGCTGTGCGCGTACTGGGACCACTACCGCACCCGGCGCGGCGGAGCCCAGGGCGTCAACCAGTTCTGCACCGCCGATGCCTTCCATCATGTCGGCGGGTACCGGGACGACCTGTTCATGAGCGAGGACGTGGAGTTCTTCGCCCGGCTCACCGCCCACGGTCAGGCCACCAGACGGCCTGTGACGATCCTCGACGAGCTGCGCGTACGCCCGTCGACCCGCCGCTACGACCAGTGGTCGAGCCTGCGGATGCTCTGGTGGCAGAACCCCGTCACCGCCCGCCTGCGGCTTCGGTCGCCCCGCATGTGGCGCCACTGGTACGAGACCACCGTGCGATGACGAAGGAGACCCCTGTGCGGCCTCAGCCCAAGCCCCTGCCCGCCGTCGACCTGCCGGTCCCGGACGGCAGCGGCATCTACACCTTCCCCGACGACCTCCACCGCGCCCACCAGACCCACACCCAGCAGCTCGCCGCCCGCCACCAGGCCATGGACCACCGTGCCCTGGAGGTGACGGCGCCCCACACCCGCGTCCCCTATTACGTCGAGGCCCGTACCCCCGCCGGCCGCCCGGTCCTCGTCATCGAACCCCACCACGACGACTTCGCCCTCTCCGCCTCGGGTGCCTTCCTCGCCAACCCCCGACCGCTGACCGTGGTCACCGTCTTCACCCGCTCCCGGAGCGTCCACCCCGGCCTGGAAGCCACGTACGCCGACGTCGACACGGTGTCCGAGCTGCGCGACCGCGAGGGCGCCGCCGCGCTCGCACCCTTCGCCGCCCGCCGACTCCTTCTCGGCCACAGGGACGCCGAGCCGCCGTACAGGTCCTATGACCCCGAGCTGCTCGACCGGGTCACCGAGGAGCTGCGCCGGATCGCCGCGCTCCATCCCGACGCCGAGCTCCTCGCCCCCGCCGCGGTCACCCGCCACCCCGACCACCTCCTCGTCCACGAGGCCGCCGTCCGCCTCGGCTGCACCTGGTTCTGGGAGGACCTCGCCTTCTGGGCGACGTACGCGCTCGTCGGCTGCGACCAGCACCTGTTCCGTACACGTACGGGGGCGGCCATGCGGCCCGAGCTGGTCGACATCACCGACGTCGTCCTGGACAAGGTCACCGTCCTGAGGATGCACGGCTCGCAGATGCACCCGGCCCGGAAGATGTACCGGCCGATCCGGCACGCCTTCACCACGGCGGCCGACCTCGTCGACGGCACGAAACTCTACGCCGAGCGCTTCTACCGGACGGAGGAGACGACGTGCTGATCATCGCCCTGGAAGGGCCCTCCTACGCCGGCAAGTCCACGGCGATACGCCACCTCCGCCACACCTCCCTCGGCTCGCGCGCGATCGTCTCCGACTGCTACGTCAAGCACATCGCCCACCGCGACGACATCCCTCCGGCCCGAACCGACTCCGCGGCCGCCCAGTTAGCCGCCTTCGAGCGGTTCATGGAGATCGAGGCGACCCGAGTGGCCGAGGCCGCCGCGAGCGGCAGGCAGCTCGTCGTCCTCGACCGCTCCGTGGACACCCTCCTCGCCCACGCGTACGCCCTGGACGCCCTGTTCGGGTACGGCGTCCACCACCAGCTCCACCACCGGCTCAAGACGCTCCCGTTCCTTCACCCCGACCACACCCTCTACCTCGACGTACCGGCCGAGACGCTCCACCTCCGTCGGAAGACCGCCGGCCACACCGCCGCCGAGTCCGAGTACTTCCTCCACGAGCCGGGCTTCCTTCACCACGCACGCGACTACTTCGTCCACACGGCCCGCCGGCCCATGACGCGAGAGATCACGGTCCTCGCCGCCGACGCCGACCCGGACGAAGTCGCCCGGGCCGTGGAAGCCCTCGTCGGTTTCTGGACGAGGTGACCGCCGGTGCCCACCGCCCTCTTCGCCTGGCGCCGCACCCCGCCCCCCTTCCTCATCGGCGGCGCCGAGGTCACCCAGCAACTCCTTGCCGAAGAACTCGCCGCCGCCAGCTGGCGCGTCACCTACCTCGGCTCACACGAGGCGCCGTGGGACGGAGTCACCCAAATCCCAGACATGCGCGCCCATCTCCACAGGCATCGCGTCCCATACGACGAAACGAACGGCACCCTGCGCTACCGGTGGAACGGGGTCGAGTGCGTGGCGCTGACGCAGAACAACGTGGAGCAAGAACTGGGCAGCCTCCTGGGGGAACTCCGCCCCGACGTCGTGTTCACCGCCCAGGAAGGATCAGCGAGGCTGGCCGAACTGGCGAAGCCGACCACCCTCGTCGCCGGCCTGCTCCACTCCGTCTCCGCCACCGGCCTGGGCGTGCTCACCGGCCGCCCCCACTACGGACTTGCCGTATCGAAGTTCGTCCGCGACCGGGCACCCCGCACGCCCTGCACCCGCATCGACGTGGTGTACCCGCCGTTCGCCCGCCCACGACCGGCTACGGACACGGAGCGCACCCCAGCCGTACTGATGGTCAACCCCATCCCCGCCAAGGGCGCCGAGCTGCTGCACCAGCTCATCCGCCTCATGCCGGAGCAGCCCTTCACCCTGGTCGAGGGCTGGTGGGACACGTCTGCCGACTTCGCGGCCTATCCGAACGTCACGTATGTGCCCCGTGTTTACGACATGGAGCCGCTGTACCGTAGCCACCGCCTTCTGCTGGCCCCGTCCACCGTGGAAGACGCCTTCCCCCGCGTGATCGTCGAGGCCGCCCTCCACGGCGTCCCGACCATCGGTACCAACCGGGGCGGGATCCCCGAAGCCATCGGCGACACCGGGATCGTCCTGCACGCCACCGCCGGCCCCGAGGCGTGGGCGCGAGCGATCCGAGACGTGGACCGCGAAGCGCTGGGGGAGCGGGCACGGACCAGAGCGGCACGTTTCACCCGCCCGTGCCTCCCAGAGCTCCGGGAACTGGGGATCTAGAGAGCGCCGCTGAACGCCCGCTCCACTTCGTCGAGCCGCTCCGTCCACCAGTGGAGGAGCGCTTCGTCGGCGATGAACAGGTCGTCGCAGGAGTGGTCACCCCGGTCGTAGTGGAATTCGAGCTGCCAGAAGTCCGTCATCCGCTTCCACCACAGGCGGCGTGCGGCGTCGAGCAGCGCGGCCGGCTCCAACGGGATCACCGACCGGTAGCCGCTCACGAAGGCCGCCACTCGCTCCAGGTCGAAGACGCCTTCCACCCCGAACTGCACCTGCGCCGTACGGACGACCTCCTCCGCGTAAGGGCGCACGCCCAGCCGGTCCCAGTCCAGGACGGCCGTCAGATCGCCGTCGGCCCAGAGGAGGTTCCGGTACTGGAAGTCGCCGTGCGTCCAGCCGTACGGCCCTGCGGGAACGTCTCCCTCAGGGCGCAGGGCCGCGTACTTGGCGAGCAGCACCCGACGCTTGGCGAGGGCGTCGAGCGCCGCCGCGTCGAAGGAGTCGCCCGAACCGTGGGCCCGCGCAGCAGTGGCGAGCCGGTCGGCCTTCTCCGACGCCCGTTCCGGCGTGACGACGTCCGCGGTGAGACTGTCGGGAACAGCGGGGAAGACCCCGGTTTCGGCGGCGTGCCGGAGCGCCAGGTGGAGCTTGGCGAGGACTGCGCCGAGCCGTCGCACCTGAGCGAGGGGGAGGTCCACGCCACGAACGTGCGCCCCTTGTGCCCAGGGGAACAGGCAGTACCCGCTCCCGCCGACCTCGACCACGACCCCACCCGACGAGACGACCACAGGGACGATCACTGGAATGCCGGCCTCGGCCAGGGTCGGCAACACGGCAAAATTGCGGCGCAACCTGTCGAGCGGCACATCCGTGACCCGCTTCAGAGCGAAGGTCCCTCGCGACGTGTTCAGCTGCCAGTTCATGTTCATGAGGCCGTCAGCCAGATGACGCCAGTCGACGACGTCCCCGAGGTCGAAGTCCTTGATCAGTTCCGCGAGATCATGGGAGGGAATGCGGTGCCTGCTCGCCATATGCGCGTTGGTCACCTTGGCGACGATACGTGAGCTGAGCACCCGGGTGCACAAGAATCACCGCGCGGCACCGGCATCAGTGGTCCAGCCGATGCTTGTACTCAGACACCGTGCCCTTCGTGCAGGTGGCAGGCGGCTTCTCCGACCCGGCCCCGTCCGCGGATGCCGACGGCTAGGGTCTGAATCGTGACCGCAGGGGAGCGCGACGACGAGGGGGGCAAAGCCATGAACGACCGGCCGAAGAAGCCGTTCCTGTATGTCGTCGTCTGCGCCGCCGGCATCGCGGGCGACGCGCACAAGCTGATCACCGCCGCGCAGGAGCAGGGCTGGGGCGTCGGCGTCATAGCCACACCCCAGGGCCTCGGCTTCCTCGACACCAAGGCGATCGAGTCCCAGACCGGCTACCCGATCCGCTCGGCCTGGCGCAGCCCTGGCGACCCGCGCCCCCTCCCGCCCGCCGACGCCATCGCGGTCGCGCCCGCCACGTTCAACACGATCAACAAGTGGGCCGCCGGCATCGCCGACACTCTCGCGCTGGGCATCCTGTGCGAGGCGTACGGGATGGGTATCCCGACGGTCGTCCTGCCGTACGTGAACGCGGCCATGGCCGCACACCCGGCGTACGACCGGAGCCTGAACCAGCTGCGGGAGATGGGCGTGCTGGTCGGGTCGTACGAGCCGCAGCAGCCGAAGGCGGGCGGGGGAGCGGAGCGTTTTCGGTGGGAGGAGACGCTGGAGCTCTTGGACGGCAGGGGCGCAGGTCTCTTCGGACGGTGATCCGGATCGAAGCCCGCGCGCCCGTCGTCGGTCGGAGAGGACCGGGCGGATCTTTCGTCAGTGGGCGGAGCCCAGACGCGGCTCCTCGTCCTGCCCCGGCAGCAGTCGCAGGGCGAGGACCGAGCCGTCGGCGTGGACGGAGACCGGGCCGCCCCAGTCCTTGTCGTAGCTGAGGTGGGGGCGGGCGTGGCGGCCGGCATGGACGAGGGCCCGGTACTCCTCGACGTCGCCCCTGGCGAGGAGTCGGAAGATCTCCTCGTCCACGCCGGAGAACGCCTCGACGCGGGGGCCGTTGAGGCGGAAGACGTGGTCGGTGCCGACGTACGCGGTGCCGAAGAGGGTGTGGGCGGCGTCCTGGGTGCTCATGGCGGCCGCGTGTTCGAGACCGGTGAAGCGTTTGCGGCCCTGCCGGTCGGTGAGGTGGCGGGCGGTGGCGTGGCCGGAGCCGGTGAACGCCATGAGGCCCGCCGCGGTGGTGTGGGCCAGGGACTCCTGGAACCAGGCGTAGTCCTTCGGCTGGACGTGGCAGCCCCGTACGGGCTCCGGCGTTACCAGGCCCTCGGTGGGCGGGTGGATGTCCGGCATCACGTTCGCCTGGAACGGCGGGGCGTTCAGGTTCGCCTCACGGACTTCCGCCGGGGACAACCGGCCTCCGCTGCCAGGTGCCTGGAGGGCATGGACGGTCATCGCGCCGCCGTCCGTCGGGAGCTGCGTGCTGAACAGTAGGCCGGGGGTCTCGTTCCACGCGCCGATGTGGACCGCCTCGGCGTGGGCGGAGGCGGAGGCCAGCTGGTCGGCGGAGGTGGCGGCGTCGCCGTGGTTGCCCTTGCAGGCGAGGGGGATGACGAGAGACGGCTCGCCAGGACGCCAGACCTCGGCGAAGTACTGCGGGCGGTAGCGGTACTTCACCTTCTCGCCCTTGTCCCTGCTCGTGAGGGCCCAGCCCGCGCGTAACACCGTGTCGGCGGGGACGATCGTCACCGAATGGTCGGGGAAGCGGCTGCGCAGCATGTGCTCCGCGAGGGTCAGCGCGAAGCCGATGCCGAGCTCGCCGGACTGCAGCGACTTGTAGTGGTCCGCGATGCGGTGGCCCTCGTCGGTGAGACCGAGGAAGGAGTCCCTGCCGCCGGCCAGGGCCTGGGTGTACTTCAGCGCCCCCCAGTGCTCCGCCAGTCCCCGGCCCGCGCCACGCCACGAGAGGGCGGTGGCCCGGGCGAGGGTGTGGAGGACGTCCCAGAGGGTCACTTCGAACTGCCGGGGCAGCTCCGTCAACGGGATCGGGACGAGGGCGGGCTTTCGGCGAAGCGGCTCGTCCTTGTTCTCCTTCCGCTTCTTGTCGTCCGCCGTGATGGCGGCTTCCACCTTGCCGACGAGTGCGTCGTCGGAGTGGATGGAGATGTTCGACGGCTGGGTCAGGTCTTGGAGCACTTCCTCGGTCGGCTTCAACAGCTCTCCTTCACGGTGTGCGAGGGCGGTTCGCCATCGGCTGGACCGTACGGAAGGGAGGAGCGGCGCACGCAAGTGCGCAGGGGCGCGTGGTCTGGACTTCGGCACGGCGGCGGACAGTGTGCAGCCGGCGGCAGGGAAGACCCCCGCCACCGGCTGGTTGTTTGCATGGAGGACCTGGCCCGTTCCTGCTATTTCTCTCGGGTCATGAATCGGCGCCTGCGGCGACGATGCCGCACAGGCGGTCGTATTCGAGCATGTCCTCGTGGGTCATGAACTGGACGAGAGCCATGTGATGGTCCAGGGCGTAGGAATAGATCAGCTTGGCGAGTTCGGTGACGGCTGCTTTGGCTTCGGTTCCTTCTTCGGGGTTGTGGATGCGGACGCCGGCGGCCTGGAATTCTTCGAGAGTGGCGTCATCGGCGAGTGCCTGTTCTTCGTCGGTAAAGGGGCGGCCGTCGAGGTGGCGGAAGGTTCGGGTGCCCCACGGCCGGTCGAAGTCCGTGTCGAACAACAGGGCCATGACGTGGGGGCGGGGTGCAAGGGAAGGGGTGGGCATGGAGGTTTCCTTGTGCCTGGTCAGAAGGTGTGCGGGGTAAAGGGGAGAGCGGGTTCGATCATGAGCTTGAGCAGCCGGTCGAATTCGGCTCGATCGTCCCCCGTCATGAGCGCGTGGGCGTTGCCGAGGTTCTTCTCATCGAGCTGTTCCATGAACGGGGCGAGGAAGCGCTGGATGGCTTCGGGCGCTTCCTTACGCTTGTGGAGGTACTTCATGTAGCGCGAATGCTGGGTCTTCAGCTCTTCGAGGTCGGCGCGCGTGGCCTGGAAGACCAGCGCTCGTTCCTCCTGGGTGAAGGGGCGTCCGTCTCGGTGGGACCAGGAGCCGGTTTCGCGGAAATGCTGGAGGTTCGCGTCGCAGAGCAGGGCGACGATCTCAGGGCGGGCTTCGGACGGGGGCATACGGGATTCCTTCCGGGGGATGGTCGGAAGGCCAATTATTGGGAGAATCGCCGGTTAGGCTAACCGGCGATTCTGGGCTATCTTTCCGCCTCGTTTCGCGGGTCAGCGCTGCCTTCGGGTGTCGTTCGAGGTCCTGGCGGCGAGGTGTGCCGCGCGTCGCTGCGAGGAGGCGGCAGAGCTGCCTCGTCCATGCGTGCCGCGGGAGTTCTGGGGATCGGCGGGGAGGTCGGCCAGCCGCCGCAACCGCCACACGAGCACGTCGCTCATGCGTTCCGCCGTGTCCAACTCCCGTCGGGCGGCCGCCTGCGTGAGCAGGGCGGTGGCGTCGTGCCCGGTTGTCCGGACCTCGTCGAGCGTGGCCGCGAGGGCGGGCCAGCCGGGTTCGCTGAGGATCCGGTCGGCCAGTTCTGGCAGGGCGTGGCGCACGGCGGTGGCGTGGTGGCGCTGCCAGGACGGGGCCAGGCGGCTTCCCCGCTGGTGAAGCAGTGCCATGGGGTGGTGGGAGGCGGACGCGTAGGCGGCGCGGAGGTGTTCGGCGGCTCGGTGGGCGGCTTCGGCCTGCTGGGCGTGCTGTTTCCTGGCGTGCCAGTGCGCGGCGGCGACCGCGAGGAAGACCAGGGTGTCGATGACCATGGCCGTGGTGGCACCGTCCTCACCCCGGCCGAGGGCCGGTCCCCCGTGGACGAGGTCGCGGGCGGCCTGGCGAAGGGCGTGGTCGTGCCCGCGTGCGGCTCGGACGTGGGAACGGGATGCGCGCTCGAACGCGGTTGCTGCGGCGCGGAGTTCGTCGCGGGTATGAGCGGCGGAGGATTTGGAGAGGGCGTCGAGGACCTCCCCGGTGGCGGCGATCTGCGCGGCGACCATTCCGTCGTCGCCGTGGTCGATGACGAGCAGGGCCTGCCAGGCGGCGCCGGTGGCGCGGCGGCGGGCGGACGCGGGCCCCGTCACCGGTGGGGTCGGCTGCCGGCCGGTATCGCCTGGGCCCTGGGTCCAGCGCTCACGGATGCGGGGCAGGGAGAGGTCAGGGGCCAGCTTGGAGCCGGAGTAGAAGACCGGTTCGCCGTTGCCGTTGCGGTCGCCGGGAAGAGCGACGGTGTAGCCGAGGGTGTCGCCGGAGGGGGCGATGCGGCGCCGGACGAGCAGCCCGCCCGCGGCGAGGCGGTCGAAGAACTCCTCCTCGCCCGCCGAACCGGCCGCCGAGCGGCGCACCGTCTCACGCAGCTCCTCGCGAGGAGTGCGCTGTCGGCCCCGGCGTTCGGCCTTGTGGCGTTCGGCGCTCGTGGGCCGTTTGGCGGCGGTGCCGTCTCCGGGTGCCACGCGGTGGAGGTCGTAGTCGGCTTCGATCTGGCGGCATTCGGTCTGGGCGCGCTTGGCGGAGCGGTGGTGGTCGGGGCGGCGGCCGTCTTCGCGGACGAGGGTGGCGATGAGGTGGATGTGGTCGTCGGCGTGGCGGACGGCTGCCCAGCGGCATCCGGCGCCGTCGCCGGGGTCGATGCCGGTGGCGGTGATGACGCGGCGGGCGATGTCCGCCCACTCGGTGTCGGTGAGGGCGCGGTCGCCAGGGGCAGCCCGGACGGAGGCGTGCCACACGTGGGTGGTGGGGCGGGTGTCGTCGGGGAGGAGGTGCAGGGGTTCGTCCAGGAGCTGGGCGAGGTCGGCGAGGGTGGTACTCGGGTCGCGGCCGGGGTCGGGGGCGAGGCCGTCGAAGGAGGCGACGAGGTGGGGGTCGGTGTGTTCCTCGCGGCGGCCGGGGCCGTAGAGGTAGGCGAGCAGGCGGGCGGTGTTGCGGCCCTGTTGGTGGATGCGGGGGATCAAGCGGCGGTGCCTTCGAAGAGCGGGCCTGTGAGGCGGGATGTGACGTTGCGGACGGCGTTGGCGGCGTGGCGGACGGCGGCGAGGGTGTCTTCCAGGCCGTCGGGGTAGGTGCCGCTGTTGAGTGCACGGGCGGCCTGGTTGAGGTTGTTGTTCGCGTGCCCGAGCTGGCGCCGGAGTGCGAACAGGGCGGTCAGGGCGTCTTGGCGGGTGGCGATGGCGGCTGCGGTGCGGTCGAGGTCGCGGGCGGCGGCGAGTCCGCTGTGGGCGAGGAAGCCGGCGATGCTCATGCCGACCGCTTCGGCGCCGGCGGCGACGGTCGCGTGCTCGGCGTCGCTGAGGCGGACGCTGTGCGCGCGGCGCTGCGTACGAGCGCGTACGCGGGGCTTGCCCCGGCGATGCCGCACCGGCTGCGGTCCGCCCCCGGTCGCAGTCCCTCCCTCCCGCGCCCCTGGCGCGGGAGGGTGCCCGCCACCCCCGGGGCGGGCACGGGTTCGGACGCACCCCCGACGGGGGAGTGTCCGAACCTCCAACTTGCTCCGCCCGGGGCAGGGTCCGTCTCCACCTGCGGCGGGATGGTGGGATCTTCGGCGTGGCTGTCGTGCATCAGGGGTTCCCTCGGAGTGAGTGCTGGGTGCGGGCGTTCTGGCGGGTGAGGAACGGCGGGTGCATCAGGCCGTGGATGCCAGGTCCTTGGTGACGGCCGCCTCCTCCTCCAGGACCGCGTCGACGGCCTTCTTGGCCCGGGTCCGGTCGACGGTGTAGCCCTGTGCGCGTGCTGCGTTCTCCACGAGAGTGCGGGAGACGTGGCCGGTCTCGCTGCGGATCTGGCGCGCGAGCTCCAGGAGGTAAGCGTCCGTGGCCCTCGGCTTGCGACCGCCGGAGCTCGGCGCCGCCCTCCCCGACTGCGCGGTGGCGGGAAGAGGCGCCTTGGCGGGTGCGGCGCGTGTGGCAGGGGTGGCGGGTGTGGCGGGCACGGCCTGTGTGGCCGCCGCTGGCGGAGTTGGCGGTTTCGGCGCGGGCTTGGCGGTTGTGGTGGTGGCGGCGGACTGGGCATGGCCGGCGAGCGTGGCGTTGGCGGCGTGCTTGGCGGTCGACGGTGGCGGTTCGCTGCTGGGCGCCTTGGCGGTTGGCGGTTCGGCGGCCGCCGGCTTGTTGGCGGTGAGGTGGCGGTTGATGACGAGGTAGAGGTGGACGGCGCCGGCGAGGGCGAGCGGTGCGGTGGCGGAGAGGGCGCCGACGGTGGCGTTGTTGAGGTGGAGGCGAGCCTGCTCGTTGAGGCGGATGGCGTGCAGGGCGTTGGCCCAGATGCTCGTGCCGGTCGCCAGGGTGACGAGTGTCCACACGTACAGGCGGGAGCGAAGCGGGGCGGTGCGCAGGATGAGCAGGGCGGTGACGCCGAGGGCGATGAAGCCGTCGATGACGAGGGGGAAGAGGTAGGTCAGCGGTCCGCTGATGTGGGCGGCGACGGCCATCTGCCGCAGGGCGTCGTACGAGAGGACGAAGCCGACGGCGGCGATCAGGGTGATCCCCACGAGGAGGGGGCGGCCCCATCGTTCGGAGGCGGGGCGTATCAGGGCAGGGGAGGGCAAGGGCACGGGCTCCGGAGGTTGTACGAGATGTGGGGCGAGTGGCGGCGGTCAGCCCACAGGTCTGGTGCGGCGGCGGTCGGGGCCGTCGAGGGTGACGCGCTCGGTCATCTGGGCCAGGCGGGAGGCGACGCGGTCACCGAGGGCCGTGCGCAGGGCGTCGGTGGTGAGGTTGCTGGTGATCAGGGTGGGACGCAGGTGCTCGTACCGGTGGTTGATCAGCCGGTAGGTGAGCTCCTCGGTCCACTCGCTGGTCTTCGCCGCGCCGAGGTCGTCCAGGAGCAGCAGCGGGCAGCGCATCAGGTTCTGCAGGTCGCGTTCGCTGTCGACGCCGGGGCGTGGGCGCAGGCGGGCGTAGAGGTCGGCGGCGGTGATGGCTTCCCAGCGCAGGCGGACCCCGGCGGCGAGCAGGCTGCGGATGGCGCCGTACGCCTGGTGGGTCTTGCCGGTGCCGGTCGGGCCGACGATGCGCAGCGAGGGGCCCTCTGCGATGCCCCGTGCGCCGGCGGGGCCGGGGCGTCCGGCGCGGGCGATCTCGTCCACCCAGGCGGTGACCTGGGGGTGGTCGGCGAGGGCGTGGCGATAGCGGGCGGGGATACGGGCCTCGGCCAGTTCCAGTGCGGTGACCGGTTCGGGCGTCGGCTCCTGGGCGGCAGTGTCGGGCGCTATACCGCGCTGGGCCAGGATGTCGCCGAGGCGGCCGGTGATCCGGGCGGGCTGCTGCGGGTCGCGAGTGAGGGCGGCGGTCAGAGGTCGCCTCCGTAGGCAGCGGCGGTGTTGGTCGGGTTGGTCCACGCTTGCTGGGGAGCGGGCGCGGGGGCGGCAGGGGCGGCGTTCATGACCTCGTGCACGAGGCTGGGCAGGAGGCTCGCGTGCAGGCCCTTGGTGCGGTGGCGGTCGAGGCCGGCGCGGATGTGATCCGGGGCGATGCCCTCGGCCAGGAGCTTCTTCACCTCGCGGCCGAGATGGCTGAGTACGTCCTGCGGCGGGCGATGGGGGCACGCGGCGGCGTACTCGCCGATCAGGTCCTTCGTCGAGACCGAGTCGGGCGCGGGGGCGCTGGCGCCCCCCCATCGGGGTAGATCCTAGATCCCTGTTCCTAGGTCCTAGATCCGGACGGTGAGGGCTCACGGAGGGCTCGGGGAGTCCTCCGTGAGGTTGCGGCGAGTGCTCATGGAATTGGGTTTGACCTGCGGATTCGCCGTTCACGGAGGGCTCGGTCGCTCCTCCCGGTCGTGTCACGGAAGGCTCAGTGAGTCCTCCCGGACGACTCGCGGACGTCTCCGCGAGGGCTCCCTGAGTCTGTGGCGAGGGCTCATGAGGAATCCCGAGATCGTGGTGCGGGCACGGGGGAGTGCGGACGCCGCTGGGCCGGTTGATCTTCTGGTGCTGGGCAAAGGTGACGATGTGCAGGTACCGCTTGCCGTCCCCGCCCTCGTACCGGCAGATCAGCCCGGCGACGTCCAGCTGGATCAGGTCGTCCTCGACCGCCTCCGGCCCGTGCTCGCGGCGCAGCGACCACAGCTGGCCGGCGATGACGGCGGCCTGGTCGCGGAACCGGCCCTGGTCGTCGGCCTGGGTGAGCAGCCCGAAGAAGGTCCGCTCGGCGGACAGGGACACCGCCGCGAGGGACTCGGACGAGAACGCCTCTGGCTTGATGGTGCGGATACGGGCGATGGCGATCGACCACCTTTCAGGGGAGAGGGCAGGGAATCCGGCGTTGCCGGGGTGCATGGCCAACACATCCACACCTGGTGCGCAGAAGTCCAGACTTTTCTGGGAATTCTGAGCAACTTTCCGGCGTACCGTGCCGACGGGTTCGGTCACTGTAGGGGTGAATTCCCGGTTGGCGAAATCGCAGCCGGAAACCACCGTGCGATCTGCATCGCTCACGGCAGACAGGAATGCTCTTCCGGACCGGCCGGCGCGCAAGCTACAACACCACCCATGCCGCCACGCCCTCTCGCCATCGGACCCGCCGGACACGCCGCCGCCCATGCCATCGAACGCACCCGCACCGCCCGCGGCTACTCCCAGCGCCAGCTCGCCGCCCGCGTCACCGCACTCGGTCGGCCCATGACCTTCACCGCGCTCTCCCGCATCGAACGCACCGTCCGCCGCTGCGACATCGACGACCTCGTAGCCATCGCCACAGCCCTCGGAATCGCCCCGCAGGCCCTCCTCGCCGGCGCCCTCGCACCCCCAGGGACGGCCGGAGCGGGCGAAATATAGCCGACGATCCCCGGTTAGCGAAACCGGGGATTCTCCGGATCATTGTGCGTCCCGGAACGCCCGTCGCGCCGGTCCCTGCCAGAAGTCTGCCCACATCCCCAGAGGACGCCTTGCTCGATTCGCCTACGCGCCGATTTCAGATTCCCCGCCGCGTACACGTAGCCCCGCTCGCTTCCTCTTCCGCTCCGCCCGGAGATCCTGGCCGTACGTAGAAGCGCTATTCGACGATCTCGCAGCAGCGGCCGGGCTTGTTGCCTCCCGTTCCGGCTAGATCCCTCAATTCTCGCCGCTCTTTCTCACGCAAAGGAACCGCCTATGGCCCCGCGCCTGCTGTCCATACCCGCCGTCGCCGCCGCCCTGGACGTCGACCGCCGAACGGTCTACCGCTTCATCGCCGCCGGCGAGCTGCCCGTCGTCGACCTGCGCACAGGACCGGCTCGCTCTCGCGTCCGTGTCCCCGCCGCGAGCCTGGACGACTTCATCAACAGTCGGGCGGTCTCCTCGCCCGCGCGCCGCCGCTGACCAGGGCCAAGCCCCTCCGTACGCGAAACAGGAAGGAACGGAACCACGTACCTCCGGAAGCTGAAGTCCGGCAAATGGCAGGCGACCGTCCGCAACCGGGCTGGAGACCGGTTCAGCGAGTCGTTTCCCCTCAAGGCGCAGGCCCGTGCCTGGGGTGCCGAGATGGAGACCCAGTTCGCCCGCGGAAGCATGCGGGACCCCCGAGCGGGCGAGGCGG
Organism: Streptomyces sp. NPDC093795; assembly: GCF_044764665.1. NCBI lineage: Bacteria > Bacillati > Actinomycetota > Actinomycetes > Kitasatosporales > Streptomycetaceae > Streptomyces > Streptomyces sp. NPDC093795. Next base: position 25,275 of record NZ_JBIWIO010000008.1, read on the forward strand.
CGTTTCGCGAGTGGCACGACCGCTGGTGGCAGGCCCGTGTCGTCGAGCCCCACACGCTGCGCGGCGACGCCTCCAGCATCAAGAACCACGTGCTGCCCCACTGGGCCGACTGGGAGATGCGGGCTGTCACCCGCATGGACGTCCAGAGCTGGATCCGTGGACTGGTCGAGAAGGGGGTCGGCACCTCGGCGATCAAGAGGGCGTACAACCTGCTGTCGTCCATCATGCGTGCGGCCGTCGACGACGATGTCATCGCGGTCAGCCCCTGCCGGAACATCGACCTGCCGCAGGTCGCGGTCAAGCCCCCGCAATGGTTCACCCTCGACCAGGCGCAGAGCATCGTCGACGAGCTCCCGGCGCCGTGGCGCACCATGTGCCTGCTCGGCTTCTACACGGGTCTGCGCTGGGGCGAACTCGCCGGCCTGCATCGCCATCGGATCGACCAGCGACGTTCCCGCTTGTTCGTGGTGGAGGTCAACACCAAGAGCGGCATCAAGGAGTACCCCAAGAGTTCGAGGAGCCGCCGGGAGGTCCCGCTTCCGCCGCACGTCCTGGACGCGCTCGAACGGCACATCCACCCGCTCGACCGTGACGCCCTGGTCTTCACCACCGTCACCAAGGGCCGCGCTGGCCGTCGCCTCGACGACGGCAACTGGCGCCGCCAGACCTGGTGGCCTGCCATTGAGAATGCCCACTACTTCGGCACCGACGGGGAGCAGCTCCCCGTTCCGCGCTATCCGCCCCACTCCATGCGCCACACCTGCGCTTCGTGGCTCGTCCAGAAGGGAGTCTCGCTCTACGAGGTCCAGCACCTCCTCGGCCACGAGAGCTTCCAGACCACCCAGCGCTACGCCCACCTGCAGCCGGACGCGCACAAGGCAGTGTTGGCAGCTTGGGAGCGTTTGGACGTCCCGCTGACCTTTGCAGCGTAGACAACTCGTCCTGTTCACTGGCGTGCGTCGGATGCGCGTTGCGCCCTACGTGCAGGGCGAGCTGAAGGGCGGCCTACAGCTATGGACGAGCTTGTTTCTCCAAGTAGTCCATGACCACTTGGTGCGCCCGCCACCCGTCCGGGAACTTCGGTGGTACGTCGAGGTAGACCGGGCTGCTGCGGGGATGCCGGTCCAGGAGGTCGGTGATGCCGACGCGGGCCACGACGATGCAGGCGAAGCGGTGGCGGGAGAGCAGGACGCACAGGCGACCCGTCTCCAGATGGAAGGCGGAGGCATCCTGACGGCCGGAGAGCGGGTGCCAGACCAGTGTGACGTCGAACTCGCGGCCCTGGAGACGGTTGGCGGTGTCCACGGTGATGCCCGTGAGACCCCGCTTCTCCAGTCGCGACCGTACCGAGTCCGCCTGGATCGTACGGGCGGCTCCGATCGCGATGCGGGACTGGATGAGCGGCTCTCCGTTCACCAGCGCCCCTCGCTCCAGCAACCGGGCCGCCGTTTCTGCCAGTGCTTCGGCCACCTCGGGGTCATCGTCGAGAGTGTGCCGAGCGGGAAGCTCCAGCAGACCCCAGCCCGACCCGGCCGCGCAGGCGAGGACGGCGTCCGACGGTGTTGCACGGTGAGGTGCGGTGTCGTAGGTGAGGACGCGGTCAGCCGCCTTGGTACCGGAGGTGAAGGAGTAGAAGGGATAGAACGCCTTCTGCACGAGAGGGGCTGCCATCTCCGGCAGCCGCCAGGAGACCGGGAGCTCGTGTCGCAGTAGGTCGGAGTTGTGCGCCAGCGCCACGTCGACGGCGTTGCGCAGCGGGTCCCAGGTCAGTCCCTGCCAGCGGTCGGTGTCCACTGTGGCGAAGGGGTCCAGCTGCCCGGGATCGCCGACGAAGAGGACTTGTGAGTCCTTCTCGGAGAACAGCGGTGCCGTCGCCAGCAGCGCGTCCGACCGCATCTGGTAGGCCTCGTCCACGATGGCCCAGCGCCATGGCGCGCACTTCTCGCGGGGGACGTGTGACCACTTCTTGGCAGTGGAGACGACGACCGGCAGCTCGCGGAGGGCGGGTGCCTCGTTGCTGCCCCGCACGTTGGCGTGCCGGCGCACCCGTTCGGGCAGGACGAAGTACTTCTTGTGGAGGCGGCCGACGGGGAGGTCCGGGTATTCCCGGGCGATGTTGTCGACCAGGTCGTCGACCTGTTCGTTGGTCTGCGCGACGATCATCACCTGATGGCCGGCCGATGTCAGGTGGCCGGTGGCGCGCTTGACCAGCGTGGACTTTCCCGCGCCCGGTGGAGAGTCGACCACGATGCCGCGTCCGGTGGCCGAGTCCAGGCCGGACAGCACGTCTGCGACCGCCCGGTCGGCGAGGGCGCCGGGTGACGTGCCGCTATCGGGTTCTGGAGTGGCTGTCATTCCCAGACCTCTTCCGCGTCCTCGTCGGTGGGTTCGTACGGCTGTGGCGGACCGCCGTGGGTCCAGGGGGTGTCCTCCTCGGCCGGGAGCGAGGACGGCATGTTCTTGGCATCGATCGACGTGAAGGTGACCGTCTCGCCGAGGTCGGCCATGGTCCCCTCAGGCGCGGGCGGCTTGCGCTTGTTGCCGAAGCCACCGTTCAGCTGGATCAGCACGGCGGACCCGGCTCCGTCGGGGGCGACGTCTAGGATCTCGGCCTTCTGCCTCGGTCTTGCCGGAGACTTGACCGCCGTCCCCACCGCCATGGACACGGGAATTTCGCAGTGCACGGTGATCGTCGGGCGCCACAGAGGGGACCCGGGCCGCGCCCCGGGGATGGTGCGCTCTTCCTCCCGGGCCGTGACCACGCCCGTGAACGCCTCGCCCGTCAGTTCGTACTCCGCCATCACCAGCGGATCGTCATACGCGCGCTCGGCGTCGTACCGCTCCTGGGCCTCCTCCATACGGGCGAGGCGGCGGGCCGCCCCCACCGCGTGATCGCGGCGGGCCTGTGGGCGCCCGTCGTCGTCCAGGTAGGTCGCGTACTCGCCGAACAGACGCCGGTCATATGCCCGCCGTTCGGCGACGTGGTCTCCTGCGGGAAGCTCGCGCAACAGGCGGACGCCGTGCCACATCAGCTGCCAGGTCGGCAGCATCTGGGCGTGCAGCTCGCGGTCGATGGTGCGAGCGGCGGCGTCCCGCGCCCGCTCTCCGGTTGCGCCGTCGTACTTCGTGATCAGTTCGTCGAGCGTGCGGTCGAAGACCGGATCGGTCGCCGGCCCGGCGGGCGGCCACGCCGCGGGGTCTTCGCGCTCCCGGGCGGTCTCGGCCCCGGTGCGTCCGGAGGGGGGATCGATCCAGCCGAGCAGGGACGCCAGGTTCGCGTTCTCGGTGGGGCTCTGCCCAGTGGCCCAGTGGGCGGAGAGGGTCCGCGTCATGGCCTGGAGCAGGGCAGAATCCGGGAACTCGGCCCGGTCGGCGAACCAGGTCAGCCACTTTCCGAGCAGGGGTACGGATGGGGAGACGGCATGCGGACCATCCGTCGCGCGCAGCCGGGTCAGACGGCCCAGCAGCCGGACGTACGTGATCCCCCCGGCGTTCGGGACGAGGAGCTGGGGTGCGCGCAGGGGTCGCTCCCGCTCCTCCTTGTCCTTGCCGCGCCCGACCGTGTACGGCTCTTTCGGCGCGGCGCGGCATTCCTCGAAGTAGGGCAGGAGGAGGTCCGCGAGGCTCTCGACGAAGCCGAAGCGCTCGGTTCGGTCGTGGGGGCGGCGAACCGTCAGAAGCGCCGGGTGGTCGGGATCCGTCCCGGCGAGAGCGGCGAGTGGCGCGCAGGCCTCGCCGGCGAGGGTGAGCGGGACGAGGACGAACGGGGTGTCGTCCACATGCTCGTGGCGCACGGTCGTCAGCCGCTCGGCGTATTCCGACGTGGATGCCCGCAGGGCGGCCACCGTGGCGATGACGCTCACGCGGTCGCACCTCCACGCAGTCGACGGAGTCGTTCGGCGGCCCGCAGCCGGATGATGACCGCTTCCTCGGCGGGGCCCGGGGCGCTGGTGCCGTCGAGGTGGCGGAGGGCGGTCCGGGTGGAGTCGATGCCGGGAAGACTGTTGCGTACCACTCCACCCAGCCGGGCCGGGGAGGCGCAGTCAGTGGCCTCGTCCCGGCAGTAGCGGGACATCTCGCAGAACGAGAGGCAGTCGGGGGTGAAGCTGGCGTCCAGCTCCCGCATCGTGGCGTCGATCTCGGCCTTCGGCCGTTCGGTGTCGAGCGTCGCGTCGGGAGAGAGGGCGTGGGTCAGGTCTTCGGCCCGGCGCAGACGCGATAACTGGAACCGCAGGGCGTCGAGTTCCTGGCGGAGGTCGATCAGCTTTCCGTAGGGCCGGTTGGAGAAGTCCTTAGGGCAGATGAGAAGGAACCTGTGGGCGATCGCCTTGGGATCGAGGCCGAGTTCGGTGAAGGTCTGCCGCAGGGCGAGGACGCTGACTGCGGCCTGTTTCGTGGTCTGGGCAACCGCCGAGGGGTTCGCCTGGCCGTCGATGGCCGGGAAGGAGCGGATCTCCACCACGTAGAACTGTCCGCCGGTGCGGTGGCTGAGGGCTTGCGGTATCACGTGGGCGGTCTGACCGGCGACCTCCAGGGTCAGGACGGGGCGGTCCAGGATCAGACGCTCGTCGGCGCCGGCCGCCAGGCGGTTCAGAAGCCGCCGACTCTCGCCCGCCCGCACCGCGAGCGAAGCGTCGCCGCCCACCTCGGTCAGATCGGCTACCGCGGCTTCCTCGACGGGGACGTCGAGTTGCTCCCGAAGCAGGCGGATGAGCTCCGCGTAGCCGCCCCATTTGACCAGGGCCTCGAAGCTCTGCTCGCGCCGGATCGCGAAGGGGGACTGGCCGAAACGCGGCTCATGGCCCAGGCGTTGGGCGAGCAACGCCTTGTCCACGCCCGCTGCGTCGAGTACGGCGCGGCGGGAGCAGGCCGGGTTGGCCGTGAGAGCGGTGATCTTGCGTGCCGTGTACTCCTGCGGGGGTCGCGGTCCGCGCAGGACGGCGAGCCTTCCCGGAGAGGGGGCAGAGGGGTGCTGCGGAGGCATCTTCTCTTCTTACGCGGAATTCTGTGGCGGCACCGGAGGAATCCGGTAGTCGGTCAGATGGTGAAGCCGGCTGAACCACGCAGGGCATCGTGCAGGGGCGGGGCCCCGAAGAGCTGCTGTACTTCTGTGAGTTGGCCGCGTGCGCGGTCGGCGGCCGTGCGACGCAGGGAGTAATCCGCCTCCTGGTGCACTGCGGCCTCCGTGCGTGCTGCGGAGATCACGCGTTCGGGGTCGATTTCCTCGTCGTCGTACGCACCGGGGATGTTGAGCGCGAAACGGCGCAGCAGTTGGCGGGCCGCGCCGGAGGGTGCGTGTCCGGAGACGTCGAGTCGCAGGATCTGCTCGGCGGTGCCGATGGCGTGGACGAGGAAGTCGGCACGCGGGCTCAGCGGGCCGACGATGCGCTGCTTCAGGGGCCAGACGGATACGGCGAGGAGACCGCGGGCGGGTGTGAGCCGGTCGTGGGTGAGGGCGGCACAGATGTAGTAGGGGCGGGCGTAGCCCTGTGCGGTGAAGGACCTCTCCTCGTCGCGACGGAGCGAGGCGAGTTTCGTCGCGACCAGCGGCTCGGTGAAGAAGGCCTGGTATACGGATGAGATCAGCTTGGGCGACGCGGGAGCGCCGAGCAGGGTGAGCGCCTGGTGCACCTGCTCGCGGACCGGGACGGCGCCGTGGGTGGGCTGCTTCCCGTGGGCCTGGAGCCGGAACGAGGATGTGGTCCCGGTGGCGGTGGCAGGTGCCGGGGTTCCGGCGGTTGAGGACGGGGTCGCGGCAGGTGGCGCGGCCCCATCTGTCTCCTCGGCGTCGAGGGCTTGCTCCCATGCGGCCTCCGCCTCGCGCAGTTCGGCGCGGATGCGAACGGCGGCCTCGTTGTCGCGGGCGCGTCGAGCCTCTCGCAGGAGGGCGCGCAGGCGCGACAGGCGTTCCTCGAGCTCCTCCAGCGATGCGGTCATGTGCGCACTCTACCGCCGGTCCCTTTGATTTCCAAGGTTCTCCAAAGAGTTCCAAAGTTGTGCGCTACGCTCGGCGGCACGGCCTCGGGGTTCACGACGGCCGGCCTGACTCCGTGCTTCGGCCGGGAGGGGGAACGACATGACGTACGACGTGCCGTGGCGTGTGCCGCAGTGGATGACGGGGGACGAGGGGCCGGTCCGGATCGGGCCGGGCACGGGAGGGGGAACGGACGAGCCGCACGTCTGCCCGGCCCGCGACGCGGCGAAGGCCCGGCCGGGCCTCCGGGCGCGGGTGCCGTCGCAGCTTCCCCGGGAGGAGCACGAGACCTTCACGCTCGGTCCCGTGTGCGCGGCGCTGGACCAGATCGAGTTCGGCGGCGCCACGGTGGACGAGGCGCTCGGAGCCCTGTCCGGCCACCGGCCTGCTCTGCACGAGGGGCACCGGACCTACGTGGAGCACGCGGTGAGGCAGTACACGAGCCAGGGGCCGGACGCCTTCGTGCCCGTCCGGCCGTACTGGGCGGTGCGCAAGGACAACGGCCGGCGCTGGGAGCTCTACGCATGGTGGCGCCGCTACCAGTCGGCCGACGGCAAGGTGCGCGAGTACCGGCGGCTCAGACACGGGGATGCCCGTGCGTCGAGCCGGGGTGAGATCGCGGTCGCCGCGTACACCGCGGCGTTCGGAGCCGACGCGGCGTGGCCGCGCCGCTGGAACCAGGAGTTCGTGATCCACGGCTCTCCCGGGCCCGTCGCGAGGGTCAGGATCATCGAGATCGGCCTGGGCGACGGATCGCGGAACGTTCAGTTCGACGGAACGGCTGAGGAGGCCAAGGCGTACTACGAGGCCCACGGCGACCCCCACGTGAGGAATGTGGTCAGGGGCGGTCCGGAACGCCCCGGGTCTGCCTGCTTCGACTGCAAGCAGTTCACCGGGTGCGGGGCGGTGTCCCGGTCTCCGGGGGTACTGGCGCTGCCCTCCCGCCGGTTACCGCTGCGGAAGGTGTCCATCAGCGACCTCAGGTACCACGCCGCCTGCCCGGCGCAGTCCCTGCTGCGCTCCCTGCACCTGCCGAAAACCGGCGAGTACAGCGACGCGGCCAAGCTCGGCCAGGCCGTACACGGTTGGGTCGAGGCGCTCCACCGCCGCACCGGCCCGGTTCCCTGCACGCGCGACGACATGCCCCCGCAGGGGGAGAACTGGACCGCCGGTCGGTGGAGGGTTCCGGACGAGGAAGCGGAAACGGGCCGCGCCATGCTCCTGCAGCATGTGGACTCGTGCCCCTTCCAGTTCCCCGGGGCCATCGAGCGGGTCGAATGCGAACCGACCCGGGTGTTTCACGACACGGCGGCCCAGGCCCTGGTCGTGGCCAAACCCGACCTGCTCTACAGGGAGGACGGTTCCTGGGTGTGGCGGGAGCTCAAGACCACCCGCACCCCGGCTCGCCTCGGCAAGGATCCGCTGGACGCATATCCGCAGCTCGCCCTGGCCGTCGTCCTGCTTGCCCAGGGGGAGTTGGGCGGCGACCCCTCCGGATCGAGGGTGGAGCTGGAGGTCCTCCGCCCCGATGGATCCGACCCCCACGTCATCGACCCGATGGACGCGGAGCGCCTGGCCAAGGCGCGGGCGGTGCTCCGGCGGTACGCCGGCCCCTGGCGCGAGGACCGTGCGTGGGAGGCACGGCCGGGCGGGCACTGCCACCAGTGCCCGGTCTCCCGGTGGTGCCCGAGCGCCCAAGCCCCTGCCGACGCGGAGGAGAAGGCATGATCACCCAGACCCCACCGAACTCCGGGGCAGCCCGATCCGGCCTGGTCTCCCGACCGTCCGCGGGCTCGGACGAACCCCTGCTCCGGGAGATCGCCAGTGCGCTGGTTCGTCTGTCCCGGCAGCGCGGCGTGCCCCATCCGATCTATCCGGCCCAGGTCCAGAACGCCTACAACCGACTCGTCCTGCACTGCCTGCGACAGGGAGTCGAACCGCCGGGCAGCATTCCCGAGATGGTGCGCTGGGCCTGCGAACGACCGCTGACGTGCTGGCCGCTGGACCTGTCTCCCGAAGCCCGTGGGGCCGCCGGCACGCTCGTGGATCCCCAGACGAGACTGCCGCACCAGCTCTGCCTCGAGTGGGAGGTGGATGCGGCGGACCCCGCCGCAGAGATCTTCGAGAACCAGCGCATGCTGGAGGCACTCACCGTATGCCGGGCAGCGGGCGATCCTGCGGCGTACACCGCCTTCCGGTCCCTGCTGACCACCCGGCCCGTACTCACCGGCGCAGAGCTCGCCCTGCTCGGTGGGGACCCGGAGTGCGGACTCCTGCTCCACCACGTCATCAGACAGTGCTACGAACCCGTCCCCGCGACCTATCGACGCGACGGCGGGTACCAGCAGTGCGGACGCTGCCGCTGCCTGATGGTGCCCCTGCCCGGCGGAGGCCACCGCTGCGAGCTGGATCGCTGCCGCCGTGACGCCACCGCCGCCGTCCCGGTTCCGGTACGCCCCGACCGCAGCGGGCTCCACCAGCTCAGCCGCCCCCTGCGGATGTTCGTCACCAGTCCGGGCCTGGCAGAGAACGACATCGGGGCAACCCTCAAGAGACGCTTCGGCATCGACGCCGAGATGTGGCCCCAGTTCGACGCGTACGACTTGCGCGTCCCGCTGCCGGGTGGCCGGTACTGGGCCGTGGACGTCAAGGACCGGGTGAACCCGGTCCTGCTCGCCCGCACACTCACCCGCTTCCGGGCCGATCCGCCCTTCGACCGGGCCTTCCTGGTCGTGCCCCGCTATCGATTCCGGGAGAACGAGGCGTACGGACGACAGTTCCGCCGAAGCCTTCCCGAAGATCTGGCAGGGAGCATCACCCTGCTCGACGACCGGACCTTCCTGCGTCTCGTGGCCGAACAGATCGCGGACCGGACGGAAGCCGGATTCCCCCGCCCCCAAGGAGACCACCATGCGTGATCGCAGCGGCTGGCACCGTCGTTGCTCCCGCCAGCTCGCCGACGTGTGGCCGGACGACCTCGGTGCGTTCCGGGCCGCCGATCTCCTCGACGTCGAACTCGGCCTCTACCTGCTGCAGAGCGTGGCGCCCACGCGCGCCGCGCTCGACGTGTGGCCCCTGCTCGGCGGATACCCCCACAGCGAAGCGCTCGGGGACGTCCGCTCCGACGAACAGCGGCTGCGCATCCTGCGCGCCCGCCACCGCCTGTGGGTCCTCAGACGCGGACACGCTTGGTCTGAGGCGCTGGAGGCGTACCTACGCGTGCCGCAGCAGCTGCGCGGATACGACCTCGAAAGCGTCGACGCGGTCCCGCGTCGACGCGCACCCGCCCGGGCAGCGCGCCGTTTCGAGGTGTTCGAAGAGCTGCTCACCACAGGACCCGAGTTCGCGACCCGCCATGTTCCGCTCGCTGGATCGGGCGAGCACACCTTCCGGGCCCAGGACCGGCTCCACTCGGTCGAGATCACCGACGACCTGCTGTTCGGCGCCGTGCCCAGGTCGTACGCCCTCGACGCGGCGCCCGCCGGGCGCGGGGAACCCGTAGACGTGACCTGGGAAGAACTCGAGACGGCGGCCGCAGCGATGGACGCGAAGGAGGAGGCCCTCGGCGGCTCCCGAAGCGGATGGAGCGGTCGACTGAGCCGTGTCCGGTTACTCGTCCGGGACGAGGCCCTCGGCCGGTTCACCCGGGGCAAGCGCCTCAGGATCGACCAGCTGCTCCACATGGTCGGCATGGTCGGTGCGGGCAAGTCGACCCTCCGCGACATCCTCACCTACCACCTGGTCACCCGGACGTCACGCCGTGTCACCCTGGTGGTCGGCGACGTCGCCGAAACCCTTGCCGTCGTGGAGCTGTTCAAGCGGCTGGGAGTGGCGGCGGCCCCCATCCTCGGCCACTCCACGCGAGAGCGGAACATCGGACGCCTGCACCGCCGCACTGCGGTGGCGGGCGCCGACACCATGCTGGGACACGACCACCCCGGCTTCGCGTACCTGAGCAGCGCCTGCCCCGTGGACGTCCTGCGCGGCATGGAGGCACGCAGGCCCCTCGGCATCAGGGAAGCCCCGTGCCTCGGGCTGTACCCCGCCGTGGACCAGGAAGAGACCCCCGACGATCCACTGGTCGAAGCGGAGAACCCGGCCGGCCGAAGGCCGCGCCCCAAGCCTCAACGAAGGCTGTGCCCGCTGTGGAACCGCTGCCCGAGACATCGCGGCGCCCGGGACCTCGTCGACGCCCGCGTCTGGGTTGCGACCCCCGCCGGGCTGGTGCACAGTTCCGTGCCCCAGCACCAGCACGACGAGCAGATCCGTTACCTGGAACTTGCCTGCCGACTCAGCGACGTGATCATCGTCGATGAGGCGGACCGCGTGCAGATGCAGCTCGACACCGTGTTCGCCCCGGCCAGCACCCTCGTCGGCACCTACCCGAACTCATGGTTCGACGAGGTCGCCGTCCACAAGTTCCAGCAGATGGCGCGAGACGGGCGACTCCAGCTGTCCGAACGCGACGTCGACGACTGGACGAACGCCGTCAACACCGTGAGTGCCGCCACCGACCGGCTCTATTCGCTCCTGGTAAAGGACGGGGAGCTGAGGCAGTGGATCAGCGTCGACTACTTCAGCGCGTTCACCCTGCACACCCTGCTGATCGACAGCTGGTTCCCCGGACGGGAAGCGGGCGACCAACCACCGCCCGCAGCGCGGCTGCTGGACGAGGCGCTGCTGCGCTTCCGGGACGACCCCCTGCACGAACACGAGAGCACGGGTGACGGCGACCAGGTGACCCCCCTGGTCAACACCTTCGTCCACCTGACCCTTGAACTGCTCCACGCCCCCCAGGGCGCCCGCACCCGGGAACGGCTCCGATCCACCCTCACTGCTGTCGTGGGCCACGACTCCGGAGCCCTGGACCGGATCGACGTACAGGCCCGACGCTTCGAGTTCACCCTGCTCCTCGCCGCGCTCCACAGCCGACTCGACTTCATGACCATCCTGTGGCCGCGCGTCGAGGCCGCACTCCACCTGGAGAACGCGTCGAACGTCCTCTCCCGCAGACCTCCGAAGGACTACGAGGCGGTCATCCCCGAATCACCGATGGGCAACGTCCTCGGCTTCCAGTTCCGCCTCACGGACTCGGAGCGCGACGGTGACCGCAGCGGTGAGCTGCGCTTCTTCCACTGCAACGGCGTGGGGCGCGAACTCCTCATGCGAATGGGCGACCTGTGCCGGGTGGACGGCCGACCCGCCCCCCACGTCCTGCTCATGTCCGCGACCAGCTGGGCCGGCACCTCCAGCCGGTACCACCTGCACGCCGACGTAGGAGCCGTGCTTCGCCCGCGGGACGAGGAGGTCGAGGCGGTCCTCGGCACCGAGTTCCGCAAGGAGTTCCTCCACTGGCCGGGCAGCGAAGGACCGCGGCCCTTGCGGCTGTCGGGCTGCCCTCCGAAGGAGCGGCCCCAGGCGCTCGTCGAGATGCTCCGGCAGCTCGCGGTCCCTGACCGCAGCCTGCCCGGCGCATCGAGCATGCTCGACACCGAGCTGGACGAGATCCCCGACCAGGATCGACGCCGCATCCTGCTCCTCGTCGGCAGCTACGACGAGGCGCGGCGCGCGGCCGAGTACCTCAACGGAATTCCCGAGTGGAACGGCCGTGTCGTCCAGCTCGTCTCGGACGACGCGGACGCCGACACCGCCTGGGCCCGGATGCCGGAGGACCCCGCGGTGCACACCCTCACCCGAGGCGACGTGCATTCCTTCGCGAAGACCGGCGGCGAACTCCTGGTCGCGCCACTGCTCGCAGTGGAACGAGGGCACAACATCGTGCTGAGCACGGGCAAGGCGGCGATCGGCAGCGTCTACTTCCTCGCCCGGCCCCACCCGCGACCCGACGACATCGCCCTCGCCATCCAGTCGATCAACGACTGGGCGGTACGCCAGCTCCGCGACACCGGAAGGGTCTTCACACAGGCGACGCTCGCGGCTGCCACGCCGCACCAGGCCGCCATCGGGTTCCGCAGTCGCGCACGCCGCCAGTGGAACCGGTACCTCACCCGCCGAATGGCCTGGTCCAGCCTCCGGGACGACGAGAAGGTCGCCTTCACCTGGGACCAGCTGGTCGTGATGTGGCAGGTGATCGGCCGCCTCGTACGCGGTGGTGTGCCCGCCAGGGTGGCCTTCGTGGACGCCGCCTTCTCACCCCGCGAGGCGGGATTCGAGGCTGTCGACACCCCGGACACCAGCCTGCTGGCGAGCATGCGCGCCGTGCTGGCCCCCTACTTCGACGAGCCCGACGTCGTCGCTCAAGGTGCCGAAGCCCCGCCGGAACCCTCTCCGATCGACAAGTCACTCGTCCACGAACTGTACGAGCCGCTCTATCGCGCCCTCGTCGACATGGGCTGAGACCGCGGCCGCCCGTCCGCACCCCACACCTGCCTCCGATCTGAGGAGACTCACAAGATGGCGTACCAGCACGTACGGACCGCCTCGTACATGCCTGACCCGGCACAGGGGCCTTTCCCCGTCCTACGGCACACCCTCTCGCTGCCCGCTCACTGGGAGGAGCCGCTCGGCCGGCTGCGTGACCATGACCGGCCGGAAGGCCGATGGCACGGCCCACGTCGCATCCCCACCCGGGAGATCAACCAGCTGATCCGCACCACCGCCCCGGACGTCGTCACCGTGGCGTCCAACGCCACCTTCGGAACGGATTCCCCCTGGCTCTACTGCGCCGAGCCGTTTCCCGCCCCGGTGACGAACCTCTACGCCGCCACCTGGCTCAGGAACCTCCCCCGCCATCCCGATGCTCCGGACGCACGGCGTCTGCTCGCGGAGTGCTTCCGCGAGCTGGACACCGGAAGCCTGACCTGGCGCGCAGACACCATCGACCTGCTCGAACAACAGCCTTCTCCCGGTGGCACAGCCAAGCCCACCCGTCTGGTGTACCGACTGCTCCCCGACGAACTGGCCGCACGCATCGCACGTCAGGGTGCCTACGAGCACGGAGGCCAGCAACTCACCTTCCACCAGGTCGCCGGCGCTGGCGGCGGGTACGACGCCGGGAGCAGCAGCGCGGAACTGATGTCGTGGCCGCCGATCGAATACCGGCCCACGGGTAGGAGCAGCGAGCGCAAGCCGTCGTACTACGCGGCCACCCTCCGCGTCGGCGTGCGCACCGTCCCGTTCTCACCGGTTCCTCGGATTCACCTCAGCGCGGGAATCCGCCGGTTCGTCACCGGAAAGGTCTGGATGCCCTTCCGCAAGGGTGTCTCGGTCTACCTACTGCCAGAGATCTCGCTCGTGCCGGACGCACCGGTGTCCCGGCGACTCTCGGTTGCCATGCTGCAGTGGCGCAACGGCACCACGGATTGGAGGCAGGGCGGCCCCAGCGGCATGCTCGCCGCCGTCGCCGCGCTCGACGGTCTCCCGTCGGTGGATCGACTGGTCAAGGAGGCCGACCACTGGATCGGGGACGGAAAGGACGGCATCAGGCTGGCGGTTGGTCACCAGGCCGCCATGGGCAGGCACCCCATCGGGACCGGACTGATGCCCAGCGAACGCCGCCGTCTCATCGAGTGGGCCGAGCAGGCGCTGGCCCCCGAGTTCGTCCCCGCCCCGAAGCTCCAGCGCAGCCGGTACGGTCGCCCGCCTGTCAGGCAGCTCACGAAGCGGCCTTCCATGCCCAAGAACGCCACCACCGAAGAGCTCGCCGCCCTCCTGGAGCGGACGGAACGGACCGCTGCGGACAACGCACGGGTGCGACGTGCGGCGCTCGCCGCGACGCTGGACGGCACCGACCTCGTCGGCTTCCTGGTCCACCAGACCGACGACCAGCGGGACCGGCTCGCCGCCACCGCCGAGAGCACGCTCGGACTCACGGAGTTTCGACGTGAACAGGGGCCGGAGACATGGGTGTGGGAGGCCGAGGAGCTCACCGTGCGGCTCCACGCCCACCCGCTCGGTGAGCTGGGATCCCCTCTTGGAGCGGAGGACCGGCCGCCGCGCGCGGGACAGGAACACGACCAGGCCATCCGTGAGCGGCGCGGACGCGTCGCCGAGGCGATGACCCGTCTGAAGGCCCAGATGCCCGGGGCGCGGATCGCCCTTGTCGAGCTGGAAGGAAGCGAAGCGTTCCAGGGTCCCGCGAGGCGCACCGACCCCAAGTACGCGATCCGGCTCGGGTACGCGGACGCAGGCTTGGTCACCCAGTTCATCCGCCCCCTGGACACCGCGATGGACAAGGCTGACGCCGAGAAGGACGCCGCCCTGCGGGCCGAAGCGGCCTGGGCGGACAGCCTCCGTCAGACCGGAATGCGCCTGGTTCCCCAGCACACTCTCGGCGATCGCATCCCTTCCGGACTGAACCAGGTGGCCTTCCATCTGGTCGAGCGCCGGGTCGACGGTCCCACAGGCAGGGCACAGTTCACCCCGATCGCCGTGCTGCTCCGGCCGGACGCACCGTGTGTCCTCGGACGGACCTCGGACGCCTCGGAGTGGATGCCCTACCCGGACCTGCTCCGGACCCTGACAGGACGAGTGCGGGGGAATGACCTGAGGACCTCGGCGCAGCAGTCGGCAGTCACGGCGGCCTTCATCAGGAGGACCCTGGCGAGCCTGCGCGGCACGCCGACCCTGGTCCTGGCCCACGCACAGGACGTGCGCAAGCGCTGGCCGTGGCTCACCAACGGTGGGCTCGAGGTGGATCGGATCGGCCTCGACGGGGGTCCCGCGCAGCGGATCGGTCTCTACGGCAAGCACCTCCGGGTCGTCAGGGTCGCTGACAGCGGCCGTGACGAGACGCCCCAGTGGTGGGCGGAACGGGAGGAGCGCGAGGAAGAGCTGGCCGGGCAACAGCGGGGCGGCTTCGGCATGGGACTGTGGGTGCCCGACGAGCCCGGAGCCCCCGGCCGCGTCTTCTACAGCACGGCGGACAAGGCGAGCACGCAGACGAAGTTGACGAACGACGACGCGAAGCTGACCCCTCACGTCAACCCCGCCGGCCGGAGCGCCCACCGGCCGACGGTGAACGCGTGGAACCCCGAGCTACTGGAGCTCACCCTGGCCTGCCTTCAGCCCGGCGACGACCCCGAGGCATGGGCCGCGTTCGTCCACCAACAGCGCATCTGCAAGGACGACTACCGGGACGTGCTCGGCCTGCCGCTAGCTCTCCACCTCGCACGGCTCGCGGACGAGTACGCGCTGCCACACGACGAGGAGGAGTCGGTGGACCCGACGGCGGGGCCGGTCGCAGGAGCCATCGCCGGAGACGGATCAGGGCAGCTCGCATTCGACTTCGAGACCGATGAGGACGACGAGGAACAGACATATGGGAACGCTTGACCCGACGGCAGTGGAGCGGGCCATCGGATTTGCCGACCGAATCAGTGAAACTTTATGACTGGGCGTATCACGTACCTGAGCGCTGCCTGTCCCGTTCTTCCCGGGGGCGGGTACCGCCCGTCTGCCATAGTGCTCTGCAGGCGCAGACGGTGCGCTTTCGGACGGTGTCGGGTCGTTGGGGGTCCAGTGGTGGCGGCGCTGGCGGAAGTACTGGGTTTCGATGAAGTGCCACCGGTGGAGTGTGATCTTCTCTCCGAGTTTGCCCATCACCATGTCGAGGATCATGAGATCGTCAGTCAGGACCGATTCCCCGGAGTCAAAGCGCGCGTGGCAGTTCGGGCAGAGGTACAGCAGGTTCTCGACGACATCGGGTCCGCTGTCCTCCCTCGCTCGGATACGGGCAGCTTCGCTGGAGCAGTGGCGAGGCGGGGGAAGGATCAGGACGGTGTCGCACATCTGGCAGTGCGGTCTTGGTACCAGTGCTTCAGTTTGCGGACGGCACTACTGTCGGTCTGCGACAGGTTTCCGTAAGTGCCTCTTTCCGTCGGTACCCAGTGTCCGGCCTCGGGTGCTTTCGAGAGAATCGGCGAAGCGCCTTCATCGGGTGCCGATATGCTGCCCAGCCCGTCGTCCAGTTCTCGGATGAGCCTATTCACCGTGCTTTGGGCCACGGCGATGAGGCGGGAGGTGTCCAGTACGGCGCGGCGGGCCAGTACCGTTCCCGGTTTGTTGACGGGCGGATCCGCTGGCCGAGAGAAGCCCGGCGACGGCTTCGTAGCCTTCGTCGGCCGGTGCGGCGGCTCGCTTCCGACTCAGGGACGCCATGGGTTTTTGGTGATCGCGTAGACGGTCCTGCACCCATTGGGTTTCTTCCGGATGTCGGCGAGAGCCTTTGCGCAGGCGACAGACTCAGCGACGGCGGAGTCGATCGTGGGAACGTGCGTGTCGAGCAGCTCGCGGACGGTCGTCCTGGCGGTATCCCACCGCCAGGACGACCGACGCGTCGTGGAGCTCGTCCTCGCCGTGCAGCTGTTCAGCAAGCCTGTGTCCGCCCGACGGCGGGCAGCTTCGATTCGCCGACGAGGGCGATGGAACGCGATCCACGGCCGCTCGCCGGCAGTCCCGCCGAGCGGCACCACTCGTGACTCGTCAGTCACCATCCGCGGGCATCAGGAAACCGTCCGCTTCACGGACCGCCCCCTTCCCGACGAGCTCGTCCACATCGCTCGTGAGCGCATCCCTGATATCAGGACCCAGCCGTGTCCACCCGAAGAAGCGTGCGACCTCGCGGAGCAGCTCCTCTCGGTGGACGCCCGGGCTTTCCTCGACCACATGTCCCACGACGAGCCGCCGCTCGACCGACGGGACCTGCCCCACCTTGCGCGCCACGGTTGCTGTCGGAGTGCGAGCGAAGGCCAGCTCCCGGCCGGGAACGTCGTACGCCTCGCCGACTCGCACGATCTGGCCCGCGGAGGAGATCCTCCGCAGCGCTCGACGAACCGAGTCCCGGACCACCGCGCCCGCCCTTGAGATGCCCCAGGCCGAACGGACCCGGGTGAAGATCAGGTCCTCCGTCATCGGGCCCTCAGCCTTGATCACGGAGAGGGCGACGTCGGCGACGACTCCCATGGCATCCGGGTCTTGCAGCTCCGCATTCCGCATGCCGCGACGCTTGGCGGACGTGACCCGCAGGTTGACCAGTTGAACGTCGACGACCTCCTCATACACCCGGCTCCATGCGGGGGGCCCGTCGTCCACCGCCACGAACGTCACCGACGGCCCCATGTCCACCGCCGTGTCCGGCGTGGCAGATCCCTCTGCGGGAGCCTCCTCGCCGACCGGCTCCTCCGGTGTCACCTGAAACGGGTCCCGCGCGCACGCCTCCTCCACCGCGGCTCGCAGGCGGGCCATCGCGTCCCGGCGGTTGCGGTACCAATCCGTGCCCCAGATGCGGTGCAGATTCCAGCCGAGGTCGCGCAGTACGGCCTCCCGCAGCCGGTCGCGGTCACGGGCCGCGCGCGAGGAGTGGTACATGACGCCGTCGCATTCGATGCCGAGGGCGTAGCTGCCTGGGGCGGCGGGGTGCCGTACCGCCATGTCGACGCGGAAACCGGCGACGCCGACCTGGGGCTGTACGGAGTAGCCCCAGTCGCGCAGGACGCCCAGGACCTCTTCCTCGAACGGGCTCTCCGGCACGGCGTCCGGGTCGGCCGCAGCCGTCTCCAGGACGTGGGGACCGTGCTCGGCGTACTGGAGGTAGCGCTTCAGGTGCTGGACGCTCTTATTGCTGCTGTCGGCCAGCTCGGAACCATGGAAGGAGGCGACGACCTCCATGCGTCGCCGGGCGCGGGTCACGGCGACGTTGAGACGGCGCCAGCCGCCGTCCCTGTTGATGGGGCCGAATGTCGAGAGCAGCTTGCCCCGGTGGTCCGGACCGTAGCCGACGGACAGGATGATGACGTCGCGCTCGTCGCCCTGGACGGTTTCCAAGTTTTTGACGAAAAAGCCGTCGAGACGATCTTCGGTGAAGAAGCGATCGAGGTCGGGTCGGGCGGTTCGTGCCTTCTGGACGGCTTCCTCGATGGCCTCGGCCTGTGCCTTGGACAGGGCGACCACACCCAGGCTGAGCCCCGGCCTGGTGGCGAAGTGGTGGATCACCCGCTGTGCGACCGCCGCCGCCTCACCCGGGTTGTTGCTTCGACCACCCCGGTCGTAGACACCGTCGGCTTTGAAGAACTCGACGCCGAGGTCCGGACTCTGCTCATACGCGCCCGGGAAGGTCACCATGGTGTTGTCGTAGAAATCGTTGTTGCTGAAGGCGATGAGGTTCTCGTGGCGGCTCCGGTAGTGCCATCGCAGCGGCAGGCCACGCAGCACGCCACTGGCCTTGCAGGCGTCGAGCACGGACTCGAAGTTGTCCGCGCCCTCCTCGTCCCACTCGTCGTCGTCGTCGCCGGCGCTGAAGAACGAGGTCGGCGGGAGCTGCTTCTGGTCGCCCGCCACGATGAGCGCGCTGCCGCGGTAGACGGAGTTCACCGCGTCCTGCGGCAGCACCTGGGACGCCTCGTCGAAGATGACGACGTCGAAGCGGAAGTCCGGCGGCAGGAATTGGCTTACCGTCAGAGGGCTCATCATGAAGCAGGGCTTGATGAGTCGCACGACATCCCGCGTCTCACCCAGCAGCTGCCGTACCGGCTTGTGACGGCGTTTCAATTGCGACTGTCGGCGCAACTCAGCCGCGGGGCCGATGTTGGTCCTCCGCGGGCGGCGGGCATTACACGCCGCGATGACCTCAGCGTGAGCAGCCTCCACAAGGGCGCGATCCGCGTCTCGGAATCGCTCGACGAGCTGATCGCGGTCCGCCGCGCGCATGGGCTTGAGCCGGGCGTCGAGTCCGAGGCGTCGCTCGATCCAGGCGGTAAGGACGGCGCGTTCGACGGAGGCGGGGAAGTCGGCCGCGGACACGCCGCGCTGCGCGAGCTGGGAGGGCAGCCCGTCCAGGCCGTATCGTCGCAACTGCTTGAGAGCCTCGGAGCACGTGGTCCATGCCTCGGGGCCGAAGGGGTCGTTATCCAGCTGGGACAGACAGGTCGCGGCAGCGGGCAGCGACTCCCGGAGCTCGCGCTGCAGAAGACGGCTGCGTTGCGCGTCGAAGTGGGCGACGAGGTTGTCCCGCTGGCGCTGCCAGTCGTCGTGGCGGTCGGCCACGGACGTGTCGGCGGGGGCATCCAGCATCAGCCGGGCTGCCGGGGCGGACAGCGGAGCCCCGTGGCCTCCATGTGCTGTCCTGCGTACCTGCTGGGCCCAGTCCAGGGCGTCGAGCACAGCTCCCTTGTCGGTCGCCGCCCCCTGGTAGAGGTCACCGAGCAGCTCCTCGTGGCGTGGGGCGTCCTCGGTGAACCGCGCAACGACCGCCCGCGCGTCGACCACCGCCGTCACTGCCTGGCGAGCCCGTGAGAGGGACAGCCCGCTGTCGGCGTCGGCGACGCGCCCCACAGAGCGGAGGAGGTCAGCCGCGTCCTCGAAGGGTTCGACGTGGGCGCGCAGCCAGCGCGCCGCGTCGTGCAACGGGCCGGCCAGCAGCTGCGCGCCTGCGGCTGCCAGGTGCGGCTGACCGGCGTACTCCTGCCAGGCGCGCAGGTCGGTACGGAGCTGTGGCTCCGTCCGTCGCACAACGGCGTGCGGAACGGGCCGTTCGTCCGCTAGGAAGCCGATAAGACGTGCCCGTCGGGCGGGGTCGGCGAGCGTGTCCGGCGCCAGCCGCTCAACGGTGTGCGCGGCTTCCAGGGCGTCCTGCAGTGCGGCAGTGTCGACGCCGCTGTCGGGTGCGTACCGACCGAGCAGCCTGCGCTGCTCCTCGTCGGCGCGGGTGCCCGGGGTGGATTCGTGGATGGTCCAGGCGCGGTGCAGGAGTTCGAGGATGCCGCTCGGCCCCTGCTCTGCACCGAAAGAAAGTGCACGCAGTTCGGCGGGATCGGTGTCCAGCCCCTGGTACCAGGAACCGCAAAGACGACGGTGAGTGTCCTCCTCGGACGCGAACCTGGCGGTCTCTCGCCGGCTCTCCTGTGCGGCGCCGACCGCCGCCCGGGCGCCTGCGAGCGTGTACGCGAAGTCAGGTCCGTCGTCGCGACGGCCGACGGAAGCGACCGTGTCGATGACGTCGACGGCCCGAGCGAGTGGATCCAGGTGGGCGCGCAGCCAGCGGGCGGCGTCGGACAGAGAGCACTTGGCGAGCTCGTCCGCGACGGCCGCCAGGCGGGGACGTGCCAAATCCTGCCGCCAGGTGTCCAGATCCTCGCTCAGGGCCCCGCAGTGCTCCAGCAGTTCCGGGGCAGGAGTACGACCGTCCGCGACCTGGGCGGCCATCAGGCCGCGACGATGCGGGTCCAGGACCGTGTCCGGCGCGAGCCGGTGCACGGAACCGGCGTGCGCCAGTGCCGCCTCCAGAGCAGGCACGTCGGGCAGTTCCGTCCCCGCGTAGCGTCCGAGAACAACGGCATGCCTACGGGTGAGAGCCCGCAGGTTGTCGTGGGCCGTATGCCAGGCCAGGGCGAGCGGCAGCCGGGCGTACAGCTCATTGCGCCACGAGCCCGCGATCGTCAACGCACCGAGTGCCTTGCGGTCTGCGCGTACCGCGCTGGACAGCAGGCCGCCAATTCCGCGTGAGCCTTCGGACAGGCGGCCTATCAAGTCCGGCAGCCCGGGGGTGACGGCGGTCTCGGGCCTGAAGACGTCCTGCGCAGCCTGCTCGGCCTCAGCGAGCCGGCGCGCAGCGTCAGTGATCTCCCCGCAGGCTTCCCGCACCTGAGACATCACCTCAGGGGCGAGCCACGTGTCCAGCATCCGGTGGGGGGCCGTGGCCAGCTTCACGAGGACGAGCAGCTCTTCGGCCTCCTGCATGCTCCTCGGCCGGTCACGCCCGAGAAGCCTGGCCGTGGCTGCGGCATGCCGCTCGGCGGATTCGAGGATCGCCCCCAGGCTCGCGAACCAATCGGAGAGCCCCGCGGCCTGCGTACGTGTCAGAGGGCTCAGGTCCAGGCCGGCCGGCTCCAGTCCGGCAAGGTCCTGCTCGGACGCCGGTGGTTGCGTGTCGAGCGTGGCGGGAATCGAGGCCCAACCAGGGCCGGCCTCTACGATCGCGTGTGCCTGTGCGGACAGAACCGTGTCACGTTGGGCGAAGAACGTGCGCAGACCGTCGGCGACGACGTTGACCGCCGCTCTGTCCGCCTCGGATGCTCCCCCGGGCACTAGCCACTGCTCGAGGGGCCGGTGGTCGGCTCCTGCCAGTGCGACGACGTCGCAGAGATCTTCCGCTGCCGCAGCGCTGCCCGGGATGTTCAGCCCCAGCTGCTGCGCAACCTCGGCAAGGGTGCGGTGCGTAAGCTCAAGACTGTCCGCGGTCGTCTCGAACTCGTGGGCCAGCTCGTTCGCGTGCTCCTCCGACAGTTCGGAGGGATCGATACCGGCCGGAGAGAGAGTGGCCAGGGCGCGCTCGGCTTCGCTCGGCGCGGGAGTGAGACGCGGTGAGAGTTCCTCCCAGCGGTCCCCTGCCACGGAGCGGGCCGTGGCCTGCGCTCTGACCACCTTCTTGAGAGCGGAGACGAAGTCGTCGACCGGGCTCTCCACCGTGTCGGCGAAGTCGGCACTGGTCAGCCATGTCTCGGGCACCGGGCGGCGTGACTCGATCAGTGCGAGGAGGTCGATGAGCCGACGGACGCCACCTTCCTCATCGATCGGCTCGACGTCTTGCGAGAGATCCTGGTAGTGCGCCACCGCCGCGGCAAGCCCGTCCCGTGCGGCCATGGCCTGGTCGAGCGCCGGGCGGGGATGGGGACTTCCGGCCTTCAGGTCACGCCAGGGAAAAGACGGATCGGCGACCGCCTGCCAGGCACCGGCAATGGCCTTCGTCGCCTCGATGACGAGGTGCAGGTCCTGTCCGTTGATTGCTGCGGCGTCGAACACCTTCTGCTTGCGGGCACCGCCGTCCGCATCCGAAGCCAGGAAGGCCACGTGCGCCTCGGACAGCTGCCCGACCCTGCCGATCACATCGTGCAGGCTCTGGCCGAGTGGCTGGCTGATCTCGTTCATCGCCTCGGCATAGGCGCTGAGGGCCTCGCGCGCCTCGCGGGCTCGGACGACCGCCTCCTGGGAGAGCCGTGGGGCTCGCGGCTCCTCTTCCAGGGCCCTTCCCAGCTCCTGAGCGACGGCTCGGCGGCTGGTGTTGTGGCTGTGAAGAGGAAGGGCGTACGAGTCGAGACCAACGGATTTCAGCCGATCCAGCACCACGTCGAGCGCGGCAGCCTTCTCACTGACGAACAGCACGCTGCGTCCCGCGTGCATCAGACCGGCGATCATGTTGGTGATCGTCTGGCTCTTGCCCGTACCTGGCGGGCCGTCGAGCACGAAGGACCGCCCTGCGACAGCGGCCGCGACGGCCTGCCGCTGCGACGCATCGGCATCGAGGACGAGCGGGCTGTCCTCCGGCGGACTGAGCTCGTCGATCCGGTCGGCGTCGATCTCTTCGAAGTCGAAGCGGTCCGACGCCAGTCCTGCCTTGGGGCCGAGCGCCACTGCCCGTACGAGATCGCTCTTCAGGATACGGGCCTCGTTGTCCAGCAGGTCCTGGTACATCGACTCCTTGTGGGAGGCGAAGAGCGCCAGAACCACCCGCCTCGAAACCTCCCAGCCCGATTTCCCCGCCACCGCGGTGTTGACCGCGTCGATCACGGCGTCGAGGTTCGTCAGATCCTGTTCCGTGACGGGCGACCAGTCGATGTGGAACTGCTCCAGCTTGACCTTGAGCGCAGGGTTGAGACGCGGTTCCTCGTCGTCGTTGGCCACCAGGCGGATACGTCCGTTGGCCAGTCGCTCGATACGCACGGGAAGAAGGAGGAGGGGCGCATCGCTGCTCGTCGACGCGCCGTCCTCACGCCAGCGGAGGATGCCGACACCCAACTGGAGCGTCCACAGACCGTAGTCGTTGAAGAGTTGGGTGGACTTGCTGCGCAGGCTTGTCAGCGCACGGAGGAGCGCCGGGCCCGTCGTCTTCTGGGTGACGATCCCGTACGCGGCACCATGCCGTTCGGCGAAGCGTGTTTGCGCCTGGCCCCCCTCAGAGTCCTCGGTGGTGGGCTCCTCGTCGGGCAGCGGCGCGAAGTCCCAGCCGCGTTCCAGACCCTCGATGAGTTCCTCGGCCGACGGATGCGCGATCTCCAGGGTCGCCGCCTTGGTGTGCCTGAAGTTGAGGAGCCGATTGCGGCCACTCAGGTCGACGAGTGACGTCCGCCAGTTGGCCAAGATCGCTTTGAACCGCTCCAGCTCTTCACCGCCACCAAAAGCACTCGGGTTTGCCACACTCGTCCTAGCTGCTCGTGTTCTCTCACTGGGCCTCCGAGAAGCGATGTGCCCTAATGAAGCCGCACAAGCCCAGGGCGAAGCCGCTCCCGAGAGAGTGGTGCCCTCCGGCTGCTCCAGTCCCGCCGACCCCCTGATTGGAGAATCCTATGACTCGGGCCCTATGGCGTGAAGAGCGGTGCCCCCCTGGCTCCGCCGTCAGCGACGCGGCTTCTCACGTATTAACTCACCGCACGCGGAGCATCTCCGGGAACCAGGAGTCCAGCGCCGCCCACTTCGTGTGCCCGGTCGACGACTTGCACGGCGCACCTGTGCTTGCAACCCGGGTGTCGGTGACTGCACGTACGGTTTCCGCATGTCTGATGAGTGGTGGGTAGGCGTACGTCGGCGGGTTGAGGCGGCGGGTGCGGGACCTGGGGGCAGCGAGGTGTTCGGGGCGTCAGGGCACAAGTGGGTCGTGGAGGAGCCGCTGACCCAGGACGAGCTTGCCGAACTTGAAGCTCAGATAGGCGTGGGGCTGCCGGAGGAGTACCGGGCCTTCCTGCTTTACGTGGGTGCGGGTGGCGCCGGCCCCGCGTACGGCCTGTTCCCGGTTCGGCGCGTACAAGGTCGCTGGTGTTGGGAAGGCGACGGCGCGGATCTGGCCGACCTGTCGAGGCTTGCCGAACCATTTCCCGACCAGGGCCCGAGCCCGAAGCTGCTCGCCGATCTCCTTGCTCAACGCCCAGAGGAAGAAGACTTCGATGACATCGAGGACTTCGACGACGCCATCGAGGCGTGGGACGAGCGGTGGGAGGCTGTCATGTTTGCTTCGGAGCGCACCGTCGGTGCCATCGCGATCTCCCACCTGGGCTGTGCCCAGAGAGAGTGGCTGATCGTCAGTGGCCGACACCGCGGCACGATCTGGTCCGACAGTCGAGTGGACGATGTCGATCTCACCCCGCTCCTCGACGATGATGGTATGCCGGTGAAGTTCGCTCGCTGGTACACCGACTGGCTGGAGAAAGCCGAGAGTACGGCCCCGTAGGCCCGTCGCCTTGTGCGGAGCTATGAGGGGCCGTCCGGGGAAGTCGGCCACGGCAGCCTGTCCGCTCCGAGTAGAAGGGACGAACTGGGCCGTGACGCTCGTTTGACGCTCTGGGCGCCCACCAGTAGGGCGATGAGCAAAGAACGTGGCTCTGACCTGGGATTTTCCGAAGATCGCTCAGGCCGACATCTTTTCGATGACGCACCATGTCGAGTGCGTCGCGATCCTTGAGCCCGCCTCAAAGGGCTCCTGACCTGCTGTTTCTCCGGGTGTGCGTTATGCGCGTTACGTGCGTTAGGTGCGATATCTTGACGCATATCTGACGCACGTGACGCACGCCGACGGCGATGCCTGACGAGTCGTCAGTCCAGGAAGGGTGCCTCACGCATCAGGTTATGACCCTGCTGCGGGAGGCGCCCATTTTCGTTTTGGGCGACCAAGCTGGCTCGTGTGTGACCCGCGCTCCGGCCTTGCCTCTCCGAATTCTCTCTGTGACAAGAGGGGGCTCGCCTAGCCGGGGCCGTAGGCGCTCCAGCCGCGCAGGAACGGTTGCAGGTCGGCGTCGGCCGCCCCGCCCGCGACGCAGCCCGAGAGGTCGCCGACCTGCTCGGTTGACGACCGGTCAGACTGTCATCGGGGCAAGGTCTGGGTGACGCGCCACAGGCGTCGGGGCAGGTTGCCCTCCTCGAAGGCGTGGACCTCGTTCAGAACCCAGCCGTCGGCGAGGGCGTCGACCAGCTCGCGGGGGAAGAAGTGGACGGCGAACCCGCTGTCTTCGTAAATGTCGTCGCCGTGCGCGGTGCCGGCCCCGTAGTGGGCGTCGCCGGTGTGGCGCACGGTGTAGACGAACGTACCGCCCGGCCGCAGAACCCGGCGGACTTCACCGACGAGGGAGCGGATCTCATTCGTGGACAGCGCCATGCAGAGCAGCATGTGCGCGAAGACGGCGTCCGTGGAGGCATCCGCCAGGGGCAGGGGATCGCGTACGTCGTGCTCCATAGTGCCGACCTGTTCGCCGAGCCCCATGTCCTGGGCAGCCGCACGGAGCTGTTCGAGGCCGGTGGGGCTGAAGTCGGTGGCGCGCACGGTGAAGCCCTCGCGTGCGAAGTGCAGCGCGTCGCGGCCGTGGCCGGCACCCAGCTCCAGTACGTCCTTCGCGCCGGTGGCCCGGAAGACCGCGGCCGCGTAACGGGCGGGGGCAGAGGGCTCTTCGCCGTACATGCCCGGGTGGGCGCCATAGGTGTTCTGCCAGTGCTCGCGCTGGGCTCGCGCCAGCCCCGGGTCCTGCTCGTGTGTCGTCATAGCCGCATCATCGGCGACAGGGAACCGAGCCGCTCACTCGGCCTCCGCGGCTGGCATGGCGTCGAGGACCCCGGTCACTGGGCCGGTGCCCGCCATGAGCACCGCCGAGGCCACCAGGTCGGGCCGGGTACGGGCCGGCAGCTCGTTGGCGAAGCTTCCCAGCGAGTACCGACCACCGCGGCGCCGGCGAGGCCCAGGGCGTCCATCAGACCCGCCAGATCCCCGGCCATGTCCGCCATCGAGTACGGGGACGCGGACGCGTCGGAGGGGGCGACGCCGCGCGCGGCACAGGTGATCATCTCGAAGCCCGCCCGCACCAGGTCCTCACGCACCCCGCACAGCTCCCAGGCGACCGTTGGTATCCCCGCTCCGCCCGGCAGCACCACAGGCCGGCCCCACCCCGTCCGCTCGTACGCGATCCGCTCTCCGTCCACGACCACCGACTCCACGCGCCCCCTGGTCCGTGGTGTTCCTTCGGGGCAGGACGCCCGCCAGAGTCCACAGTTTCGTGGATACAGGATTAGCTGTACTGTCGGATGGTGCTGACAGTCGCCCCTGACATCGAGGTGCTGGCCCGCTTCGGCCGCGCGCTCGCCGACCCGATCCGCTGCCGGATCCTCCTCGCCCTGCGCGAGGCGCCGGCCTACCCCTCCGACCTCGCGGACACACTCGGCGTCTCACGGACGCGGCTGTCCAACCACCT
This sequence comes from Streptomyces sp. NPDC093795, assembly GCF_044764665.1. Taxonomy (NCBI): domain Bacteria; kingdom Bacillati; phylum Actinomycetota; class Actinomycetes; order Kitasatosporales; family Streptomycetaceae; genus Streptomyces; species Streptomyces sp. NPDC093795. The sequence goes on from NZ_JBIWIO010000008.1 coordinate 51,429, forward strand.
GACCTGCCTGCGGGACTGCGGCCTCGTCGTCACCGTTCCGGACGGGCGCCGGACCCGGTACGAGCTCGCCGACGCCCGCCTCGGCCACGCGCTCGACGACTTGCGCTCGGCCGTCCTCGCGGTCGAGAACGACAAGACCTGCCCCGACGCGGAGACGAAGGGCTGCTGCTGATGGCGTTCATATCCATCAGGCCGTCCCCGGCCCGCCGCGACGCCCTCGCCAAACGCATACGTCTGCTGGTCGCCGCGACGATCACCTACAACGTCATCGAGGCAGCCGTCGCGCTCACCGCCGGCGCGATCGCCTCCTCCACCGCCCTGATCGGCTTCGGCCTCGACTCCGTCATCGAGGTCTCCTCCGCCACCGCGGTCGCCTGGCAATTCTCCGCACGCGACCACGCGATACGCGAGGCCCGCGAGAAGACCACCCTGCGGATCATCGCCGTCTCCTTCTTCGCCCTCGCCGCCTACGTCACCTTCGACGCCGTCCGCGCACTCACCGGCACCGGCGAGGCGGAGGCCTCCGTCCCCGGCATCGTCATCGCCGCGCTCTCGCTGGCGATCATGCCGTTCCTGTCCGCCGCCCAACGCCGCGCGGGACGTGAACTCGGTTCCGCCAGCGCGGTCGCGGACTCCAAGCAGACCCTGCTCTGCACCTACCTCTCCGCCGTCCTGCTTGTGGGTCTGGTCCTGAACGCCACCCTCGGCTGGTCCTGGGCCGACCCAATCGCTGCCCTCGTCATCGCCGCCATCGCGGTGAAGGAAGGCCGCGATGCCTGGCAGGGCAAGGGCTGCTGCGCGGCCCCGGCGACCGCGGCGGCCCCCGCACCGGAAGCGGATGCGTGCGGATGCAAGCCCGGCTGCACCTGCTGCTCATGAACATCGCATTACAGATCAGCCGCCCTGGGAACGAGCGGGCTGATACTGGCCCGACTATCTCAGGGTGGGGGCAGCGGTGGACTGGTGGCTTGTGCTGGGAGGGCCGGCCGTCGGGCTGCTGATCGCCGTCGTCACCGCGCCGGTCGGGGTATCGGGGGCGGTGTTCCTGCTCCCGGTCCAGCTGAGCGTCTTCGGTGTGCCGAACCACGCGGTCACGCCGACCAACCTGCTCTTCAACGTCGTCGCCGGGCCCGGCGCTCTGTGGCGCTACAGCCGAACCGGTGCCCTGCGCGGTCCACTCACGCGCCGCCTGGTGGCCGGCACTCTCCCCGGGGTGGTCGTGGGCGCCGTCATCCGGGTCTTCGCCCTGCCGGGCCCGACCGTCTTCCGGCTCCTCATCGCCGCCCTCCTGCTCCCGCTGGGGCTGTGGCTGTGCGCCCGTACCCTCCGCCCCCCACGGGAGCGGCCCGCCCCCGAACCGTCCGCCCATACGCTCACCGGCCTCGCCCTGGCCGTCGGAGTGGTGGGCGGCATCTACGGAATCGGCGGCGGGTCCCTCCTCGGCCCGATCCTCGTCGGGCGGGGTGTACCCGTCGCCCGTGTCGCCCCGGCCGCCCTGGCCTCGACCTTCGCGACGTCCCTCGTCGGTGCCGCAACGTTCGCGTTGCTGTCCCTGGCCAGCAACGGAGAAGTAGCCCCGGACTGGTTCCTCGGCCTGGCCTGCGGTGCGGGCGGCCTGATCGGCGGCTACCTCGGCGCCCGCCTCCAGCCCCACCTCCCCGAGACCGCCCTACGACTCCTGCTCGGCGCGCTGGCCGCCGCCCTCGGCGCGCTCTATGCGGTCCAGACCCTGACCTGACGCCGCTCCGTAGTCCGCGGCGCACCACTGCTGGTCGGCAAGGCCCGAAAGGGGCATCATCACAACACCGGCGAAATACGAAGTGCCGACCGAGAGCAGCAGCCATGGCGAACACGCAGCCTATGGACCGGCAGGCCGTGTACGACGACTACGAGCGCGCCCGCCAGACCTTCCGCCGCCTGCTCGACGCCGCCACCGACGCCGACCTCGCCAGACCCACCCACGGCACCCGGTGGACCAACAAGCAGCTGCTGTGGCACATGCTCTTCGGCTACATGATCGTCCGCGCCCTGCTGGTCCTGGTCCGCGTCTTCGGGCGGCTACCCCGCAGCGTCGGCAAGGCATTCGCCCGGCTGCTCGACGCGGCGACAATCCCGTTCGACTTCATCAACTACGCCGGCCCCGTCGGAGCGGTGAAGGTCCACGGGCCGCGCCGGATGGGCGCCACGTTCGACTTCCACCACCGCCAGCTCACCCTCAGCGAGACGGCCCGCCCCTGAATGCCCCGCTTCAGCTGCTGCGGGGCGCGTACATGATGACGGCCATCCCGGCGAGGCAGATCAAGGCGCCGGTGACGTCCCAGCGGTCGGGCCGGTAGCCGTCGGCGACCATGCCCCAGGCGATCGAACCGGCGACGAAGATCCCGCCGTACGCGGCGAGGACGCGGCCGAAGTTGTCGTCGTTCTGCCAGGTCGCGACCACACCGTAGATGCCGAGGGCGATGACGCCGGCGCCGATCCAGATCCAGCCCTTGTGTTCGCGGATGCCCTGCCATACCAGCCAGGCGCCGCCGATCTCGAACAGGGCGGCGACGACGAAGAGGGCAACGGAACGAGCGATGGTCATGGGGAACGACCCTACTGGCGGCCCGGCGCGGTGACCTTATGCGGGTCCGTGGCCGCGTGGCAGCCACATCGGCCGTCCTGGACGGCCGCACCCTTGCAGGAACAGGAGCGGCGACGCTGTCCGAACCACCAGGTCACGCTGGCGAGCACGGCCAGGGCGACGGCGAGGGCGGGCAGCCAACCCACGACGGCGGAGGCACCGGTACCGACGACGCCCGCGGCAATCAGGGCGGGCAGCACACAGCAGGCGACGCACGCCAGCCCGGCCATGCCTGCCAGCGTCTTGGGTGCCCGGCGCGCGCGGGGGTCGACAGCAGGGTCCGGCATGGCGGTTCTCCTCGGCGAGGTCGGTGAACGGAATGGGGCAACAGGGGCTCGCCGCGCAGACGGTCAAATCGTCACGGCCCGCTTGCAGAGCAGCGGTCAGGGCGGTGCGGATGGTCGTGAGATCCGCGATCTTCACGTCGACTTCGGCGAGCTTGGCCTGGGCGCGTTCCTGCAGCCCCGCGACGGGCGCCCGTGGCGGGGCCGCCCGGCTTCCAGCAGCTCCGCGACCTCCTCCAGCGTGAAGCCCAGGCGCTGGGCGGCCTTGATGATCCGCAGCACCGTGACCGCTTCCTCGTCGTACAGGCGGTGCCCGCCAGTGCTGCGATGTGGTTCGGCCAGCACGGTGCCGCGGGCGAAGCCTGATGCTTCAACGCTCGTGTGGGGAACGGCTGATCATGCGCCGAGGAGAAGTTGGCATAGACCAATGGTGTCGTCAACCCCTGGAGCTGCGACCGGGCCGGCCTCAGTAGCTGCCGGGGTCGCCGAACGCCCACTCCACGCCGTACGGGGCGAGTTGGGCGGTGATCCGGCGGCGGAGGTCGGGGTCGGCGACCGGTGGCAGGGACACCGTCGGGCGGCCGGCGGTCAGGTCGCATCGGACCTGCTCGTCGGCGTACGCGATGCCGATGTCGGCCAGCGCGTTGGAGACCGCGCGCCGGGTGGAGTCGAGGCGCAGGGGGACCTTGGAGGGTTTGCCGATGTCGGTCAGGGGCAGCGCCGGCAGGATGATGACGTCCTTGGGGGCCGCGGCTCGCTCGGGTACGTGCCGCGCGGCGAACGCGATCAGTTCGTCGGGGCCGGTGTCGGTCGTGCCGGGGGCCAGGGTGACGTAGGCGACGGGGACTTCGCCGGAGTGCGGGTCGGGGCGGCCGACGGCGCTCGCGCCGGTGACGGCCGGGTGGGCGAGGAGGGCGTCCTCGATGACGGCGGGGTCGATGTTGTGGCCGCCGCGGATGATCAGGTCCTTCGCGCGGCCGAGCAGGTGGATGAAGCCCTCGGGATCCACGCGTGCGAGGTCACCGGTGTTGAGCCAGCCGTCGCGCACGCTGCCGAGGGAGTCCATGCGCGGTCCGTCGGCGTCGTGGCCGACGACGTAGCCGGGGAAGACGGTAGGGCCGTTGATGGCGAGGATGCCGGGTTCCCCCTGCGGGAGGTCGTGCCAGTGGCCGTCGCTGTCGATCCGTACCGTCTTCATCTGCTGGTAGGGCATGCGCTGGCCCGTCGCCTCGGGGCGCTGGTGCGCGCCCAGGAAGCTTCGGGCGCTGCCGCAGGTGGCCTCGGTGAGTCCGTACCCCTGGCACAGGGGGACGCCGGTGTGGTCCTCGAACGCCACGCGTACAGCCGACGGCAGAGGGGACGCGCCGACGATCGCGAAGCGCAGCGAGGTGATGTCCGCGTCGAGCGGCACCCGGGCGAGCCCGGCGTAGACGGTCGGGACCGCGGACATCGTGGCGATCCGGAAATGTTCGACGATCTTCCAGATGACCTTGAACAGTGCCGGTTCGCGGTAGCCGAGGGGACCGGCCCACACGCTGTGCTGACCGCGCAGCAGCGGTGCCAGCAGTGTGACGACCAGGGCGTTGACGTGGAAGAGCGGCAGCCCGGCGAAGAGTACGGAATCGGGGTCCAGTCGGCTGTTGGCCGCGATCATCCAGGCGTCGGTCACCTCGTTGGTGTGGGTGTGCGCGGCCAGCTTGGGGGCGCCGGTGGTGCCGCCGGTGTGGAAGTACGCGGCCAGGTCACCGGCTTTCGGGGGCACCACGCCGGGGCGGAGTTCCGTCGGCTGGGCGGCGGCCGCGACGTGCAGGTAGGCGACCTCGATCCCGGCGACGGGTTCCAGGGCGGGCGCGGGATCGGTCGCGCCGAGGGGACGTAGGGCGAACAGCGCCGAGCAGCGGAGCGATGCCGCCACGGTGCGGGCCGTCCGCCATGCGTCGGGGTCGAGTTCGGGTCCGGCCGCGACCAGGATCCTGGCCCCGCCCAGGCCCAGCAGGCGTTCGGCGTGCTCGGCGGCGAGGGCAGGGTTGACCGGTGCCGCGATGCCCGAGAGCTGGGCTGCCAGGAGCGCGGCGGGCAGCAGGCCGGTATTGGGGGTCAGCAGGCCCACGGCGGTGGTACGGCGGACACCGTGCTGGTGGAACAGGTTCGCGATGCGGTGCACCTGGTCGCGTAGTTGGCCGAAGCTCATGGTCTCGCCGCGCGTCCACTGCTCCGCGCTGGACAGGACGGTGAGAGCCGGCCGGTCGGGCCAGAGGGTGGCGGCGCGGGCCAGAACGTCGTAGGTGGTACCGGGCAGGCCGCGGTCGTCGAGTGCGAGGGACTCGATCGTCTTCAGGTCGCCCGGCTGGTCGTACGCCGGCCAGAGCGGATCGGGTTGAGGGACGTTCACGGGGGCTGCCTTTCGAGGGTTGACTGGTGGGTGGGAGGCCGTTGCGCCGGTGCCGGCCGTGGTTACGACAGGTGGTCTTCGATCTGCGCGAACGACCAGGGGCGGAGGGTCTCCAGGGCCTTGCCGACGCGGAAGACGGCCGGGTCGTCGTAGGGGTGGCCGACGATCTGGAGGCCGGTGGGGATTCCCCAGCTCGACATGCCGGAGGGGACGTTGAGGACGGGGCAGCGGTTGTTGATGTTGAAGGGGGTGGTCATGGCGCTCCACAGGGTGTCGGCCACCTCCTTGCCGTGCACCACGACCTTGTCGCCCGCGAGGTCGTCGCCCGCGTGCCAGCCGGGGATGGCGGTGGTGGGGCAGATCAGGGCGTCGAATCCGGCCATGGCGGTGGCGAGCCCGCGTTGCAGCCGGTGCTCGGCGCGCAGGGAGTCGAGGTAGCTGACCTGGGTGCGGGCGAACGTCATGGTGTCGGCGAAAGCGACCGCGTACGGGCTCAGCATGTCGCGGTGGGTTTCGGCGGCCTCGATGACGAGGGTGCCGAAGATGGTGGAGAAGTGCCCGGCGATCGCGGTCAGCAGGTCGAGGTGGGTCCAGGGGAGGGTGATCTCCTCCACGTGCGCGCCGGCGTCGGCGAGCGCCTGGGCGGTGGCGCGCGTGTTGGCCTCGATCTCCGGGTGGACGTCGTACTCGCCGAGGCGGACGCACAGGGCGATCCGCATGCCGGTGACGTCCGCGTACGAGGTGGGCAGGGTCAGCTTGGGGCGGATCGAGGTGTGGTCGCGGGGGTCGGGGCCGGCCAGGACGTTCTGGAAGGCGATGACGTCGTCGACCGTGCGGGCCATGGGCCCGTCGCCGCGGTAGTGGTCGGCCGTGAGTACGCCGAGCCCGGGATTGCGGCCGTAGGGGGCCTTGAAGCCGACGGTTCCGGTGAACGCGGCCGGAATGCGGGTGGAGCCGCCGATGTCGGAGGCCGAGGCGAGCAGGGTCGTGCCGGCGGCGAGGGACGCGCCCGCGCCGCCGGAGGAGCCGCCGGGGGTGAAGTCGGGGTTCCACGGGTTGCGGGTGACGCCCCACATACGGGAGTGGGTGTAGGTGGCGAGGGAGAACTCGGGGGTGGTGGTACGGGCGTGGATGATGCCGCCCGCGTCGAGGACGCGGTCGACGACGGGGGCGTTCTCGGTGGCGACCTGGCCCTTCCTGGTGAGGGAGCCCTCGGTCAGGGTGCGGCCCAGGATGGCGTGCTTCTCCTTGGCCGCGACCGGGATGCCCTCCAGGGGGCGGGGGGTGAGACCGTTCTTGCCGAGATAGCGGTCCTCGGCGTGCCGGGCCTGCTCCAGGGCCTCGTCGAAGAGGCGCTCGGTGAAGGCGTTGATCCGCGGTTCGATCTTCTCGGCGCGTTCGGCGACGGCTCGCATCAGCTCGACGGGGGAGACCTCGCGGTGGGCGAAGAGCCGGAGGGCCTCGGTGGCGCTGAGGTGGACGAGGTCGTCGCCGGCGGGCGGCTTGCTGGGCATGAGTGTGTCCCTCTCGGGTCTTGGGCTGAGGCCGGTCGGCCGTCCGGCGGTGGTGCCTCAGCCTCGGGTACCCGTCCCACTCGCCCTGCGGATTGCACGGATCCGCCAGAGCCAGCAGCCGCGTGCGGGAAACCGCAGCCCGCTGAGAGGGGATCAGACGATCGGGTGCCACAGGTCGATCGGGACGCAGCCGGTGCTGCGGCCGTCGTCTCCGAGCAGGCGGCCCATGCGTTTGACCCAGAGCAGGGTGACCGTGCGGTTCAGCACCCGCAGCGAGGGGATCCGTGCGGCTGCCTGGGCCTCGTAGCGGGCGAGGTCGTCCAGGGAGTGCAGCCACGCGACGCTCAGCAGGTTGGCCTCGGAGGACACCGACGCCGCCATGCGGGTGTTCCGCAGCCGGGTCAACTCCTCTCCGGCCGTCGTGAGCTGCGCGGGCGGCACGGACATCCAGAGCGTCGCCGAACTGCGCCATCCCGCGTGCAGGTGGGCGGTGTCGCAGCGCAGCACCGCTTTGCCGCCGTGGAGCAGCGAGTGCAGCAGCCGCCGTACCGTCGACTCGGGGCGGTCCAACTCGGCGGCGATCGAGGCGACGGAGCGGCGGCCGTCCCCGGCGAGGGCGAGCAGCAGGGCGCGGTCCTCGGGGCTCAGGGTCGCGGTGGCGGTGTGGGAGGCGCTGTCCTCGGTCTCCGCCAGATCGCGCCGCTGGTCGCGGGAGAGCGAGTCCATGCGCCACTCGCTTCCGTCCTGGTGCAGGTGCTGCACCAGGTGGGTGCGGGTGGCGGTCACCGCCTCGTCGCGGCCGAGAGCGAGGACGTAAGCGGTCATCAACGACTTCGTCGCCGTGGCCACCGTCAGCAGCAGGTCGCACGATCCCGCCACGAGTTCCACGCTCGTCGCCTGCGGGTGTCGGGCGAGCCGCCCGGCCAGGGCCTCCCGGGCCTGGGGCACGCACGACACCTCGATCAAGGCGAGAGCGCCGTACGTCACTTGGGAGGGAGCCGCGTGGCAGGTGATCCACGCCTCGCCGGAATCGCGCAGCCGGGCCCAGCGTCGTGAGAGCGTCGCCGCGTCCACGCCGAGGGGGCGGGCCAGCTGCGCCCATGGGGCGCGGGGTGCCAGTTGCAGGGCGTTGACGAGCGCGAGATCGAGTTCATCGAGTGTTCCCCGCGACGGGGTGGTGCCCCCGGCCGGGTCGACGGACGCTGCGGATTCATGCATGCGATCACCTTTCCCGTGCGGATTCTTGCAATTTCGAGGTGGGGAGGGAAGTGGCCTGTTTTGTATCCCGCATCACACCGCAGCACCGCCCTCCCACCCTCAGCCCTGGGGAGTCCTCCATGCACCGTTCGCGGTTCCTCGCCTGCTCCATCACGGTCGCCGCCACGTCCCTCCTGGCCTCCGCCTGCACCACCGGCTCCGCCGACGGGCCGTCGTCGAGCGGCGACACGAGCGGGGGCACCGTCAAGGTCGGCGTCACCTCCGACGTCAGCTCGTTCGACCCGGCGAAGGGCGCGGGCGCGACGGACTACGTGATGACGTCGCTGCTGTACCAGCCGCTGATCGGGCAGGACGACGGAGGCACCTTCGTCGCGGGTCTGGCCGAGACCTGGACGTCCACGCCGACGAAGACGACCCTGACCTTGAAGAAGAGACTGACCTGCTCCGACGGCTCCCCGCTGACCGCCACGCAGGTAGTCGCCTCCCTGCAGCGCTACCGGGCGACCTCGGCCGGAGCCCTGCTCACCTTCGGCGCCGCGAACGCCGGCGAGAAGACCACGATCACGGGCGACGACGCGGCCGGGAGCGTCACCATCACCACCGCCACCCCGTGGGGTGAGGTCTTGAGCGGCCTGTCCAGCACCGGCGCCGGGATCGTCTGCAAGGCCGGTCTCGACGCGGGGGCCGCCGCGCTCGCCCAGGGCGCCGTCAAGGGCGCGGCCTCCGGCCCGTACGAGATGGCGACGGCCCGGCGTGGAGCCTCGTACGAACTGCGGCTGCGCAAGGGCTTCGACGCGTACCCGCGCTACGCCTCGATGCCCGCCGGAAAGCCGGCCGACACGCTGCGGATCCAGATCGCGAAGAACGAGTCGACCCTCGCCAACCAGCTGCAGACCGGCGCCCTCGACCTGGCCCCCATCACCGGCACGGACGCCGCACGGTTCACCGGCAAGACCGGGTACGCGATCAGGTCGACGCCGTTCATCCGCAACTACATCGCCTTCAACCAGCGCCCCGGGCACCCTGGCGCCGACCCCGAGATCCGCAAGGCGGTCGCACAGGCCGTCAGTGCCTCCGCTTTCAACAAGGTCTTCGGCGGCGCCGGACAGACCATGACCTCGTACGTGGACGAGAAGGCCGCCTGCGTCTCCACCGACACCACCCTGCTGACCACGACCGACCCGGCCGCGGCGAAGAAGACCCTCGCAGGGGTGTCCCTCAAGCTGGAGGGGACCAACGGCGTCGCAGGCGGCGCCGGCAACTCCTACGTCGCGGAGGCCCTGCGCGCCGCCGGCGCCGAGGTGAAGCTCACCAACGCCGACAACGCCACCTGGGCCACCGACGTCACCGCGAACCAGGGCGACTGGGATGTCACCGTCTTCCCCCTGATCAGCGGCACCCTCGCGCGCGGCGGCAGCTACTTCCTGGGACCCGAGCCGGCCCAGGGCGGCCAGAACTACGGCGCGGTGAGGAACACGGCGTACGCCGAGAACTACGTCGCGGCCACGTCCACCACCGATCAGGGCGCCAAGTGCGCCGCCTGGCAGAAGGCCCAGGAGGCGCTGCTCAAGGCGAACCACGTGATCCCGCTCGCCACGGTCAACGTGCACTACGTCGCCCGCAAGGGAATCTCCTTCGCGATGCCGGGCGGACTCCTGACCGTCTCCACGCTCAGGGTCGCCCGCTGATGGCGGCGACAATGACCGGCAAACCGGCAGCGGGGGCCGGGCGCGCGACGGCGCTCGGCCCCTGGGGCACCTTCCTCGTCCGGCGTCTTGTCGGGCTCGTCGCCGTCGCGGTCACGCTCGTCGTCGGCACGTTCCTGATGGTGCAGCTCATCCCCGGCGACCCGGCGCGCGTGGTCGCGGGCGCCGACGCGACGCCCGCCGACGTGGAGCTGGCCCGCCACGAACTGGGCCTGGACCGGCCCCTGCCGGCGCAGTTCGGAACGTACGCGAGCGGCCTGCTCCGTGGCGACCTGGGCACGGCCTTCCAGACGAAGGAGCCCGTCGCCGAGATCATCGGCAGCCGCCTGCCCTTCACCGCCGAGATCGCGTTCCTCTCCGTCCTGGTGGTGCTGGTGCTCGCCGTGCCGATCGGCCTCGCCGTCGCCGCACGGGGCAGCCGGCGCACCGATGGCGCGTTCACCTTCGTCACCGGCCTGGTCGGCGCCACACCCGAGTACATCATCGGAACCCTCCTCGTCCTCGGCTTCGCGATCAGACTGGGCTGGCTCCCGGCGGCGGGCGCCGAGACGGTGACGTCGATGGTGCTTCCCATCGCCGCGCTGGTCCTGCCCGGGACCTGCGTCATGGCCCGCATCGTGCGCAGCGAGGCCGCACACGTCCTCGCCCAGGACTACATGCGCACCGCGCGCGGACGCCGCCTGCCCTCGCTGCGCCTGTACGCCCGCCATGCCCTGCCCAATCTGCTGACCGCCACGCTCACCCTCGGCGGGCTGATCCTCGCCGGGCTGCTCGGCGGCACGGTCGTCGTGGAGACGGTCTTCGCCTGGCCCGGCATCGGCCAGCGGGTCGTCGAGGCGCTCCTCGTGCGCGACTACCCCGTGATCCAGGGCTGCGTCCTGGTCCTGGGGCTCCTCGCGGCTCTGCTCAACCTGCTCGTCGACGTCGTCCTCGCGCTGCTCGACCCGCGCACCCTGGCCGGAAAGGGAGGCCGCTGATGCGACGCATACGGTGGAACACGCCTCTGGTGGTGGCCCTCAGCGGCCTCGGACTGATCGCTCTCCTCGGCGTCGCCGCCCCCTTCCTCTGGGAGCAGGAGGCGACCGCGCTGAGCGGAGCCGCCCGCGCGCCCGCGAGCGCCGAGCACTGGCTCGGCACCGACGCCCTCGGCCGCGACGTACTGGCCCGCACCCTGGTCGCCACCCGCCTCACCCTGGAGATGTCCCTCGCCGCGACCGCGATCGCCTCGGTGGCGGGCATCCTGCTCGGCACCGTCGTGTGGGTATCGGGCCGTCGCGTACGGGAGCTGGGGCTGCGCCTGATCGACGTGATGATCTGCTATCCGGCGCTCCTGCTGGCGATGGTGATCGCCACTGTCCTCGGCACGGGGCCCACCGCCTCGATCCTCGCGATCGGCCTGGGCGGCGCACCCGCGTTCGCCCGTCTGACCGCGAACATGGCGGCCTCGGTCGCCCAGCGCGACTTCGTGACGCAGGCCCGCCTGATGGGCGTACCGCCCTCTCGCCTGCTCGCCCGCCACCTGCTGCCCAACATCTCCGGGCCGCTGCTCATCCTGCTCTCGGTGGCCTTCGCGAACGTGCTCGTCGCGCTGTCCGGCCTGTCCTTCCTGGGGGTCGGCGTGCAGTCGCCGGACTACGACTGGGGGTCGCTGCTCAACTCCGGCCTGGAGTCGCTCTACACCAATCCGGCCGAGGCGGTCGGCCCGGTGGCGGCCATCACGCTCACCGGCGTCCTCGCGGGCTTCGTCGGCGACGGCCTCGCCACGGCACTCGACCCGCGCGGCGGTGGTGCGAAAGCCAGGACGAGGCGCACTGCCGCGGTGTCCCCGAGCTCGCTCCGGGCACCCGCGGACGCCCTGCTGAAGGTGGACGGCCTCGTCGTCGCCCTGCCCGACGGCACCCGTCTCGTCGACGGCGTGTCCTTTCACGTCGCGCCCGGCGAGATCGTCGGCCTCGTCGGAGAGTCCGGTTCCGGAAAGTCGTTGACCGCGATGAGCATGGCCCGGCTCCTGCCGGAGGGGCTGTCCGCGCACGCGGCGGAACTGACCCTGGACGACCTCGACCTGGCAGGCCCCGAAGCCGACCCGAGGCGCCTGGCCACCGAGATCGGCATCGTCTACCAGGACCCGTCGGCCTCCTTCAACCCGGCCCTGAAGATGGGCGGTCAGCTGACCGAGACACTCCGCGTGCACCGGCGTGCCGGCAGGGCGGAGGCGTACAAGCGCGCCGTCGACGCCCTTGAACAGGTGCGGATCGAGAACCCGGACCGGGTCGTGAAGCAGTACCCGCACGAGTTGTCCGGCGGCATGCGGCAGCGCGCGATGATTGCCGCCGCCCTCCTGCCCGGTCCACGGCTGATCGTCGCCGACGAACCGACCACCGCCCTCGACGTGACCGTCCAGGCCGACGTCCTCGACCTCCTGAAGGACATCAACCGCACGCACGGCACGAGCATGCTCTTCATCTCCCACGACATCGGCGTGATCGGCACGGTCTGCCACCGCGTCGTGGTGATGTACGCCGGCCGTGTCGTCGAGGAGCTGCCCGCGGCCGACCTGCGGGCCGGCCGTGCCCGGCACCCCTACACCAAGGCCCTGCTGGCTGCGAGTCCGCGCCTCCAGGACACGAGCGCCGAGGAACGCGCACTGCTCGCCACGATCCCGGGCCGACCGCCGGCGCCCGCCGACCGACCGGCCGGCTGCGCGTTCGCCGACCGCTGCCCGGTGGTGCTCGACGGCCTCTGCGCGACCGAACGACCGGACCTCACGGACGCCGTCGCCTGCCATGCCGTACACCAGGAGGTGCAGCCCGTATGACCATGTCCCCCCACAAGCTGGCCGTCGAGGATCTGACCGTCACCTTCGGGCACGGCAGGCGCGCCCGCGACGTACTGCACGGCGTGTCCACCGGCGTCCGGGCCGGGCAGACGCTCGGCCTGGTCGGCGAGTCCGGATCGGGCAAGTCGACGATCGCCAAGGCGATCGTCGGCATCCACCCCGTCCGCGCAGGCCGCATCACCCTCGACGGAGAAGACCTCACCGGCCTCAAGGGGAGGGAGCTCGTCGCCGTGCGCCGCCGGGTACAGCTCGTCTCCCAGGACCCGTACGCCTCGCTCAACCCGCGCATGACCGTCGGTGAGGCCATCGCCGAGGCCGTCGACCCCGTGCGGGCCGACGCCAGGAAACACGCGGCGACGGTCGAACGGTGGCTGGAGACCGTCGCGCTGGACGGCTCGGCAGCCGGCAAGTACCCGCACGAGTTCTCCGGCGGCCAGCGCCAGCGCATCGCCGTGGCCCGGGCCCTGGCCGTGGAACCCGAAGTGGTGATCGCCGACGAGATCACCTCGGCCCTGGACGCCTCCGTGCAGGCCGAGGTTCTCAACCTCCTTGAGGAGCTGCGGCGTTCACTGTCCCTGACGATGGTCTTCATCTCCCACGATCTGGCCGTCGTCCGCCACGTCAGCGACGAGGTCGCCGTCCTGCGCCAGGGCGAACTGGTGGAGCAGGGGCCGGTGCGCGACGTGTACGGCGCACCCCGGCACCCCTACACCCGACGCCTGCTGGCGAGCGTGCCGACATTCGACGACAAGGAGACAGCAGCATGAACGAGTCGAACGCCGCCGCCGTCCGCCTCACTCGGGAGATCACCTCCGGCCTGAAGCCCGCCGCACTGGAGGACTTCTACCGGGACCTGCACCGCCACCCCGAACTCGCCTTCCAGGAACACCGCACCGCCGGGAAGCTCGCCGCCCGTCTGCGCGCGGCCGACTACGACGTGACGGAAGGCGTCGGCCGTACTGGTGTGGTCGGCGTCCTCGCGAACGGCGACGGCCCCGTCGTCTGGCTGCGTGGTGACATGGACGCACTTCCGGTCCAGGAGGCCACTGGACTGGAGTACGCCTCCACCGTCGACGGAGTCATGCACGCCTGCGGCCACGACCTGCATGTCACCTGGCTCGTCGGTGCCGCCGAGGCGCTGGCCGCCGCCCGTGACACCTGGTCCGGCACGCTGGTCGTCATCGGGCAGCCCGCCGAGGAGTCCGGCGGCGGCGCGTCGGCCATGGTCGCCGCCGGGCTGCACACCCGCTTCCCCCGCCCCGACTCCCTGCTCGGCCAGCACGTCACGCCCGGCCTCGCCGGGTTCTACCCGCACACCCCGGGCCTCACCATGTCGGCCTCCGACGACATCGACGTCGTCGTGCACGGCGTAGGCGGCCACGGCTCACGCCCCGAGTCGACGATCGACCCGATCGTCACGGCCGCCTACATCGTCACCCGCCTGCAGACCGTGGTGTCGCGTGAGGTCGCGGCGGCGCACTCGGTGGTGCTGACGGTGGGACAGTTCCACGCCGGTACGAAACACAACATCATCCCCGCCGAGGCCCGGCTCTCCCTCAACCTGCGCACCCAGGACCCGCAGGTGCGCCACCGGGTCATCGGAGCCGTCCGCCGCATCGTCGCGGGCGAGTGCCGCACCGCCGGCTGCCCGGTTCCGCCCGAGGTCACGCTCCGGCCCGGCTACCCGAACACCGTCAACGACGCCGCGCTCGACGGGCAGATCGCGGCCGTGCACCGCGAACTCTTCGGCGCTGAAACGGTGTTCGACTTCGGCCCGGCGATGGGCAGCGAGGACTTCTCCCTCCTGGCACCCGACGGCGTCCCGTACGACTACTGGTACGTCACCTCGACCCCGCCCGACGTGTGGGAGGCGGCCCCCGGCACGGACATCGCCGAGAAGATCGGCGACGTACCGGGCAACCACAGCCCGCTGTTCGCCCCCGACCCGTCGGTACTCGTGCCGGGTGCCCGGACACTGGTGGCGGCGGCGCTGAGCCGCCTGGCGTGAGCGGACTCACGCAGGCACCTACCCGGTCCCTCCGTGGGACCTGACCCGCGCCCGACGCGACCACACGAGCACCGAAGGAAGAAAGGGATCCGCATGACTTCGGCCGTGCCCAGCTGGCAGACCAGAGCGGTCGGCAAGCTCCTGCGGCTGCGCGGAGGCAAGAAGGTGCTCACGTCCGCGGACCACACTCGCGCCCGCGTCGCTCAGCGTGCGCTGCGCCCCGCTCCGTACGCGCCGCCGAAATCGCTGGAGGGCAGGACCGCCCTCACGGTCGACCTCCAGGGCGACTGGCCCCTGTACGACATCGTCCCGGCCACCGAAGGGGCGAGCCGACGGGTGGTGTACCTGCACGGCGGCTGCTACCTCTTCGAGATCCTCCCCGCCCACTGACGATTCGTCGCCCAGCTCGCCCGCCGCGCCCCGGCGCGGGTCACTGTGCCGATCTACCCCTGGCCCCGCGCCGCCACGCCTCCGACCTGGTTCCCGCCACCGCGAGCCTTCTGGCCCGCGTGATCGAGGAGGCCGGGCCGGACAACGTGATCCTTGTCCGGGCGCAGCATCGCCGCGGGCCAGGCGACGGGTGCGCCCGCTCTCCGGCCAGCCGTGCAGCAGCAGGACCAGGGGCCCCTGCCCCTGCTCGGCGATGTGCAGTCTGACTCCGTTCACGTCGATGAAGCGGTGGGTGAGCGAACTTTCCTCAGGGGTTCCTTTTACGTATGGGTGCGCGCTCAGTTCTTCAACTGCGCGTACAGGGCTTCCAGGTCGGCGGACAGCTGCGACTTGACCCAGCGGGTGGTGTCGTCGGCCAGCACCTCGTGGGCCCCCGCCTCGATGCCGTCGAGCGCGGCCACGGCGACGTCGCGGGGGTCGGCCTTGGGCGCGTCGAGGCCCGACGTCATGTCGGTGTCCACGTAAGCCACGTGGAGTCCGGTCACCGCGATGCCGCGCGGCCGCAACTCCAGGCGCAGAGAGTTGGTCTGCGACCACAGGGCGGCCTTGGAAGCGCTGTAGGGCGTGCCGTCGGCCAGCCAGGACAGGGCGGAGTGGACGTTGAGGATGTGGCCACCGCCATTGCGCTCGATGATCGGAGCGAAGGCCCGGGTGATCAGCAGCGGCCCGTAGAAGTTGGTCTCCAGATCCCTGCGCACGTCGTCCATCGGGGAGTCGAGGTACGAGGCGCCGACCGAGGCGCCGGCGTTGTTGATCAGGACGGTGACGTCCTGGGCCCGCTCGGCGGCGGCCCTCACGGATGCGGGGTCGGTGACCTCGAGAGCCAGGGGAACGGCACCCGGGTGCGTCACCGTGCGCGGGTCACGGGCCGTGGCATAGACCTTGCCCGCTCCGCGCCGGTAGAGCTCCTCGACCAGCATCTTGCCTATGCCCCGGCCGCCTCCGGTGACGAGGACGGTGGCGCCTTCGATTGCTGTCACGACTATCTGCAAAGAGTAGGAAACCGATCGGTTTCATCGACTGTAAACCGATCGGTTTCATGACGCAAGCCGGGTCGGGTCCGTTCGGCTCGGCGTCGGACGGGGGCAGGCGTCAGCCGGTCAGGCGGTTGAGCTTGCGGATCTGCTGGTCGAAGACCCCGGCGGGAGCCATGTGGCGCAGCATGCGCGCGCGACCGGCCACGGGGCCGGCGGTGTAGCGCAGCTTCGGCTTCGGGTCGGTCGCCGCCGCGACGATCGCCTTGGCCACGACAGCGGGGTCGTCGCCGGCCTTGATCGCGTCCGCCATCAAGCGGTCGAAGGCGTGCCGCCGCTCGTCGTAGACCGGCAGGGGCGTGTCGGGTCGGGGGCTGTTGGACTCGAATCCGGTGCTGGTGTAGGCGGGTTGGACGAGAAGCGCCCGGACGCCCTGCTCGCGGACCTCGTGGTCCAGGGACTCGGTGTACCCCTCGACGGCGTGCTTGGACGCGGCGTAGACGGCCATGTGCGGCGAGGGGAGGAAGCCGACCACGGAGGACACGTTGATGATGCGTCCACGCCCCCGGGCGCGCATGTGCGGCAGGACCGCCTTCACCATGCGCATCACGCCGAAGACGTTGACGTCGAAGACCGCCTGGGCCTGTGAGACGGAGTTCTCCTCGGCCGCGCCCATCAAACCCGTACCGGCGTTGTTGACCAGGGCATCGATCCGGCCGAACCGGTCGACCACCTGCTGGACCACGGCTGCGGCCGACGCGTCGCCCGCCACGTCGAGGTCGAGGAAGGTGACGCCGTCGAGCGGGGTGACGCGGGAGGTGTCGCGGCTTGTGCCGACCACCTCGAACCCCGCTTCGACCAGCGCGAGCGCGGCGGCCTTCCCGATGCCGGACGACGCACCCGTCACGAGGGCCACCGGCCGATGTGTGCTCATCATGCACTCCCGGACGCAATAGAAAAACCGTTCGGTTTCCTCAACGGTAAACCGATCGGTTTCACAATGCAAGGTCGGGGGCCGGCCGTCGCAGGCCGCTCGGGGAGGCGGCGCGTCAGTGCACGCCTGCCGCGTCGAGAAGGGTTGCCACCGTGGGGGCGATGAGCCCCGTGAGGTGGTCGGCTCCGATCCCCGCGCGGGCACTGGCGCCGTCGAAGACGAGGCTGAGCTGCCGGGCCAGCAGGTCGGGGTCGCCGGCGCCGCCCTGCTCGGCCTCGGTACGGAAGAAGGACGTCAGCCCTCCCTTGACCCGGTGGGCCACTTGGCTCGCCGGATGACTCTGGTCCTTGAGTTCGATCTGCACGGCCAGGTATCGGCAGCCCCGGAACTCGGGTGCGCCCGCCTGTGCTTCCACCTGCTCGAAGACGTGCAGGATCCGCTCGCGCGGCGAACGGTCGTCGTCCGCCGCGGGTAGGAGGGTTGCCACGAAGGCGGAAGCGCGCTCCTCCAGGCTCGCCGCCAGCAGTTCGTCCTTGCTCTCGAACAGCTGATACATGGAGCGCTTCGACACTCCCGCCGCCTTGCACAGCGCCTCGATGCCGATGCCGACACCGTCTCGATAGGTGAGCGTGGCCGCCGCCTCCAGCAGCCGATCTCGGGGGCTTGGCTTCACTTCGGTGCTCATATGGTGAGGTTAACCCGATTCCGACCAAAAGAAAACCGATCGGTTTACGCGCCCGCTGTCATCGGCACACCGTCGGCATCGGGTGAATCAGCCGGTGTCCCCGCGACGCCTCGGTGCATCCGGGCTCAGTGGGTGATCACGGGCTCACCCTCCGACGACGCCAGAGCCCGGTTCGGAATCAGGAGCGCCGAAAGCACCGCGCCGACCACGACAATCCCGGCGCCCCACGCCAGGGTGGCTGTGTAGCCCTCGACCCCGGCCTGCGCCACGGTCAGCGCGCCTGGCTTGTGCGAGGTCAGCGGTGTCCTCGCGCCGGGAGCGGGCGCGGCTACCCGACCCTCGCCCACCTCCTCGCCGAATAGCATGATCAGTCGGACGAGAGGAAGATCATCTGTGAGCGCACAGTCCTCGCACGACGGGCCCAAGCTGGATGTCGCGATCTACCCGGAGCTCAGCCCCGACGCCGGCGACCCGAGCGCTGGGCTGCGGCGCTTCGCAGAAGCGGCCGGAATCACCCTGGCGCGCTTGCGCTTCGCGGAAGGGGCATCGGCGTCTCGCGGGCCAGTCACCCTCGTCGTCGAAAGAGGCCGCGGCAACGTCCATGTCGCCCTGGACCGCAACCGGCACGAGATCCGGGTCGACCTGACGATGCCCTGGCTGGGGGCGGCCCTCTCCGGGGACGCCGAGACGCTGACGGACGCGGCGCAGGCGATCGACGACTGGCAGCGTGGCGAGCCGCTCACCGTGATCGCCGGCCGGCGGCCATGGCTCACCGCCTCCCCGCGCGCAGTGGCACACGAGGAGGGGCGCGCCGTCGAGTACGCGTGGGACATGGCGAGGGCTGCGGCCGCCGGCCAAGGGAATGGCCCTCTCGTGGAGGAGGCGTACAACACTCCGGAGCTTCGCCGGCTCGTCCCGTTCCTCTCCCACGGAAGGCTCGCATTCCACCGCTCTCCCGTGCCGCCCTTCTCCCACGACCTCTTCGAGGTAGGCCCCGACGACGACGACGGCAGCTGGCGGGTCGGTAGCCAACAGGCGCCCCTCGGCACGCACACCGTTGTCACCACCGTCGCCGAAGCGATCGCCCTGGTCGTGGATGCGCTGCCCCCGGACTGCAACCCGGCCATCCAGGCCGGTGACTCCGAACTCGACTAGCGGGACGCTCGATGTCGGGGCGGGCGTAGAGGCGGCGGTCAAGGTGCGCCGGCACCCCCAGGACCTCCCGGCGCACGGCCCGAGCGTCACGCCCGCGGCCGACTGGGCGACGCCGCCCGGCGGATGGGCTGCGCGAGCTGGGCGCCGCACTGTCGGCGGCGGTCCTTTGCCTGGCAATTAGCTGTCAGGGGACGGGCATCCGGGACACATTCGGACACCGGCCCGTGCCATCTCGGCCCCGGGGGCGACGGGCCGTCACCACTTGTGGTCACGGGCGTCGCCGTACCCTCCGCCGTCGTCCTAGCGTCCTGCCGTGACCACGGCCGCCCGGCCGCGGCCCGATACACGGAGGAAGCATGACTGCGGCAACACGGAAGACGCGTCTGGGCACCGTTCTCGCGGCGATGGCGCTGACGGTGCTCGGCGCGACCGGTACGGCGGTCGCCCAGGTTCCGGCGGGGGCGGAGCAGCGTACGGTCAGCACGACCGCCGCCGCCGGCGTCGACTACGCCACCTGGGACGCCGACGTCCGCGCCATCGTCGGCGAGGCCCGCCCCCACATCGAGAACCGCATAGCCCAGGGCGGCCAGAAGCAGGCGATCGTCCTCGACATCGACAACACGTCCCTGGAGACGCACTTCCGGCCCTTCCCGCCGACGACGCCCGTCGCGCCCGTCCTCGACCTCGCGCGCTACGCCCACGACCGCGGCGTCGCCGTCTTCTTCGTCACCGCCCGGCCCGGGTTCATCGAGCTCGTCACCAAGTCGAACCTCACCCACGTCGGCTACCCGGTGACGGGCCTCTACCAGCGCTCGTTCTCCGACCTGTTCGGCAGCACCGGCGCGTACAAGGCGGCCAAGCGGGCCGACATCGAGGCCCAGGGCTACGCGATCATCGCGAACATCGGGAACAACGCCACGGACTTCGAGGGCGGTCACTCCGAGCGCGACGTCAAGCTGCCCAACTACGACGGCCAGCTCTCCTGAGACCGGTGCCGGCGCGTGATCCGCCCCCCGTCCCGCGCCGGCTCCTCCTCCTCTGCGGCTTCCCGCATTTGCTTCGTCCTGCAACTGTTTGACCCGCTCGGAAACCCCCTCCTACCGTGGTCGTCGTTGCGGATGAACTCAAACACCAGGGGGAGCTGTGCCGAGTATTTCTGTCGATGATCCGAAAGCTGTCATTCCCACGCCCGCCGGGCGCCGTGGAAAAGTCGACCGCGGAATGTCGGACGGCGATATAGAACGGATGCTCCTGGAGGCCCGCAGACTCGTCGAGACCGCCGTCGACCGGCACCGCAGCGAAGGCCGGCTGCTGACCGCACTCGGACCCGACGAGGGCACCGAGACCGCCGAGCGCGTCGTCGGCTCCACCGTCCGCTCCCTCGCCGTCGCCCTCTCCGGCCACCACGACGAGGAGACCGTACGCCTCGTCGCCGCCGTCGGCCGGGCCGCCGCCCGCGGCGTCGATGTCAAACTGCTCGCCCGGATCGGCGTCCTCGACAACCGTCTCCTCCTGGAGCGTCTCGACAAGTACGCGCCCGGCGTCGAAGTACGGCTGGTCGGCGCGCCCCTCCAGGACACCGTCCTCTCGGACGGCCTGGTCAGCGTGGTGTGGTCGCGCACCACCGCGTCCGGCCGCGAGGCCGTCCTGATGCGCTCCCCGGCCGTCCTGCGCAATCTGCGCACCCTCTTCACGGCCTCCTGGAACGGCAGCGCCCCACTCGCCGACCACCGCCGCCTGAGCGACCGCACCCGCAGCGACGTCGCCCGCCGCATCCTGCTCGCCCTCAGCTCCGGACGTACCGACGAGGTCGCCGCCCGGGAACTCGGCATGTCCGTGCGCACCTACCGCAGGAACGTCGCCGAGATCACCCGGGAGCTCGGTGCGAACTCGCGCTTCCAGGCGGGCGCCCGCGCCGTCGAGCTCGGCCTGCTGCCGCCCGTGACGGCGGAACGCCCGGCCTGCGCCGCCGGCTGAATGGCAGCTTGCTGTAACGCACCTTGCCGCGCGAAGACCGGGGAATGTAGGAATTCGGAGGCATCTCCATTCCGTATCCAACCGCTCTCTGGGAGGAATCACATCCGGTGAACAGCGTGATGATCGAAGCGATGGAAATCAGCCGGTCCTTTGGCAGCACGCAGGCACTCGGTGGAGTCAGCTTCGGCATAGGAGAAGGGGAGGTGCTCTGTCTTCTCGGGCACAACGGTGCGGGAAAGAGCACCCTGGTGAGCATTCTCGCGACCGCCCTGCCCCCCACCTCGGGCACCGCCCGCGTCGCCGGGCACGACGTGGTCCGCGAGGCCCGCGAGGTACGCCGACGCATCGGCCTCACCGGCCAGTTCGCCGCCGTCGACGAAGGCCTCAACGGCAGGGACAACCTCGTCCTCGTCGCCCGGCTGCTCGGCGCCGACCGGGCCGGGGCCCGCCGCCGCGCCGATGAACTCCTCGACGCGTTCAGCCTCACCGCCGCCGCCGGCCGGCCCGCCGGCACGTACTCCGGGGGCATGCGCCGCCGCCTCGACCTCGCCAGCAGCTTCGTCGGCAACCCCCAGGTCCTCTTCCTCGACGAACCCACCACCGGACTCGACCCGGTCAGCCGCGGCGCCCTCTGGGACCTGGTCCGCGCCCGGGTCGCCGAGGGCACCACTGTCCTCCTCACCACGCAGTACCTGGAGGAGGCCGAACAGCTCGCCGACCGGGTCATCGTGCTCGGGCAGGGCCGGACCATCGCCGACGGCACCGTGACCGAACTCAAGGCGCGGCTCGGCGGCAGCAGCGTCCGCGCCCAGCTCGCCGACCCCGCCCGCACGGACGCGGCCGTCCAGGCGCTGGGCCGGGCCGGGCTCGACTCCCGTCCCGGCGAACCCGACGGCACGGTCGTCGTGCCCGTACGCGCCTCCGCCGCCCTCGCCGAGGTCGTCCGCGCCCTCGACGAGGCGGGCGTCGGCATCACGGAGATCTCCCTCACCGAGCCGACCCTGGACGACGTCTACCTCGCCCTGGCCGACCACACGACGGCACACACGACGGCACGCAGGACGGCCCACACGACGGTCCCCGAGCCCGGCGTCCCGGTCCCCTCCTGACGCCACCACGGTCCGGGAGGCCGACGCCTCATGAACCTCTGGATCCTCTACCAGATCTCCACCCGACCCTCCGGCCCCGTCGGCCCGCCCCCGGATTCCGGACCTGGCACGCCGGCCCGCGCCGAATCCCCTGGGAGCTCCCATGACGACGGTGACCACCGCGACGTACCACTCGATCACCGAGGCGCAGATGATCCCGCGCCTCGTCCGGCTCGGCCCCAACCTCTACGGAGCCGTCTTCACCCTGATGAAGCTGCTCCCGGCCCACTACATCCTCCAGAGCGCCGACCGGCGCGGTGAACTCGGCGACGACACCGTCGTCGTCGAGACCACCTCGGGCACCTTCGGCCTCGCCCTCGCGATGCAGTGCGCCCTCATGGAACGCGAGCTGATCCTGGTCAGCGACCCGGCCATCGACCCCCACCTGTACCGCCGGCTCACCGACCTCGGCGCCCGCGTCGAGATCTGCCACGAGCCCGCGGCCGTCGGCGGCTTCCAGGAGGCGCGGCTGCGCCGCCTCGCCGAGATCCGCGCCGAACTCCCCGACACCTTCTGCCCGGAGCAGTACAGCAACCCAGACAACCCCCGCTCCTACGGGGTCGTCGCCGAGATGCTCCACCGCACCCTCGGGGACGTCGACTGCCTCGTCGGGCCCGTCGGCTCCGGCGGCTCCATGTGCGGCACCGTCCGCGGACTGCGCGAGCACACCCCCGGCACCCGCGCCATCGGCGTCGACAGCCACCGCAGCGTCCTCTTCGGCCAGCCCGACGGCCCCCGCGGCCTGCGCGGTCTCGGCAACAGCCTCTGGCCCGCCAACCTCGACCACGGGGTCTTCGACGAGATCCACTGGTGCTCGGCTGCCGAGGCGTACGCCCAGACCCGCTCGCTGCACGCCCGCCACGCCCTCTTCCAGGGACCGACCAGCGGCGCGTCCCACCTCGTCGCCCAGTGGTGGGCCGACCGGCACCCCGACCGGCTGTGCGTCGTGATGCTGCCGGACGAGGGCTACCGCTACCAGGCCACCGTGTACGACGACGCCTGGCTCGCCGACAACGGCCTGCGCCTCGAAGGCCCGCCCACGGAGCCCGTCACCGTCACCTCGCCCGCCGAGGCCGGCGAGCGCTGGGCCCGGTTCGCCTGGAACCGCCGCGCCTACGACGACGTGGCCGGCGCCGTCCCGCGCACCGGCAGGCCGCTGCCCGAGCGGGCCCTCTCGTGAGCGGCACCGGACGCCTGACCGGCACCCTCGGCCCCCGCACCCGGCGGGTCGTCTACGGCGAGTCCGGACCCGAGGACATCCGCCAGGAACTGGGCGCCACCACCACCGTCGACCTGGCGCACGTGGTGATGCTCACCGAGCGCGGCCTGCTGCCGCGCGAGGCGGCGGCCGCCCTGCTGCGCCGGATCACCGCCCTGCGGGCCGACGGCTTCACCGCCCTGTACGAGCTGCCAGCCCCGCGCGGCCTCTACCTCATGTACGAGGGCCACCTGGTCGCCGAACTCGGTGCCGAGGTCGGCGGGAAGCTGCACACCGCCCGTTCCCGCAACGACATCAAGGCCACCCTCACCGCACTCCGGCTCCGCGCCGAACTCACCGACCTCCTCGGTGAGGTGCTGCGGCTCCAGGCTGTGCTGCTCGCCCGGGCCCGCGCCCACCGCTCCGTCGTCATGCCCGTCTACACCCACTTCCAGCCCGCGATGCCCGTCAGCTACGGCTACTACCTGGCCGGCATCGCCACCGCGCTCGACCGGGACATCGACGCCCTCGGGCACGTCATGGACCACCTCGACCGGTGCCCCCTCGGCGCCGGCGCGGTGGCCGGCACCGACCTGCCCATCGACCCGGCCCGGACCGCCGAACTCCTCGGCTTCCCGCACGGTCCGCTGCACGCCACCGACGCCGTCGCCGCCCGCGACACGATGCTGCGGGCGGTGGCGGCGGCCGCGTCGGTGGCCCTCACGCTCAGCCGGCTCGCGACGGATCTCCAGCTGTGGAGCACACAGGAGTTCGCGTTCCTGGAGTTTCCCGAGCGGCTCGTCGGCGGCAGCTCCGCCATGCCGCAGAAGCGCAACGCCTTCCTCCTGGAGCACGTCAAGGCGAAGGCCGCGCTCGCGGTCGGCGCCTGGACGGCCTCGGCCGCCGCCATGAAGTCGACGCCGTTCACCAACTCCATCGAGGTCGGCACCGAGGCCGTCGGCGCGGGCTGGCCCGCGCTCGCCGCCGTACGGGACTCCGTCCTGCTCACCCAGCCCCTCGTCGGCGGGGCCCGGCCGGTCCCGGCACGCATGGAACAGCGGGCCCGGGAGGGCTTCGTCACTGCCACCGTCATCGCCAACCGGCTCGTGGCCCAGGGGGTGCCGTTCCGCACCGCCCACCACGTCGTGGGCGAGGCCGTACGGGAAGCGGTCGAGGCCGGGGCCACGGAACTCACCGCGATCACCATGCCGGAGGGCACGGAGGGCACGGAGGGCACGGGCGGCTCCGCGGAGGGCGTGGGCGGCTCCGCCGCGGGCCCGTCGGCCACCGAACTGCCCACCCTGCGCGAGGTCGTCGACTCCCACGACCGGGGCGGCGGCCCCGGCGAGTGCGACCAGACCGTCCAGGTCCTCACCGACCGGCTGGCGGCACACGGCCGGCGCCTCGCCGCCCACCGCGACCGGGCGGCCAAGGCGGAGCGCCTCCTCGACGAGGCCGTCGGCGCCCTCATGGCCACGGACGGGGCTCCGGGCGGCGCCGCCGACGTACATGCCGTATCCGAGAGAACGGAGAGTGCGCCGTGAGCGCGACCCGCAGACGGCGGGAAGGCCCCCACGAACAGCCCGCGACCGGGCCGTGGTTCGCCTTCCTGGAGAGCAACACCACCGGCACGGGGCGGGAGTTCTGCGCGGCGGCCCGCGCCCGCGGACTCCGCCCCGTGCTGCTGACCCGCGACCCCGACCGCTACCCCTACGTGGTCGAGGACGCCATCGACACCCAGGTCCTCGACAGCGCCGACCCGGTCGCCGTCCTCGACCGCTGTGCCGAACTCGCCGACAGCGACGCCGGACTCGCGGGCATCGCGTCCAGCTCCGAGTACTTCGTGGCCGCCGCCGCCCGTGTCGCCGCGAAGCTCGGACTGCCCGCCGCCGACGGCGACGCCCTCACCCGCTGCCGCGACAAGGAACGACAGCGCGAGGCCCTCGCCGCCGGCGGTGTGCCCGTGCCTGCCTTCGCCGCCGCCGCCACGACGGAGGAAGCCGTCCGGGCGGCCGAGGCGATCGGCCACCCCGTCGTCCTCAAGCCCGTCAGCGGCTCCGGATCGATCGGCGTACGGCTCTGCCGGGACGCCGCCGAGACCCGGGCCTGGGCGGAGCGGCTCCTGGACCGGGGCGCCGACGAGCGCGGCAATCCCGTCACCGCCCGCCTCCTCGTCGAAGCGGCCGTGCGGGGACCCGAGTTCTCCGTGGAGACCTTCGACGACACCGTGGTGACCGTCGTCGCCAAGCACACCGGACCCGAGCCGTACTTCGTCGAGACGGGACACGACGTACCCGCGCCGGTCCCCGCCGCCGACACGGAGGCGCTGGGCGCCGTCGCGCTGCGCGCCCTGTCCGCCCTCGGCCTCGGCTGGGGCGCCGCCCACACCGAACTGCGCCTCACCGGGGCGGGACCGGTGATCATCGAGGTCAACCCGCGGCTGGCCGGCGGCATGATCCCCGTCGCCGTCCGGGCCGCCCTCGGCACCGACCTCGTCGACGCGGTCGTCGCACGGGCCGCCGGGGCGACGCCCGACATCCGCAAGGACGAAGCCGGAGCCCAGACAGCGGCCGGAGGCACGCCCAGCGGCGGGACGGGCGGCGGCGGTACGGGTGTCGGCGGGCCGGAGGCCGACGGCCCGGGTATCGGCGGGCACGCCGCCATCCGGTTCCTGCCCGCCGCGCGCGAGGGTCTCGTCACCGCGGTCGACGGACTCGCCGACGCCCGGACCGCGCCCGGCGTGGTCGCGGCCACCGTCGCCACCGCCCCGGGGCGGACCGTCGGCATCACGCACTCGTTCCAGGACCGGCTGGCCTGCGTGGTCGCCACCGGAGCGGACGCGGCGCAGGCCGCACAGCGCGCGGCGGCGGCCGCGCGCCTCATCAGGATCGAGCTGGAGGAGCCGGCAGCGCCGGAAGAAGGAGTCGGGGGCCGATGACCGAGCACGCGAACAACCATCAGGCGTACACCAAAGTTCCCCGGTGGACCGCGCCGTCCGCCCGGGAGAAGGGCACCGACGTCCACGGCACGCGGCTCGCGGAGGACCTCACCCGGGGTCTCGAACACCGGGCCGCCGTGCTCGGCACGGACCTGGCGGCCCTGCTGACCGCCGCCCACGCCCGGGTCCTCGCGACGCTGACCGCCGAGCGTGACCTGGTCGTCGGGTACGTCGCGCAGGGCGGCACCGGCGAGGTCCTGCCGCTGCGGCTGCACGTGGCGAACTCCACCTGGGCGGAGCTCGTGGCCCACGCGGCCGCCGCCCCGGAGGCCTCGCGGAACGCGGGCGTCACGGGCCCGGAGCCTGCCCTGCCCGCCGACGGGCGCCCCGAGGTCGTCCTCGACCTCTCCGGGCTGTCCGGTCTCACCGACGGTACGGAGGACGAGGATGCCACGGAGGCCGCGAACGGCGGGGACCGCACCGGCGGCGCGGAGAGGGCCGACCGCACGGCGGGGGCGGAAGACGTCACCGCCGTCCCGGTGCTCGCCGACGGCACCGTCCTCCGGGTCGTCTGGAGCCGCGACGAGTACGGACTCGCCCTGCGGATCCTCCACGACCGGGCCGCACTCGACGAGTACCACGCCCATCGCCTCGCCGGTTACCACCTCGCGGCGCTCCGGCACCTGGCCGACGCCCCCGGCGACCGCCACGACCGGCAGAGCCTGCTCTCCGAGCGCGAGATCGAGAAGCAGCTGTACGGCCTTGCCGGGCCCCGCGCCGAACTGCCCGACCGCACCTTCACCGACCTCTTCGAGGACCGGGTGCGCGCCACCCCCGACGCGCTCGCCGCCGAACACGCCGGAGTGCGCTGGACCTACCGCGAGCTCGACGAGCGCGCCGACCGGGTGGCGCACGCCCTCGTCGAGGCGGGCGCGGTCGCCGAGGACGTCGTCGCCGTCGTCATGGACCGCACCCTCGACTGGATCGCCGCCGCACTCGGCGTGTTCAAGGCCGGCGCCGTCTACCTGCCGGTCCGCCCCGACTTCCCCGCGGAGCGGGTCGCGACCCAGTTCGAGCGCAGCGCCTGCCGTTTCGCGCTCCTCGCGCCCGGCAGCGAGACCCTCGTACGCGAGGCCTCCGACGCCGTACCGGCCGCGCCCCTCGCCCTCTCCGTACCGGACATCCTGAACCGTCCCGGGCCGCCCCCGGGCCCCGTCGCGGTCACCGTGCTCCCCGGGCAGGCGGCGTACATCTACTTCACCTCGGGCTCCACCGGCGCCCCCAAGGGCGCGCTGTGCGAGCACGCCGGCATGGTCAACCACCTCTACATGAAGATCGAGGACCTGGAGATCGCCGCCGGGGAGGTCGTCACCCAGACCGCCTCCCAGTGCTTCGACATCTCCCTGTGGCAGTTCGCCGCGCCCCTGCTCGTCGGCGGGGCCGTGCGGATCGTCGACACCGACACCCAGCTCGACGTCGACGCGTTCCTCGACGAGATCAGCGACGGCGCCGTCGCCGTCGTCCAGGTCGTCCCCTCCTACCTGGAGGTGCTCCTGACCCACCTGGAGCACCACCCCCGACCGCTCGGCGCCCTGCGCACGGTCTCCGTCACCGGCGAGGCGCTCAAGTACGAACTGGTCCAGCGCTGGTTCGCCGTCCACCCCGACATCAAACTCGTCAACGCCTACGGGGCCACCGAGGTCTCCGACGACACCATGCACGAGGTCCTCGACCGGCTGCCCGAGCGGGATTTCGTCACCGTCGGCCGCTCC
Source organism: Streptomyces sp. NPDC093795 (assembly GCF_044764665.1). Classification (NCBI taxonomy): domain Bacteria; kingdom Bacillati; phylum Actinomycetota; class Actinomycetes; order Kitasatosporales; family Streptomycetaceae; genus Streptomyces; species Streptomyces sp. NPDC093795. Next base: position 79,241 of record NZ_JBIWIO010000008.1, read on the forward strand.
CTGCGCAACGTCAACACCTACGTCCTCGACGAGAACCTGGCGCTCGTCCCGCTCGGCTCGCCCGGCGAGATCGCCTTCTCCGGCGTCTGCGTCGGACGCGGCTACATCAACGACGAGGAACGCACCCGCCAGGCCTTCGTCGCCGACCCCTTCCGGCCCCACACCCGGATGTACCGCACCGGCGACTTCGGACGCTGGCTCCCCGAAGGCCGCATCGAGTACCTGGGGCGGCGGGACGAGCAGGTCAAGATCCGGGGCTTCCGCATCGAGATCGGGGAGATCGAGAACAAGCTCCTGAGCATGCCCGGCGTCCACGAGGCCGCGGTCGTCATCGACGGCGGCGCGGGCGACCTGCGCAACCTCGTCGCCTTCTTCGCGGGCCAGGAGGACCTGCCGGCCGGCCGCGTCCGGGACTTCCTCGCCACCCTGCTCCCCGACTACATGGTGCCCACCTACTTCCACCAGATGGAGCGGCTGCCGCTCACCGAGAACGGCAAGATCGACAAGAAGTCCCTGGTCCGGCTCGCCGGGACCCTCGGGCACGGCGGCGCCCCCTACACCGCGCCCGTCACCCCGGCGGAGCAGCGGCTCGCCATGCTGTGGGCCGAGGTCCTCGGCGTACCCCTGGAACGCATCGGACGCTCCGACAACTTCTTCGACCTCGGCGGCACCAGCCTCGCCGCCGTACGGCTCCTCGTCCGCCTCGACCGGGCCCTGTCCCTGAAGGACCTCGTCGGCAGGCCCGTCCTCGCCGACCTGGCGGCGGCGCTCGACGAGCGCGGACGCGGCGGCGCCGCCCCGGCGGCCGGCGGACTGCTCCAGCCGCTGTCGGCCGCCCGCGCCCCCCACCACACCCTCGTCTGCTTCCCCTACGCCGGCGGCAACGCGGTCAACTTCCGCTCGCTCGCGGCCGAGTTGGAGCGGGACGGCTTCGCGGTCGAGGCCGTCGAACTCCCCGGCCACGACTTCAGCGGCTCCGGGGAGGAGATGCCGGACATCCCCGAGCTCGCCCGGCGGATCACGCACGAGATCATCGAACGCGTGACCACTCCCGTCCTGATCTGGGGCCACTGCGCGGGCGCCGCCGCGGCCCTGGAGACCGCCCGCCTCCTGGAGCAGGCGGGCCGCAACGTCGAGCGCGTCTTCCTCGGGGCGCTGCTGCTCCCCGAGGCCGACGAACTGCGCGCCGAGATCGCCGAGACCTCGGGGGCCGACACCGCGACGCTGCTCTCCCGGCTGCGCGCCGGCAACGCGTACGTGGAGCTCGACGCCCTCAAGCCGGAGCGCGCCGAGGTCGTCGGCCGCGCCTACCGGCACGACGTCGTCTCCGCCGACCACCACCTGGTCCGCATCCGCGAGGACGGGGAGCGGTACCGGCTCGACGCGCCGGTGGACGTCGTCGTCGCCGCCGACGACCCCACCACCGCCGGGTACGCGGCCACCCACGGCGACTGGAAGACGGTGTCCGACCGGATCACCCTGCGCGAACTCGCCCAGGGCGGCCACTACTTCGTCAGCACCCGGCCGGCCGAGACCGCCGACGTGGTGCGCGGCGCCTGCACGCCGCCCGGGCGACAGGACTAGGAGGGAGCCACGTGACGACGACAATCGACGTACTCACCCCGGCCGTCGGCCCCGCGACGGCCACCACCACCGAGCCCGGCCCCGGGGCGGCGACCACCACCGTGCCCGGCCCCGGGGCGGCGACCACCACCGTGCCCGGCCCCGGGGCGGCCGCCATCACCGAGCCCGGTCCCGGGGCGGCCGCCATCACCGAGCCCGGTCCCGGGGCGGCCGCCCTCACCGAGCCCGGTCCCGGGGCGGTCGTCAGGGAAGACAGCCCCGGGGCGGTCACCACCGGGGTCAGTACGGCCTTCGGCACCTTCGGCGAGCTGCTCCAGGGGGTCCTCCCCGAGGAGAACGGGGACTTCCTCGTCACCCTGCCCGTCGCCCGCTGGGCCATGGCCCGCTTCGAACCCGATCCGGCCACCGACGTCCTCCGGGTCTGGCCGCCGCACAAGAAGAAGGCCCTCGCCCTCACCTCGATGATCATGGAGGACGCGGGCCTGCCCGCCGGCGGCCTGCTGAAGATCCACAGCACCCTGCCCGAGGGCAAGGGACTTGCCAGTTCATCGGCCGACCTCGTGGCCACCGCCCGGGCCGTCGCCAACGCCCTGGGCGAGGTCATGCCGCCGCGCCGCATCGAGGCGTACCTCGCCAGGATCGAACCCACCGACGGGGTCCTGTACGACTCGATCGTCGCCTTCCACCACCGCACCGTGCGGCTGCGGGCCGTCCTCGGCTCGCTGCCGTCCATGGCGGTGGTCAGCGCCGACGAGGGCGGCGCCGTGGACACGGTCGCCTTCAACAGCATCCCCAAGCCGTTCACGGCCGCCGACAAGCGCGAGTACGCCCGGCTCCTCGACCGGATCACCGGCGCGATCGCCCGCCGGGACCTCGCCGAGGCAGGCCGGGTCGCGACCGCCAGCGCCCGGATGAACCAGGTCCTGCGCCACAAGTGGTCCCTGGACGGCATGACGGACATCTGCCGTGAGGTCGGCGGCCTCGGTGTCGTCGTGGGCCACAGCGGCACCACGCTCGGCATCCTGCTCGACACGGCGTCACCGGACTGCCCGGCACAGCTCGCCGAGGCCGCCCAGGCCTGCCAGGAACTGGTGGGCAACGTCACCGTGTACCGCACGCTGAGCTTCGACTGACCGCGGGCTCCGCAGGCACCGTTCACGCGGGAAGGGCCGCACCCGGAGACCGGGTGCGGCCCTTCCCGCTGTCGCGTCCTCCTGTCGTACGCGGTCGGGGGAGGTCCCGCCTCAGGGGCGGAACGGCTCGCCGAGGCCGACGACGATCTCCCGCTCGCCCCGGTACGGCTCACGGCTGTGCGCCGTACGCACGTTGTCGACCACCAGCAGATCGCCCCGCCGCCACGGCTCGCGGACCGTGTGCCGCTCGTACACCTCGTTGACGAGGTCCACCGTCGCCCGGTCCAGCGGGGTGCCGTCGCCGTGGAAGGTGTTGAACGGCAGCCCCTCCGGCCCGAACTCGGCCGTCAGGAACTCCCGTACCTCGGGGGCCATCGTCCACTCGTTGAGGAACGCGATCTGGTTGAACCAGCAGCGCTCGCCCGTCTCGGGGTGGGCGACGACGGCGGGCCGCGTCTGGGTCGTCCGCAGCCCTCCGTCCGCGTCCCAGCGTGTCTCGATGCCGTGCTCGGCGCAGTACCGCTCGACCTCGTCGCGGCCGGCGCCGCCGAACGCGTCCTGCCAGCCGATGCCGACGAACGGGTTGTAGTGCCGGGTCAGCCGCCAGCCGTCCCGCTCGAAGCGCTCCACAAGATCGGCCGGCAGGTCCGCCAGGACGGCGCGGGCGTCCGCGAGCGCGGTCACCCCGCCGGAAGCGGGCGGGGTCACACAGGCGAAGGCGAGGAGGCGCGGGGCACGGGCCGCGTAACTCAGCTCGTGGTGCATGCACATGGGCTGGTCCGCGGGCCAGTGCGAGGACGAGTACACGCCAGGAGGGCCGTACGGGTCGCGCGGGGCGAAGCCCTCGCGTTCCGCCATGCCCTCCTCGCCGAGGACGGCGGCGACGGTCGCGGCGGCCCGCTCGCGCCCGTCCAGGTCCAGGCCCCGGACCAGGACGGAGCCGTGCAGGGCCACCCGCTCCCGTATCGCGGCCCGGTGCGCCGCCACCCAGGCGACGGGGTCGGCGCCGGGCGGGGGCGCCGTGTCCAGGCGGGCGGGGGAGGCCGTGCTCACTTCGGTCATGGTGCTGTCTCCGTTTCGTGAGGGTGGGAGGAGATGACGAACAGGGGGAGGGAAACGGGTGGTGCTCAGGCGACCGGGCGGCGGAACGCCCACACGGCCGCGCTCGACCCGACGACCGCCACCAGCAGGCTCGTGCCGAGCGCCGCCCAGACCTGGGTGCCCAGGGGCAGGTCGAGGGCGAGGGCCCGCGCCGCGTCCATGGCGTACGAGAGCGGGTTGAGCCGCGCGAGCAGCTGGAGCCAGCCCGGCAGCCGGTCCACCGGCACGAACGCGCTGGACGCGAACATCAGCGGGAACGTCACCAGATAGCCGGCGCTCTGCATGGCCTCCGCGTTCCGCAGCCAGGCCGCGAGGGCCAGGAAGATCCACGTCATCGCCCAGACCACCGCGCAGGTCAGCAGCAGTGCCGCCAGCAGACCCAGCGGCCCGCCCGCCGGGTCGGCGTCGAGCAGCACCACGGCCACGACGAGCAGGATCACCAACTGGACCGCCGTACGCAGCAGATCGGCGAAGCTGCGGGCGATGAGCAGCAGCGGGGCGTGGATCGGCAGCGTGCGCAGCCGAGCCACCGCCCCGTTGTCCATGTCCCGCACCAGGCCGATGCCCGAGGCCACCGCGGGACCGATCCCGGTGGTCACCAGCAGCGCCGGCAGCAGATAGTCGATGTAGCCGACGCCCGCCGGGAGATGCCCGCGGTCGACGATGCTGCCGAAGACCTGACTGAGCAGCAGCAGCATGAACACCGGCTGGAGCATGCTGAGCACCATCGCCCGGCGATGGGTGAGATGGGCGCGCACCGAACGGCCGGTGAGGATGAGCAGCTGCGCCGGGGCGCTGCTGCCCTCCCAGAGCGCGCCCGCCGGGCGGTGCGGCAGCGGGGTCGGGACGGTCATCGGATGCCTCCTGGGTCGTAGGTCCTCTGGACACGGGTCAGCGCGGTCAGCAGATCGGCGGAGGTCAGCTTCCGGGCCGCCGCCACGGCCGAGCCGGGCAGCGGCAGCCGCCCGGTGTCCGACCAGCGCAGGCGTCCGGCGGAGTCGATGAAGCTCCGGGCCCGGCCGGCGTTGTCCGGGTGCAGACAGAACGGGATGTCGAGCAGCCCGTGGCGGAACGCGAGCAACAGCGCCTCGCCGATGTCCTCGTGGAGCCCGAGCACGGTGTGCACGAGCGCGTGAGCCTCCGCGTACACCTCGGTGTCGGTGTCGGTGCCGGTCCTGGTGGCGGTCGCGGGCGGCCCCGGCCGGCGGGCCGCCGTCCGGGCCGCGCGGGCCGCCGTCTCCAGGGCCTCCACGTTGTCGGCGATCGTCGGGATACGGTGCGCCTCCGCCGCCGTCTTCACGATGAGCCGCGCCGCGCCCGACTCCACCGCGAGTCGCGCGGCCGCCGCCAGGAGCGACAGGGCCCCGGAACGGCTCGTGGGGTACACGCCCATGTAGGCGTAGACGACCAGATGCCGGTCGACGTCCGGGAGCAGCTCGTCGGAGAGCGCCCGCAGCGCCGCCATCGCCTCCAGGTCCTGGGCAGGGCTGGTCTGCTGGGCGTAACTCAGGGAGACGCTGCGCAGTCCGTGCCGGGCGAAGAAGACGCCCTCCAGGACGCTGATCGCCACCAGCATCGACGGCGGACACAACTGCCCCAGCATGCAGCCGCCGAAGCTCTCCAGGTGCGGCAGCCGCCCCGCCCTTTCGCCGGCCGCCCCCTCGCCGACCGTGGGCTCGCCCGCCGCCGCGAGCATCGCGCAGGCGGTCCGCCAGCTGGAGACCGCCTCGTGGAGCCGCGTACGGCCGTAGGGCAGGCAGTACGAGACGGGCCCGCCCTCGGTCGCGTCGAGCCCCACCGAGAGCAGGGCCGCCACGATGTGCTCGGGCTTCGGTGAACCGTGCCGTACCTGCACGGGGAAGCGGGGGCCGTGCACCCCGTCCAGGAGGTGCCGGGACACGGCGGGGGAGTGGGTGCAGAGGGGGTAGCCGTTGAGGGGCGCTCCCTCCGCGACGGCCCGCCGGGCGGCGGGCAGGTCGTTGACCCGGGTGTAGCTGTCGAGGGTCAGGGTGCCGACGGTCACGGCCTCGGCGGCCCGGGTGCGTTCGAGCCCCTCGCGCATCAGGCCGGGATCACCGAACCCCATCCTCGGCTGCACGACGAGCTCGCCCCGCGCGTACGCCCGGGCGACGAAGGCGCCGAAGCTCGCGGGGGCGCGGTCGAGGAGAGCACCGGAGCCGTCGGCGGCGCGGTCGAGGAGAGCACCGGAGCCGTCGGGGGCGCGGTGGGGCTCGGGCGGCCCGGACGTGGGCGCCGTCGTCACGACACGGCTCGGTACGGCGACCGGGCCGCCATCGCCCGGAAGTCGGCCAGCTCCCCGTCGTCGAAGACCCGGTCGTAGCCGGCCGCGGTCAGCCGGCGCACCATGCCGACGTTGCGCAGGCCGTCGGTGACCAGTTTCCCGCCGATGACGACGGTCGTACCGGCCAGCTCGGGGACGGCCCGCAGCGCGCGGATCAGCCGCAGACCGTCGTGGAAGCCGTGCCCGTTGACGCTGCTCACCACCACGAGTCCGGGCCGCAGTTCGAGGCAGCCGCGCACCACCAGGTCGTCGGGTGGGCAGGGGCCGAGGTTCGTCACGGTGTGGCCGATCTCCTCCAGGACGAGCTGGAGGTAGACCAGATTCCAGGTGTGGGCGTCGGAGGACGTTCCGGTCAGCAGCACCGAAGGCGCCGCACCGGTGTGTGAGAAATTCATGGGGCCAGGTGTGGAATTCATGGGACATCCGGTCTCTGGAACGCCGGCGTATTCCGGCGCCAGGACCGGTACGCCGATCGCTCGGCGGATTGAAGGGAATACGGGAAACGACGGCAGGCCGCCGGGAATTCGACCGCTAAGCGGCCCGCGCGCCCGGTGCCCTGTCCGGCGCGTCAGGCTCGGACAGATCCCCTGGCGGGCCCGGGCAACCCCCCGCCAGACCCCCGCGTGCCGACTCTACTGGCCGCGGCGCAGGCCCAACGGGCAGCGGAGTGGCCGGTACTGGACCCTCCCGGGCGGTCGGGACGCCGCCCCGGGCGGTCATTCCGGTCCCGTCGCGGAGCCACCCGCCCCCGCCGTGCAGTTTGCTGTCAGGCGCCTTCCCCGGGCCTCTCCGGCATCGCTAGAAAGAATCCCGCAGTGCCGGACCGGCGCGGCAGGAATTCGAATCAGCGAACGCGAAGGGCAGGGCATCGAATATGGCGGCAATCGTCACCGCCCCCAGTGTCACGGCAGTTCTCGCCGGGCGGTCGGAGAGCGACCCGGACCGGACCGCCGCGACGTTTGTCACCGATCCGCTCAGCGAGGACGGCGCAACCCGGCTGAGCTATGCGGAGCTCGACGCCGAGGCCCGGAGCATCGCCGTGCGGCTGCGCGCCGCCGGCGTCGGACAGGGCGACCGTGTCGTCCTGCTCTACCCCGCCGGACTCGAATTCCTGACCGCCTTCCTCGGCTGCCTCTACGCCGGCGCCGTCGCCGTCCCCTCGTCCCTGCCGGGCCGGTACCGCCACGAGCGGCACCGGGTGGTGCGCATCGCCGACGACGCGGGCGCGGCGGCGATCCTCACCGACGCCTCCGCCCGCGGTGACGTCGAGAGCTGGATCAAGGAGGAGGGCCTCGACCTTCCCCTGATGGTCACCGACGACGGCGCCGGGCCCGGCCCCGACGGCTGGACGATGCCGGCCACCGACCACGACACCCTGGCCGTCCTCCAGTACACCTCGGGGTCCACGGGGGACCCCAAGGGCGTCGTCATCACCCACGGCAACCTGCTGCACAACAGCCAGAACCTCGTCGGCGTCCTCGGACTCGACGAGCACACGCCGCTCGGCGGCTGGATCCCGCACTTCCACGACATGGGCCTCATGGGCATCATCCTGCCGCCGCTCCTGAGCGGCGCCGGGACCGTCCTGATGAGCCCGTCGACCTTCCTGAAGCGGCCCCATCTGTGGCTGCACATGATCGACCGGTTCGGCATCCACACCTCCGCCGCCCCCGACTTCGCGTACGAACTGTGCACCCGCCGCATCACCGACAAGCAACTGGAGGGCCTCGACCTGTCCCGCTGGCGGTTCGGCGTCGACGGCTCCGAGCCGGTCCGCGCCTCCGTCCTCGACGCCTTCCGGGAGCGCTTCGTCGCGTACGGCCTGCGGCAGGACACCCTCAGCCCCTGCTACGGCATGGCCGAGGCCACCCTCTTCGTCTCCGGCGCCCTCGACGTCCCGCACAGTGCCCGGCGGGTCGACGCAGAGGCCCTCGAACGCAACGAGTTCCGTCCCGTCGCCGACGGCCGGCCGGGCCGCCCCGTCGCCTCCTGCGGTGTCGTCACCGGTGCCGAACTCCGCGTCGTCGACCCCCACACCCACCGCGTCCTGCCGGACGGCGGCGTCGGGGAGATCTGGCTCCGCGGGCCCGTCGTCGGCCACGGCTACTGGAACCGCGAGGCCACCAACGCCGCCGAGTTCGGGGCGATCACCGCCGACGGGGCCGCGGGCTACCTGCGTACCGGGGACCTCGGCACCCTCCACGAGGGCGAGCTCTACATCACCGGCCGCATCAAGGACGTCCTCAACCTCCGCGGCCGCAACCTCTACCCCCAGGACATCGAGCAGGAACTCCGCGCCCAGCAGCCCGAACTGGGCAGTCTCGTCGGCGCCTGCTTCGCCGTCCCCGGCCGGGACGCGGCCCAGGAGGACGTCCTCGTCGTCACCCATGAGATCCGCGGCGTCAAGGAGGAGGAGAACCTCCGCCGGATCGCCGGCGAGATGCGCCTCACCGTCGCCCGCGAGTTCGGCGCCCCCGTCGGCGCCGTCCTGCTGCTGCGCCCCGGCGGCGTGCGCCGCACCACCAGCGGCAAGATCCAGCGCTCCGCGATGCGCGAACTGTTCCGGGCCGGCGCGCTCGACCCCACGTACGCCGACTACCAGGAGAACCTCCTCCGTCCCGCACCGGCCGTCGTCACCGGGCAGGCCGCCGTATGACCACAGCGGCTCCCCCCGGGCGGCTCGGATCCGCCACCGGCTCGGTGGACGCGTTCACCCGGCGTCTTGGCGAACTCACGGGCCCCGCAATGCCGTTCGACGCCGAGGAGCTCGCCGCCCTCGACGCCGCCGACGCGTTCCCCACCGACGCCTGCCGCGCCCTGGACGAGGCCGGCCTGCCCCGCTCGTACGTCCCCGCCGAACACGGCGGCGACCTCGCCGACTTCACCGTCGTGCTGCGGCTGCTCCGCGCCGTCTCGCGCATCGACCTCACCGTCGCCGCCGCACACGGCAAGACCTACCTCGGCGCCGTGTCCACCTGGATCGCCGGGGACGACGGCGCCGCCCGGCGGCTCGGCCGCCGGATCGCCGACGGCGAGGTGGTCTCCTGCGCCCTGACCGAACGCGACCACGGCAGTGACCTGCTCTCCGGCGAGGTCACCGCCCGCCCCGCCCCCGGCGGCGGCTGGGTCCTCGACGGCGAGAAGTGGCTCATCAACAACGTCACCCGGGCCGGGCTCGTCACCGTCCTCGCCCGCACCGACGAGGAGGGCGGCCCGCGCGGCTTCACCCTCTTCCTCGTCGACAAGGCCCGCCTCGCGCCCGGCACCTTCACGCACCTCCCGAAGGTGCCCACGTACGGCATCCGCGGCGCCGACATCAGCGGCATCTCCTTCGACGGGGCCCACCTCCCCGAGGACGCCCTCATCGGCGCCGTCGGACAGGGCGTCGAGATCATCGTCAAGGCCCTCCACATCACCCGCACCTGCTGCGCCGCCATGTCGCTCGGCGCCGGGGACCACGCACTGCGCCTCGCGGCCGACTTCGCCGCGACGCACGGCGCCACCCCGCTCGCCCGGCAGCCGCACATCCGGCGCGAGCTCGGCGAGGCCACCGCGGGGCTCCTCCTCGCCGAGGCCACCGGCCTGATCGCCGTACGCTCCCTGCACGCCCTCACCGGGGAGATGAGCGTCATCTCCGCCGTCGCCAAGGCGTACGTCCCCGCCCAGGTCGACGCGCTCGTCGCCCGGCTCCTCCACCTCCTCGGGCCGCACGGACTCCTCGGCCCCGGCGACCCCCACGGCCACTTCGCCAAGGCCGAACGGGACCACCGCATCATCGGCATCTTCGACGGCAGCAGCCTCGTCAACCGCAACGCCCTGATCGAACAGTTCCCGCGCGTCGCCCGCGGCTACCGCAAGGGCCGCGCCGACATCGAGGCGCTCGCCGAGGCCGCCTCCCCGCACACCCCGCCGCGCCCCTTCCAGCCCGCACAGCTCAACCTCCTCTCCACCGGCGGATGTTCGGTCCTGGCGGGCCTTCCGGCGGCGGTCGCCGCACTGCGGGAGCAGGCCACGGGCACGACGGAGGCCGAGAGCCTCGCCCCCGTCGTCTCCCTCGCCGACCGGCTCCTCGACGCCACCGACCGGCTCCACGAGGCCATGGCGACCGTACGGTTCACCCCCCGAGCCGTACCGGGAGAGGCCTTCGACCTCGCCGAGCGGTACGAACTCTGCTTCGCCGCCGCCGGCGCCCTGCACCTCTGGCTGCACGGCACGACCACCGCCGGCGCCGCCGACACCACCTGGCTGCGCGGCTGCCTCGTCAAGGCCCTCACCGACCTCGGCGAGCCCGTCACCCCGGCCGAGACCGACGTCCTCGACGAGCTGGCCGACCTGCTCCTCGACGGCCCGCCCGGCACCTTCGTCTCGCTGCTCGACCACCTGGAGGCGAACGCCTCGTGATCACCGCCACCCTCGCCGCCACGGTGGAAGAGACGCTCGGCGACCCGTACGACGACACCAACCCGCACGGCTTCCGCGCCCTGCTCGACGCCGCAGAGGGGCGCGGCACGCCGGACAGCTCCGAGGGGCGCGGCCCCGTGGGCGGTGCCGCCACCTGGCGCGTCCCCGACGGCGACCCGGAGTCCGTCCTGCACGCGCTGCGCGCCCTCCACCGTCGCTCGCCGGCCCTCGCACCGGCACCCGCCACCGGGACGACCGCCGCCACCACCGTCGGCGCGAGCGTCGTCACCACCGCAGTCACCACCGCCGGGGCGAGCGTCGGCGCCCTCGACTCCGCCCTCCGGATCACCCTGCGCCACCTGCGGAGCCGTCACCTCTACGGAGCCCCGGCGATCGACCTGCCCGCCCTGCGCACCCTGCTGGCCGGCGCCTACGCCGACCTGCTCCTCTGCGACACCCTCACCACCCTCGCCGTACGCGGCACCGAACCCCCGCCCGGCCGCCCCGGCTCCCTCACCCACGCCGCCGCCGCGCTCGCGCCCCGGGCCCTCCAGGGCGCCATGGACCGCCTCTCGGTCGTGATGGGCTCGCGCTTCTACATCCGCGAGGGCGCCCACGCCTCCTTCCAGCGCCTCCTGTACGAGACCCAGCGCGCACTCTTCGGCGCCGGCTGCCCCGTCCCGGACCCCGCCCCCGTCCCGCTCGCCGCGCTCCTCGCGGCCCCGGCCGTCGCGGAGTTCGCCGACCCCGTCCTCCTCGCGGCTGCCCCCGGCCTCGCCCTCACGGGCAGCTCGCGGCGGGTCCCGCAGCCCGGCGGAGGCGTACAGGAACGCCTGTACGCGGAGCTCGTCGCCCGCTACGAGGCGGGATCGTCCTTCGACCACACGCGCCGGGCCCTCCCCGACCGCCCCTGACCCCCACCCCTTCTGATCCCGAGGAGCACTCATGTCCGACACCGGCATCGACACCCACACCGCCGAAAGCCTCCGCACCTGGCTCGTCGACTGCGTCGCCGCCCACCTGGAGCGGCCGGCCGACACCCTCGACACCGCCGTGAAGCTCTCCGACTACGGCCTCGACTCCCTCTACGTGCTCGCCGTCGCCGCCGAGCTGGAGGACTACCTCGACATCTCCCTCGACCCGACCGTCATGTGGGACAACCCCACGATCGACGCGCTCAGCGAGGCGCTGATCGAGGAACTGGCCGCCCAGGACGCCTGACCGGACCCGCCGGGTCCTCTTCGCACCCCCACCCCGCCCGCAGCCCGCCCCGCCCCGCCCGCACCCGCCGTCCCGTAGCCCGCAGTCCCGCAGACCCGAGAGGACCGCTCGTCCATGTCCGACGACGCCCGTACGCTCCGTCGACCCACCACCGCCGCCCAGCTGGGCATCTGGGTCGCCCAGCAACTGCAGCCGGACAGCCCCCTCTACAACTGCGGCGGCTACTACGAGATCGACGGCCCCGTGGACGTCGACGTCCTCGCCCGAGCGGTGCGCCAGGGCGTCGAGGAGACCGAGGCCCTGCGGTCGTACTTCGCCGAGGACACCGGCCGGGACGCCTCCGACACGCACGACGGCGAGCCGGGGCTCTGGCAGATGGTCACCTCGGCCGAGGACCGGCCGCTGAGCGTGGTCGACCTGCGTGAGGCGGCGGACCCGGAGGCCGAGGCGCACCGCTGGACGGCACGGGAGATGGCCCGGCCCTTCGACCTCTCCCGGGGCCCGCTCAGCGCGCAGACCCTGCTGCTCCTCTCCGACGAGCGCTCCTTCTACGTGCACCGCTACCACCACGCGGTCCTGGACGGCTTCGGGCACACCGTCTACACGGCCAGGGTCGCGGCCCTCTACCGCGCCTTCCTGGCCGACGAGCCCCCGGCTCCCTCGCCGTTCGTCTCCCTCGACCGGCTGGTCGCCGACGAGAGCGCCTACGCGGGCTCGCGGCGCCGGGAACGCGACCGCGCCCACTGGCGGGACGTCTTCCGGGACGTCCCGGAACCACTCTCGCTCGCGGACCGCGCCGCGGGCAGTACCCACAGCAGCCTGCGCCGGATCCGTGCGCTGCCGCAGGACCTGGCCGAGCGGCTCACCGCGCTCGCGGAGCGGCTCGGCGTCCCGTGGCCGGCCCTGGCCATCACGGCCGCCGCCACCTTCTACCACCGCATGACCGGCCGTACCGACGTCACGTTCGCACTGCCCCTGGCGGGCCGCACCGGCCGCACCGGCCTGACCACGCCCAGCGCCCTCGTCAACGTGCTGCCCATCCGCGTCCAGCCGGACCCGGACCGCACGGTCGCGGAGCTGACGGCCGAGGTCTCCCGCTCGCTCGCCGACGTCATCCGCCACCAGCGTTTCCGCGGCGAGGACCTCGTACGGGAACTGGGCCTGTCCGGCGGCCGCCAGGCCCGCCTCGGCCCGACCGTGAACGTGATGGCCTTCGCCGGCGAACTCGCCTTCGGCGACAGCCCGGCCCATGTGCACCCGCTCTCCACGGGTCCCGTGAACGACCTCAAGATCAACTTCTACGGCACCGCCACCTCGCGCGGCGGCATCCGCGTCGAGTTCGACGCCGACCCCGCCCTGTACGACGCCCGCGAGATCGAGGCCCACCAGGACCGCCTGGTGCGCGTCCTGGAGCGCATCGCCGCCGACCCGACCGAACGGGTGGGGGACGTGGACGTACTGGCTCCGGAGGAGCGGGAGCGGGTGTTGGTGGGGTGGAACGGTGAGGTTCGGGATGTTCGGGGTGTGTCGTTGCCGGTGTTGTTCGGGGAGCAGGTGGCGCGGACTCCGGATGCGGTGGCGGTGTCGTGTGACGGCCGGTCGCTGACGTATCGCGAGTTGGACCGTTGGTCGAATCGGGTGGCGCGTTGGCTGATCGGGCGGGGGGTGGGTGCTGAGTCGTTTGTGGGGGTGATGCTGCCGCGTTCGGTTGAGTTGGTGGTGGCGTTGCTGGGTGTGGTGAAGGCGGGGGGTGCGTATGTGCCGGTGGATGTGGAGTATCCGGCGGATCGTGTGGCGCAGATTCTTGGTGATGCGCGTCCGGTGATGGTGATCGATGATGTGTCGGTCCTTTCGGAGGCGGATGGGTTCGCTGATGGTCCGGTTTCGGATGGGGACCGGTTGGTTCCGTTGTCGTTGTCGCATCCGGTGTATGTGATTTTCACGTCGGGGTCGACGGGGCGGCCGAAGGGTGTGGTGGTTGAGCATCGTTCGGCGGGTGCGTATCTGGAGCGTGCTCGTGCGGTGTATGGCGATGCGGGAGGTTCGTCGTTGCTGCATTCGTCGGTGGCGTTCGATCTGACGGTGACAGCTCTTTACACGCCGCTGGTGTCGGGCGGCTGTGTGGTTCTCGCGGATCTGGACGAGAACGCGGGTGTGGTTGGCCGGCCGTCGTTCATGAAGGTGACGCCGTCGCATCTGGGTCTGCTGGAGGTTCTGCCGTCTGTGGTGTCTCCGTCGGGGACGTTGGTGACGGGTGGTGAGGCGCTGGTCGGCGAGGCCCTGGCTTCGTGGCGGGAGGCGCATCCCGATGCCCGGGTGGTGAACGCTTATGGTCCGACCGAGGCGACGGTGAACTGCACGGATTTCTGGATCGAGCCTGGTGCGGTGGTGGGTTCGGGTCCGGTTCCGATCGGTCGTCCGTTCTGGAACACGCGCGCCTATGTCCTCGATGCGCGTCTGCGGCCGGTGGCGCCGGGTGTTTCGGGTGAGCTGTATGTCGCGGGTGTGGTGCTGGCTCGCGGGTATTGGGAGCGTCCCGATTTGACGGGTGAGCGTTTCGTTGCTGATCCGTTTGGTCCGGCGGGTTCCCGGATGTATCGCACGGGTGATGTGGCGCGCTGGAATGCCGATGGGCAGCTGGTGTATGTCGGCCGGGTCGATGACCAGGTGAAGGTGCGGGGTTTCCGTATCGAGCTGGGTGAGATCCAGGCTGTTGTTTCCGCGCACGTGAATGTGTCCCGTGCCGCTGTGGTGGTGCGGGAGGACCGGGCGGGGGATCAGCGTCTGGTCGGCTATGTGGTGGGTTCGGCGGAGGGGCTGCGGGAGTTTGTCGCGGGTCGTCTGCCGGATTACATGGTGCCTTCCGCGTTCGTGGAGCTAGATGAACTGCCGTTGACGTCGAACGGCAAGCTCGACCGCAGGGCGCTGCCCGCGCCGGATTACGGCACCGAGTCCGCCGGCCGCGCCCCCCGTTCTCCGCGTGAGGAGATCCTGGCCGGTCTGTTCGCCGAGATCCTTGGGCTCATGGACGGTCCGGTGTCGATCGATGACGACTTCTTCCAGCTCGGTGGGCACTCCCTCCTTGCCACCAAGCTCGTCAGCCGCATCCGTACCGTCCTCGGTGTCGAGATGGGGGTCCGGCAGCTCTTCGACACCCCCACCGTCGCCGGCCTGACCACCGCCCTCGACCACGCCCACGGCGCGACCAGGGCCGCCCTGACCCCCGTCGACCCCCGGCCTGTCCGCGTACCCCTCTCGTACGCCCAGCAGCGGCTCCGCTTCCTTCAGCTCCTCGACGGCGACAGCACCGCCTACAACGCCCCGGGGGCCCTGCGGCTCAGCGGTCCGCTCGACCGGGAGGCCCTGCGGCTCGCGCTCTCCGACGTGGTCGCCCGGCACGAGAGCCTGCGGACCGTCTTCGCCGAGGACGACGAGGGCTTCGCGCAGCACGTCGTCCCGGCGCGCGAGGCCCCTGTCCGCTTCGAGGTGCGGGACGTCGACGAGGGCCGTCTCAAGGGCGAACTCCTCACCGCCGCCCGGCACCTCTTCGACCTCGCCTCGGAACTCCCGCTCCGTGCCACGCTGTTCGCCCTCTCCGAGGACGAGCACGTCCTGCTGATCCTCCTGCACCACATCGCGGGCGACGGCTGGTCCATGCGCCCCCTGGCCCGTGACCTCGCCGCCGCCTACACCGCGCGGGTCACCACGGGCGAGGCCCCGAACTGGGAGCCGCTGCCCGTCCAGTACGCGGACTACAGCCTCTGGCAGCGCGAGATCCTCGGCTCCGAGGACGACCCGGACAGCGAGATCTCCCGGCAGCTCGCCTACTGGAAGAGCGCCCTCACCGGGCTCCCCGACGAGCTGGCCCTGCCCGTCGACCGGCCTCGGACCGCCGAACTGTCCAGCCAGGGCGGACAGGTGACGTTCCGGATCCCCGCCTCGCTCCATCAGGAGCTGTACGCGCTCAGCGGCCGTACGCGCTCCAGTCTCTTCATGGTGCTCCAGGCCGCGCTCGCCGGTCTCCTCACCCGGCTCGGCGCCGGTACGGACATCCCGATCGGTACGCCGATCGCCGGCCGTACCGACACCGCCGTCGAGGAGCTGGTCGGCTTCTTCGCCAACACGCTGGTCCTGCGGACGGACACCTCCGGCGACCCCGACTTCACCCAGCTCGTCGCCCGGGTCCGTGAGGCGGACCTCGCGGCCTACGCCCACCAGGACCTGCCGTTCGAGCGGCTCGTCGAGGCGCTCAACCCCGAGCGTTCCCTCACCCGCCACCCCCTCTTCCAGGTCGGCCTGACCCTCCACAACGCCGACCCGCGGGCCACCGTCGCCGAGGTCGCCCGGCTGCCGAGGCTCGACGCGAGCCTGGAGCGGCTGCCCATCGAGGACACCAAGTTCGACCTCAACTTCGAGCTCACGGAGAGCTTCGACGAGGCGGGCCGCCCGGCCGGCATCGTCGCCGACCTGGAGTACAGCACCGGGCTCTTCGACGAGCCGTCGGCCCGCTCGACGGCGGACCGGCTGCTGCGGCTGCTCACCGAGGTCGCCGCCGACCCGGCCCGGCCGCTCTCCGCCGTCCCCCTGCTCGACGCGGCCGAGCGCGCCGCCGTGCTGGGGGAGTGGAGCGCCACGGACCGCACCCAGGTGGCCGAGGCCCTGGCCGAGGTCCTGCCCGAGGCGGCGCTGCCCGCCGGTGCGACGGCGACCCGGGCATGGATCCTCGACGACCGACTGCGCCCGGTCCCGCCGGGCGTCTCCGGCGACCTGTACGTGGCGGGCGACGGCCCCACCCCCGCCTCCAGCCCCACCCCCGCCTCCACCCCCACGGACGCGGCCCTCCCCGAGCGCATCACCCCCAGCCCCCTCCCCGGCGCCTCCTGGCTCTTCCGTACCGGCCGTACCGCCCGCTGGACCCACGGCGGCGCCCTCCGGCTCGCCCCGGAGACGGACGCCGGGCCGGCCACCGCCGACGCCGCGAGCGCGCTGAACGGTACCCTCCACGCCGCCCGTTCCCGGGGGCCGCGCAGCCCCCTGGAGCAGATCCTCCGCACCCTGTTCGTCGAGGTCCTCGGTGTCGCCGACGTCGGCATCGACGACGACTTCTTCGACCGGGGCGGCCACTCCCTGTCGGCCGTCCGGCTGCTCAGCCGGGTCCGCTCCGTCCTCGGCGCCGAGATCTCGATCCGTACCTTCTTCGAGAACCCGAGCGTCGCCGGACTCGCCGAGGCCTTCGCCCGCGCCGCCGGGGCGCGTCGCCCGCTCGTGCCCGTCGAGCGTCCGTCGCGGCTTCCCCTCTCGTACGCCCAGCAGCGTCTGTGGTTCCTCCACAACCTGGAGGGCCCGAGCGCCACGTACAACATCCCCGTCACCCTGCGGCTGACCGGCTATCTCGACCGGGCCGCGCTGCGGCAGGCGCTGACCGACGTCGTCGTACGACACGAGAGCCTGCGGACCCTGTTCGCCGAGGACGGCTCCGGCGCCCGTCAGGTGGTGCTGCCCGCCGAGCACGCCCGGCCGCAGCTCACGGAGGAGGAGGTCGCCGTCGAGGAGCTGGACGCCCGGATCCGGACCGCCGCCTCGTACGCCTTCGACCTACGGGCCGAACTCCCGCTCAAGGCTTGGCTGTTCGGCACTCCGACGGGCGAGCGGACACTGACGCTCGTCGTGCACCACATCGCCGGCGACGGCTGGTCGATGGGTCCCCTTGCCCGCGACATCTCCCGCGCCTACGCGGCCCGGGCCCGGGGCGAGGCGCCCGTGTGGGAGGCGCTGCCCGTGCAGTACGCCGACTACACGCTCTGGCAGCGCGAGATCCTCGGCTCCGAGGACGACCCGGAGAGCGAGATCTCCCGGCAGCTCGCCTACTGGAGCACGACGCTCGCCGGGCTCCCGGAGGAACTGGAGCTGCCCACCGACCGGCCCCGCCCGCCGAGCCAGTCGCACCGGGGCGGCCGGGTCGCCTTCGAGGTGCCCGCGAGCCTGCACGCGGCTCTCGCCGACCTCGCCCGCACCACCCGCACCAGCCTCTTCATGGTGATCCAAGCCGCTCTCGCCACCCTCCTGAACCGGCTCGGCGCCGGCACGGACATCCCGATCGGCACCCCCGTCGCCGGCAGGACCGACACCGCCGTCGAAGACCTCGTGGGCTTCTTCGTCAACACCCTCGTGCTGCGCACCGACACCTCCGGCGACCCCGACTTCACCGACCTCCTCTCCCGCGTACGGGAGACCAACCTCGGCGCCTACGCCCACCAGGACCTGCCCTTCGAGCGGCTCGTCGAAATCCTCAGCCCCGCCCGCTCGCTCGCCCGGCACCCCCTCTTCCAGGTGCTGCTCGGCCTCGACAACAACCAGGAGGCCCTGGACGTCCTGCGGCTCCCCGGCCTCACCGTCGACGTGCGGGCGCCCGAGACCGGGCGCGCCAAGTTCGACCTGGCGTTCTTCCTCGACGAGACGTACGGCCCCGACGGCACCCCCACCGGCCTGCACGGCGCCGTCGAGTTCAGCACCGACCTGTTCGACCGGGGCACGGCCACCGCCTTCGCCGAGCGGCTCCTCCGCGTCCTCGGCGCCGTCGCCGACGACCCGCACCGCCCCCTCGGCCGGCTCGACGTCATGACCGACGGCGAGCTCGCCACCCTGGAGGCCCGCAACCGGACCGCGCACGCCACCTCCCCGCGCTTCGTCCCCGAACTCGTCGAAGGGCAGGCCGCCGACGTCCCGCACGCCACGGCCGTCATCTCCGAGGCCGTCACCCTGTCCTACGGGGAGCTCAATGCCCGCGCCAACCGGCTGGCCCACCAGCTCGCCGCCCGGGGCGTCGGCGCCGAGGACATCGTCGTGATCGCCCTGCCCCGCTCCGCCGACATGATCGTCAGCCTGCTCGCCGCCCTCAAGACCGGCGCCGCCTACCTGACCCTCGACGTCAAGGCGCCCGAACAGCGGCTGCGCGCCGTCCTCGACGACTGCCGCCCCGCCGTCGTCCTCACCGACACCGCGCACCACGCCCTCCTGGGCGGGACCCACTCCGCCCGGACCCTCGTCCTCGACGCCGAGGACACCGGCCGGCTCCTCGCCGACGCCCCGGAGACCGACCTGACGGACGCCGACCGGGTCCGCCCCCTGGACCCGCGCCACCCCGCGTACGTCGTCTACACCTCGGGCTCCACCGGCACCCCCAAGGGGGTCGTGATGCCGATGGGCTCCCTGATGAACCTGCTCGCCTGGCACACCGGCACCTACTGCGGCGGCGTCGGCACCCGCACCGCCCAGTTCTGCGCGGTCTCCTTCGACTTCGCCGTCCAGGAGATCCTCCAGGCGCTCGTCGTCGGCAAGACCCTCGTCCTGCCCGAGGAGCAGACCCGGCTCGACGCCTACGAACTGGCCTCGTGGATCGCCCGCTACGGCATCAACGAACTCTTCGCGCCCACCCTCGTCATCGACGCCGTCCTCGCCGCCGCGGCCGACACCGGCGAACGCCTCGACTCGCTCACCGACCTCTTCCAGGGCGGCGAACAGTTCCGGCTCAGCGGCGACCTGCGGGCCTTCTGCTCCACCGGCTGGCGCCGCATGGCCCACAACATCTACGGCCCCGCCGAGGTCGCCGCCATCACCTCCTCGACCCTGCCCGAGGACATCGACGAGTGGCCCGGTTCGGCCCCCATCGGCGAACCCCTCTGGAACGCCACCGCCCACGTCCTCGACGAACGGCTCCGCCCCGTCGCCCCCGGCGTCCGCGGCGAGCTCTACATCGGCGGCGGCCAGATGGCCCGCGGCTACCAGGGCCGGCCCGACCGCACGGCGGAACGGTTCGTCGCCTCACCCTTCGGCCCGGCCGGCTCCCGGATGTACCGCACCGGCGACGTCGTCCGCTGGAACAGCGCCGGAGAGCTGGAGTTCCTCGGCCGCTCCGACCACCAGACCAAGATCGGCGGCTTCCGCGTCGAACCCGGCGAGGTCGAGGCCGTCCTCTCCGAGCACCCCGCCGTCGAGACCGCCGCCGTCCTCACCCGCGAGGACACCCCCGGGACCGTACGCCTCGTCGCCTACGTCGTACCCGAAGGGCCCCGGCAGCCCCAGGCCGACGCCGACCTGGGACGCACCCTGCGCAGTCACATCGCCGGACACCTGCCCCACTACATGGTGCCGTCCGCCGTCGTCGTCCTGCCCGAACTCCCCCTGACCGCGAACGGCAAGCTCGACCGGGCCGCGCTCCCCGCCCCCGGCACTCCCACGGGAGCCACCGGCGACACCGGTTTTGAGGGGCCCCGTACCGACCGTGAGAAGACGCTCTGCGCCCTCTTCGCCGACGTCCTCGGCGTCGCCGACGTCGGCATCGACGACGGGTTCTTCGACCTCGGCGGCGACAGCATCATGTCGATCCAGCTGGTCAGCAAGGCCCGCCGGGCCGGACTCGCACTGACCGTCCGCGACATCTTCGAGCACCGCACCGTCGCCGCCCTCGCCCCCGTCGTCACCGAGTCCACCGGCGTCGCCGCCGAAGAACCCGGAGCCGCCCTCGGCGAGGTCCCGCACACGCCCATCAACCACTGGCTCCTCGACCGCGCCGACGACCTCGACGCCTTCCACATGTCCGCCGTCCTCCAGGCCCCCGCCGGCCTCGACCCCGACCACCTGAACCGCGCCGTCCAGGCCCTCCTCGACCACCACGACGCCCTCCGCTCCCGCCTCACCCCGGGCCCCGACCGCCGCATGGAGATACCGGAACCCGGCACCGTCGACGCCGCCGACGTCATCCGCCACGTCGACGCCACCGGCCACGAAGGGGACGCACTCACCACGCTCCTCCGTACCGAGGGCGAAGCCGCCCGCGACCGGCTCGACCTCGCCGCGGGACGCGTCGTCCAGGCCGTCCGCTTCGACCGCGGGCCCGACACCCCCGGACTGCTCCTCCTCGTCATCCACCACCTCGTCGTCGACGGAGTCTCCTGGCGGATCCTCGTCCCCGACCTCGCCGAGGCCCACGAGGCCGCCGCCGCCGGGCGCACCCCCGAACTCCAGGCCGTCGGCACCTCCCTGCGACGCTGGGCACAGCGCCTCACCGAAGAGGCCGCCAAACCCGCCTGGGCGGCCGACGCCGCCTGGTGGCAGACCGTCCTGCGCACCCCCGACCCGCGCCTCGGCCGACGGGCCCTCGACCCGTCCCGGGACACGTACGCCACCTCGGGACGCGTCGAGACGACCCTCCCCGCGGACCTCACCGAGGCCGTCCTCACCAAGGTCCCCGCCGCGTTCCACGCCGAGGTCAACGACGTCCTGCTCACCGCCTTCACCCTCGCCTGGACGCGCTGGCGCGGCGGCGGCGGACTCCTCCTCGACCTGGAGGGCCACGGCCGCGAGGAGCACCTGGTGGACGGCGCCGACCTGTCCCGTACCGTCGGCTGGTTCACCAACCTCTACCCCGTACGCCTGGACACCGGACCCGCCGACCTCGCCGAGGCCTTCGACGGCGGCCCCGCCGCCGGCACCGCCCTCAAGACGGTCAAGGAACAGCTCAGGGGCGTCCCCGACAAGGGCATGGGCTACGGACTGGTCCGCCGCCTCAACCCCGACACGGCCGCCGGATTCACCGGGCTGCCCGAACCCCAGGTCGCCTTCAACTACCTCGGGCGCTTCGCCACCGGAGGCAGCGGCCCCGTCGCCGACTTCACCCCCCTCAGCGGCATCGACGCCGTCCCCGGCGACCCCGACCGGCTGCCCCTGGCCCACCCCCTCGAACTCAACGCCCGCACCGAGGACGGCCCCGGCGGCTCCCGCCTGGTCGCCTTCTGGACCTGGGCCGAAGGCATCCTCGACGAGACCGACGTCCGCGCCCTCGCCGACCTCTGGTTCCAGGCACTCGAAGCCCTCGTCACCCACGCACGTGACCCCCTCGCCGGCGGCCTCACGCCCTCCGACCTCTCCCTCTCCTCCCTCACCCAGGACGAGATCGACGACTTCGAGGACGAGTTCGACGACCTGTTCGGCGACGTCCCCACCGGCGGCGAAGCGTTCGCCGCACTCGACGACGTACACGCTCCCGAAGACGAGGAAGAGGCCCAGAAGTGAGTCGCACCCCGCGGAAGATCGAGGACATCCTGTCGCTGGCCCCGCTCCAGGAGGGCCTGCTCTTCCACAGCGTCTACGACGAGGAGGGCCTCGACCCCTACGTCGTCCAGATCTCCTTCGACATCGACGGCGCCCTCGACACGGCCGCTCTCCGGACCGCCGCACAGGCACTGCTCGCCCGCCACGCCAACCTGCGCGTCGCGTTCCGGCAGCGCAAGAACGGCGACTGGGCCCAGCTCGTCATGCGCGACGTACCGCTGCCCTGGACCGAGACCGACCTCACCGGCCTCCCCGAGGACGAGCGCGCCGCCGCGGCCGACGCCGCCGTCACCGCCGACCGCACCGCCCGCTTCGACGTCACCCGGCCCCCGCTGCTCCGCTTCACCCTGCTCAAGACCGGGCCGGACCGGCACCGCCTCGTCCTGACCAACCACCACCTCCTCATGGACGGCTGGTCCCTGCCCGTCCTCATGGGTGAACTCTTCGCGCTGTACGACACCGGCGCCGACACCGGCTCCCTGCCCCCGGCCCGCCCCTACCGCGACTACCTCGCCTGGCTGGAGCGCCAGGACAAGGACGCCGCCCGCGCCGCCTGGCGCGAGGCCTACGCGGACCTCGCCGAACCCACCCACGTGGCCCCCGACGCCGGCCGGGCCGCCGTCGCCGGCGCCGAGGTGCAGACCGTCCTCGACAGCGACGCCACCACCGCCCTCGGCGAGATCGCCCGCGGCCGCGGCCTCACCCTCAACAGCGTCGTCCAGGCCGCCTGGGCCATCGCCCTCAGCACCCACACCGGCCGCGACGACATCGTCTTCGGCACCACCGTCAACGGCCGCCCCCCGGAGATCGACGGCGTCGAGCGCATGGTCGGCCTCTTCATCAACACCCTGCCGACCCGCGTCCGCCTCCACCCCGCCGAGCCCCTCGCCGCGCTCGTCAGCCGCGTCCAGGACGAACAGGCCCGCCTCACCCCGCACCAGCACCTCGGCCTCGCCGAGGTCCAGCGTGCCGTCGGCCACGGCGAACTCTTCGACACCTCCATGGTGTTCCAGAACTACCCGGTCAGCCGCACCGGCACCGCCGGCACCGGCATCGGCGCCGCCATCAGCCTCGTACCCGGCAAGAGTCGCGAGGCCACCCACTACCCGCTGCTGCTCATCGCCTCCGCCCGCGACACGATGCGCTTCCGCCTCAACTACCGGCCCGACGTCTTCGACGCCGCCACCGCGCAGCGGGTCCTCGACCGTTTCGTCCGCGTCCTGCGCGGCCTCGTCGCCGCCCCCGGCCAGCCCGTCGGCCGGCTCGCCCTCCTCGGCGACGACGAGCGCCACGACGCCCTGCTGCGCTGGAACGACACCGCGCGCGACGTCCCCGAGGACACCACCGTCCTCGACCTCCTCCGCGAGCAGACCGCCCGCACCCCCCACGCCCCCGCCGTCACCGGCACCGACGGCACCCTCGACTACGCCGAACTCGACGCCCGCTCCAGCCGCCTCGCGCACCTCCTCATCGCCCGCGGCGCGGCCCCCGAGCGGTTCGTCGCCATCGCACTGCCCCGCACCACCGAGATGGTCGTCGCGCTCCTCGCCGTCCTCAAGGCCGGCGCCGCCTACCTGCCCGTCGACCCCGACTACCCTGCCGAACGCATCGAGTTCATGCTCGACGACACCCGGCCCGCCCTCCTCGTCACCACCCGCGACCTCGCCGGAGCCCTCCCCGACACCGGCACCCCGCGCCTCCTCCTCGACGCCCCGGACCTCGCCGACGCGCTGACGGCCCTTGCCGGGGACGAGCCGAGCGACGCCGACCGCCACAGCCCCCTGCGGCCCGCCCACCCCGCCTACGTCATCTACACCTCGGGCTCGACCGGCCGCCCCAAGGGCGTCGTCATCGAACACCGCTCCCTCGGCGCCTATCTGCAGTGGGGCCGCGACGCCTACCCGGCGATGACCGGCACCTCCCTGCTCCACTCGCCGATCTCCTTCGACCTCACCGTCACCGCCCTCTACACGACCCTCGTCTCCGGCGGCCTCGTCCGCGTCGCCGAACTCGACGAGACCACCGCCGAAGGCGCCACCCCCACCTTCCTCAAGGGCACCCCCAGCGTCCTCGCCCTCCTCGAAGCCCTGCCCGCCGACGTCTCCCCGAGCGGTCTCGTCATGCTCGGCGGCGAACTCCTCCTCGGCGAGGTCATCGACCGCTGGCGGGCCCGCCGCCCCCAGGCCGACGTCCTGAACGTGTACGGAGCCACCGAGGCGACCGTCAACAGCGTCCAGTACCTCATCCCCGCCGGCGCCCCCTCCCCGACCGGCCCGGTCCCCGTCGGCCGCCCGTTCTGGAGCACCCAGGTGTACGTCCTCGACAGCGCCCTGCGGCCCGTCCCCGCCGGCGTCCCCGGCGAGGCGTACATCGCCGGCACCGGCCTCGCCCGCGGCTACTGGCACCGCGCCGGCCTCACCTCGGAGCGCTTCGTCGCCAACCCGTACGGCCCGCCCGGCTCCCGCATGTACCGCACCGGCGACGTCCTGCGCTGGAACCACGACGGACTCCTCGAGTTCGTCGGCCGCGGCGACGGCCAGGTCAAGCTCCGCGGCTACCGCATCGAACTCGGCGAGATCGAAGCCGTCCTCGCCGCCCACGGCCACGTCACCCAGGCCGCCGTCCTCCTCCGCGAGGACCAGCCCGGCGACAAGCGCCTCGTCGCCTACGCCGCCACCGGGGGCCGCACCGTCACCCCGGAGGACCTGCGGGCGCTGGCGGCCGAGCAGCTGCCGGAGTACATGGTGCCGTCGGCGTTCGTGACGCTCGACGCGTTCCCGCTCACCCCGAACGGGAAGCTGGACCGGCGGGCCCTTCCCACGCCGGAGTACGGGACGGAGTCGGCCGGCCGCGCGCCGCGCTCGCCGCGCGAGGAGATCCTGGCCGGGCTGTTCGCCGAGACCCTCGGCCTGCCCGGTGCGGTGTCGATCGACGACGACTTCTTCCAGCTCGGCGGGCATTCCCTCCTCGCGACGAAGCTCGTCAGCCGCGTCCGGAGCGTTCTCGGGGCCGAGATGGCCATCCGCCAGCTCTTCGACACCCCGACCGTCGCCGGCCTCTCCGGCGCCCTCGACACCGGCAACGGCAGCGCACGTCTCCCGCTCACGGCAGCGGTCCCACGACCGGACCGCATCCCCCTGTCGTACGCCCAGCAGCGCCTCTGGTTCCTCAACCGGTTCGAGGGCCCCAGCGCCGCCTACAACTCCCCGGTGGCGCTCCGGCTGACCGGCACCCTGGACCGCGACGCCCTGCGGGCCGCGATCGGGGACCTCGTGGGCCGGCACGAGACCCTGCGCACGGTCTTCGCCGAGGACGGGGAAGGCTCGGCGTACCAGGTGGTCCTGGACGCCGCCGTACACGGTGGGGACGGTGGGGAAGAGGCGCTCGGTCTCACCCCGGAGAAGGTGGACGAGGCCGGTCTCCGGAACGCCCTCCTGGCCGCCGCGAGCCACACCTTCGACCTCACCCGCGACACCCCCCTCCGCGTCCGCCTCTTCGAGCTCGCCGCCGACGAACACGTCCTGCTCCTCCTCACCCACCACGTCGCCACCGACGCCTGGTCCCGCGCCCCGCTCGCCCGCGACCTCACGGCCGCCTACGCGGCGCGGGTCTCCGGCGAGGCCCCGGCGTGGCAGCCGCTGCCGGTGCAGTACGCGGACTACAGCCTCTGGCAGCGCGAACTCATGGGAACGGGCGACGGTACGGACGGCGCGGACGGGGAACTCGCCCGTCAGCTGACGTACTGGAAGAAGACCCTGGCGGACCTCCCCGAGGAACTCCCCCTCCCCTTCGACCGGCCGCGCCCGGCCACCGCCTCCCACGACGGCGACACGATCACCTTCGAACTGTCGCCGGAACTCCACGAGCGGCTGGGGCGGACGGCCCGCGAGCACCGGGCGAGTGTGTTCATGGTGCTCCAGGCGGGTCTGGCGACGCTGCTCAGCCGGTTGGGCGCGGGGGAGGACATTCCGCTGGGGACGCCGATCGCGGGTCGTACGGATGATGCTCTGGACGATCTGGTCGGGTTCTTCGTGAACACGCTGGTGCTGCGGACGGATGTGTCGGGTGATCCGACGTTCGCGGAGCTGATCGAGCGGGTGCGGGTGGCGGATCTGGAGGCGTACGCGCATCAGGACCTGCCGTTCGAGCGGCTGGTGGAGGCGGTGAACCCGGAGCGGTCCCTCGCTCGGCACCCCCTCTTCCAGACCATGCTCAACCTGAACAACGCGGGACCGGTCGAAGCGCTGGACGAGATAGCCAAGCTCCCGGGACTGACGGTCCGCCACGAGCCCCTGGAGACCAACCGCGTCAAGTTCGACCTCGGCTTCTCCTTCGCCGAATCCCACAGCACCACCGGAACACCCGGCGGCCTCCGCGGCGCCCTCCAGTACCGCACCGATCTCTTCGACCGGGTGACGGCGCAGGGGATCGCGGATCGTTTCGTTCGGGTGCTTGGGGAGTTGTGTGCGGAGCCGAGCCGGCCTGTGGGCGATGTCGAGGTGCTCGATGTCGTGGAGCGGGAGCGGGTGTTGGTGGGGTGGAACGGTGAGGTGCGGGATGTTCGGGGTGTGTCGTTGCCGGTGTTGTTCGCGGAGCAGGTGGCGCGGACTCCGAATGCCGTGGCGGTGTCCTGTGACGGAAAGTCGCTGACGTATGGGGAGTTGGACCGTTGGTCGAATCGGGTGGCGCGTTGGTTGGTCGGTCGGGGGGTGGGGGCTGAGTCGTTTGTGGGGGTGATGTTGCCGCGTTCGGTTGAGCTGGTGGTGGCGTTGCTGGGTGTGGTGAAGGCGGGGGGTGCGTATGTGCCGGTGGATGTGGAGTATCCGGCGGATCGTGTGGCGCAGATTCTTGGTGATGCGCGTCCGGTGATGGTGATCGATGATGTGTCGGTTCTTTCGGAGGCGGATGGGTTTTCGGATGGTCCGGTTTCGGATGCCGATCGGTTGGTTCCTGTGTCGCTTTCGCATCCGGTGTATGTGATTTTCACGTCGGGGTCGACGGGGCGCCCGAAGGGTGTGGTGGTCGAGCATCGTTCGGTGGGCGCTTATCTGGAGCGTGCTCGTGCGGTGTACGGCGATGCGGGTGGTTCGTCGTTGCTGCATTCGTCGGTGGCGTTCGATCTGACGGTGACGGCGTTGTATACGCCGCTGGTTTCCGGTGGTTCGGTCGTGCTTGCGGAACTCGACGAGAACGCTGGTACGGGCATGGTGGGCCGGCCGTCGTTCATGAAGGTGACGCCGTCGCATCTGGGTCTGCTGGAGGTTCTGCCGTCTGTGGCGTCTCCGTCGGGGACGCTGGTGACCGGTGGTGAGGCGCTGGTCGGCGAGGCC
Source organism: Streptomyces sp. NPDC093795 (assembly GCF_044764665.1). NCBI lineage: Bacteria > Bacillati > Actinomycetota > Actinomycetes > Kitasatosporales > Streptomycetaceae > Streptomyces > Streptomyces sp. NPDC093795. The sequence goes on from NZ_JBIWIO010000008.1 coordinate 106,423, forward strand.
CTGGCTTCGTGGCGGGAGGCGCATCCGGATGTGCGGGTGGTGAACGCTTATGGTCCGACCGAGGCGACGGTGAACTGCACGGATTTCTGGATCGAGCCCGGTGCGGTGGTGGGTTCGGGTCCGGTTCCGATCGGTCGTCCGTTCTGGAACACGCGCGCCTATGTCCTCGATGCGCGTCTGCGGCCGGTGGCGCCGGGTGTTTCGGGTGAGCTGTATGTCGCGGGTGTGGTGCTGGCCCGGGGATATTGGGAGCGTCCCGATTTGACGGGTGAGCGTTTCGTTGCTGATCCGTTTGGTCCGGCGGGTTCCCGGATGTATCGCACGGGTGATGTGGCGCGGTGGAATGCCGATGGGCAGCTGGTGTATGTCGGTCGTGTCGATGATCAGGTGAAGGTGCGGGGTTTCCGTATCGAGCTGGGTGAGATTCAGGCTGTTGTTTCCGCGCACGCACATGTGTCCCGTGCTGCCGTGGTCGTACGGGAGGACCGGGCGGGGGATCAGCGTCTGGTCGCTTATGTCGTCGGTTCCGCTGATGGTCTGCGGGAGTTTGTCGCGGGTCGTCTGCCGGATTACATGGTGCCTTCCGCGTTCGTGGAGCTGGATGAACTGCCGTTGACGTCGAACGGCAAGCTCGACCGCAGGGCTCTCCCCGCCCCGGATTACGGCACCGAGTCCGTCGGCCGCGCTCCCCGTTCTCCGCGTGAGGAGATCCTGGCCGGCCTGTTCGCCGAGATCCTTGGGCTCACGGCTGGTCCGGTGTCGATCGATGACGACTTCTTCCAGCTCGGTGGGCACTCCCTCCTTGCCACCAAGCTCGTCAGCCGCATCCGTACCGTCCTCGGTGTCGAACTCCCCATTCGGCAGCTCTTCGAGACGCCCACCGTCGCCGGCCTGGCCGACGCCCTGGAGCAGCTGAGCGGCGATGTCCGACGCGGAGTCGTGGCCGTTGTGCCCCGGCCCGAACGGATCCCGCTCTCGTACGCACAGCAGCGTCTGTGGTTCCTCAACCAGTTCGAGGGGCCCAGCGCTACGTACAACGCCCCGGTCGCGCTACGGCTCACCGGCTCGCTCGACCGGGAGGCCCTGCGGCTCGCGCTCTCCGACGTGGTCACCCGCCACGAGAGCCTGAGGACCGTCTTCGCCGAGGACGCCGACGGTGCGCACCAGAGGGTGCTGTCCGTCGACTCCGCCGACATCCCCCTGCCTGTCGGTTCGCTCGACGAGGAGCAGCTGACCGAGGCCCTGGCTGTCGCCGCGGCCCGGCCCTTCGACCTCTCGCGGGAGCTTCCCTTCCGCGCCGAGCTGTTCGCCCTCGCACAGGACGACCACGTCCTGCTGCTCGTCACCCACCACATCGTGAGTGACGCGTGGTCGCGCGGGCCGCTGGCGCGCGATCTGACGACGGCGTACGCGACGCGCGTCGCGGGTGACGTGCCGGTGGGGGAGCCGCTGCCGGTGCAGTACGCGGACTACAGCCTGTGGCAGCGCGATGTCCTCGGTTCGGAGGAGGACCCGGAGAGCGAGATCTCGCGCCAGCTCACGTACTGGAAGGACGCCCTCGCCGGACTCCCCGACGAGCTGGAGCTGCCGTTCGACCGGTCGCGCCCGGCTGCGGCCTCGTACCAGGGCGACCGGCTCACCTTCCGTCTGCCCGAGGAGCTCGCAGCCGCGATCGCGCGCACGGCGCGCGGCGCGCAGGCGAGCCCGTTCATGGTGCTCCAGGCGGCACTGGCGGCGCTCCTCACCCGGCTGGGTGCGGGGGAGGACATCCCGATCGGTACGCCGATCGCCGGCCGTACCGACGACGCCCTCGACGACCTCATCGGCGTTTTCCTGAACACGCTGGTCCTGCGTACGGACACGGCGGGGAACCCGACCTTCGGCGAACTCGTCGCCCGGGTACGCGAGACCAGTCTGCGCGCCTACGCGCACCAGGACCTGCCCTTCGAGCGGCTCGTCGAAGCGGTGAACCCCGAGCGCTCACTGGCCCGGCACCCGCTGTTCCAGATCCTGCTGACCTTCAACAACACCGACTACCAGGGCGCCCTCGACACCCTCGACGAGCTGCCCGGCCTCACCGTCGCGCGTCAGACGGTCGAGACTTCCGCGGCCAAGTTCGACCTCGCGTTCGGCTTCTCGGAGCGGGCCGGCGGCCTCGACGGCGTACTGGAGTTCAGCACCGACCTGTTCGACCGGGACACGGCCGGTTCGCTCGTCGACCGGCTCCTGCGCCTCCTCTCGGCGGCCGTCGCCGCGCCCGCGACCCCCATCGGTTCCCTCGAACTCCTCGATGAGGTGGAGGAGGGTCTGGTGGTGTCGGGGTGGAACGAGACGGTGTGTGAGGTGCCGGGTCGTTCGGTGGTGGAGTTGTTCGCCGAGCGGGTGGTGTCGTCGCCGGGTGCGGTGGCGGTGGTGGCCGGTGGTGTGTCGGTGTCGTACGCGGAGTTGGACGTGCGTGCGGAGCGGCTTGCGCGGTTGTTGGTGGCGCGTGGTGTGGTGGCTGAGCGGTTCGTGGCGGTGGCGTTGCCGAGGTCGGTGGATCTGGTGGTGGCGTTGCTGGCGGTGTGGAAGGCGGGGGGTGCGTATCTGCCGTTGGACACGGAGTATCCGGCGGATCGGCTGGCGTACATGCTCGCCGACGCCGACCCCGCGCTCGTCCTGACGAACAGCCAGATGCTGGCTGAACTGCCCGACTTCACCATGCCTGCCCTGCTTCTGGACGCGCAGGACACCGAAGCGGCACTCACGGCCCCCCTGCCGGCCGACGCCGAGCCCCTGACTCCGCCCACTTCCTCCCGGTCGGCGTACGTGATCTATACGTCGGGGTCGACGGGTCGGCCGAAGGGTGTGGTGGTTCCGCAGGGTGCGTTCGTGAACTTCCTCGCTTCGATGGGTGACCGGTTCGGTCTGGCAGCGGGTGACCGGCTGCTTGCGGTGACGACGGTCGGTTTCGACATTGCGGGTCTTGAGCTGTTCGTGCCGTTGCTGAGTGGTGCTGCTGTGGTGGTGGCCGCTCGGGATGTGGTGCGGGACCCGGCGGGTCTGTGCCGCCTCGCGGTCGAGGCGGAAGCGACGGTGATGCAGGCGACGCCTTCGTTGTGGCGTGCGGTTCTGGCGGAGGATCCGTCGGTCGTGGAGCGGCTGCGGGTGTTGGTCGGTGGTGAGGCGTTGCCGTCGGACCTCGCGGTCGGTCTGGCTGAGCGCGCTGTGTCGGTGACGAACCTGTACGGGCCGACGGAGACGACGGTGTGGTCGACGGCGTGGGAGGTGACGAAGGGCAACGCGAGGGCTCCGAGGATCGGTCGTCCGATCGCGAACACGCAGGTGTTCGTGCTGGACGGTGGTCTGCGGCCGGTGCCGGTGGGTGTTCCGGGTGAGCTGTACATCGCGGGCGAGGGTGTTGTGCGCGGTTATCACGGCCGGCCGGGCCTGACGGCGGAACGTTTTGTCGCGGACCCGTTCGGTTCGGCGGGGTCGCGGATGTATCGCACGGGCGACCTGGTGCGGTGGACCAAGGATGGGGAGCTGGAATACCTGTCCCGGGTCGATGACCAGGTCAAGCTGCGTGGTTTCCGTATCGAGCTGGGTGAGATCGAGGCTGTGCTGGCCTCGCACGAGAGCGTCGCTCAGGCAGCGGTGCTCGTGCGGGAGGACCGCCCCGGTGACAAGCGCCTCGCCGCGTATGTGGTGGCGACGTCCGACAGCGAGGGGCCGGTGATCGCCGACCTGCGTGCGCTGGCGGCCGAGCAGCTGCCGGAGTACATGGTGCCGTCGGCGTTCGTGACGCTCGACGCGTTCCCGCTCACCCCGAACGGGAAGCTGGACCGGCGGGCGCTGCCCGCACCCGAGTACGGGGTGGAGTCGGCCGGGCGTGCTCCGCGCTCGCCGCGTGAGGAGATCCTCGCCGGGCTGTTCGCCGAGACGCTGGGTCTGACCCACGCCGTCTCCATCGACGACGACTTCTTCCAGCTGGGCGGGCACTCCCTGCTCGCCACGAAGCTCGTCAGCCGCATCCGCAGCGTCCTGGACGTCGAACTCGCCGTCCGGCAGATCTTCGAAGCGCCCACCGTCGCCGCACTCGCCACGAGGCTGGACGAGTCCGCGAGCGCCCGTGCCAGGGTCAAGGCCGTGGCCCGGCGTCCCGAGCGGCTCCCGCTCTCGCTCTCCCAGCAGCGGCTGTGGTTCCTCCACCAGTTCGAGGGGCCGAGCTCCACGTACAACATCCCGGTGGCCCTGCGGCTGTCGGGCCCGCTCGACGAAGAGGCCCTGGGACGCGCCCTGACCGAGGTCGTGATCCGGCACGAGAGCCTGCGGACCGTCTTCGCCGAGGACGCCGACGGCTCCGCCCACCAGGTCGTCCTCGACGCCGCTCGCGCCGCCGAGGTCGAGCTGCGTGCGACGGACGTCGCGGCCGACGCGCTCGACGACGCACTCCGCGCCGAGATACGCACGCCGTTCGACCTGACGCGGGATCTCCCCCTGCGCGCCCGGTTGTTCAGGCTGGGCGACGACGAGTACGTCCTGCTGGCGGTCGTCCACCACATCGCGGGCGACGCCTGGTCGATGGGCCCGCTGGCCCGCGACCTCGCCACCGCCTACGCGGCCCACACGCTGGGCACGGCTCCGGCCTGGCAGCCGCTGCCGGTGCAGTACGCGGACTACAGCCTCTGGCAGCGTGAGCTGCTCGGGTCGGAGGAGGACGCGCAGAGCGAGCTCTCGCGTCAGCTGTCCTACTGGCGGGAGACCCTGACGGGTCTGCCGGAGGAGCTGGTCCTGCCCTTCGACCGGCCGCGGCCGGCGACCGCCTCGTACGAGGGCGACCGGGTCACCTTCGCCTTCCCCGAGGGACTCCACGAGCGGCTCATCGAAGTCGCCCGCGACCACCGGGCCAGCTTCTTCATGGTCCTCCAGGCCGGTCTGGCGACGTTGCTCTCCCGTCTCGGGGCGGGGGAGGACATCCCCCTGGGCACCCCGATCGCGGGCCGTACGGACGACGCTCTGGACGACCTGGTCGGGTTCTTCGTGAACACGCTGGTGCTGCGGACGGATGTGTCGGGTGATCCGACGTTCGCGGAGCTGATCGAGCGGGTGCGGGTGGCGGATCTGGAGGCGTACGCGCATCAGGACCTGCCGTTCGAGCGGCTGGTGGAGGCGGTGAACCCCGAGCGGTCTCTCGCCCGGCACCCTCTCTTCCAGACCATGCTCGTCCTCAACAACACCGAATCCGATGCCGCTTCGGCCGTCGCCTCCCTGCCGGGCCTCGACGTGACGAGCCAGCCCGTCGGAGCGGGCGCAGCCAAGTTCGACCTCTCCTTCCGCCTCTCGGAGCACGGAGGCGCTCTGGACTTCAGCACCGATCTCTTCGACCGGGTGACGGCGCAGGGGATCGTGGATCGTTTCGTGCGGGTGCTGGGTGAGCTGTCTGCCGATCCTTCCCGTCCTGTGGGCGATGTCGAGGTGCTCGATGTCGTGGAGCGGGAGCGGGTGTTGGTGGAGTGGAACGGTGAGGTGCGGGATGTGCGGGGTGTGTCGTTGCCGGGGTTGTTCGCGGAGCAGGTGGCGCGGACGCCGGATGCGGTGGCGGTGGTGTGCGACGGGCGGTCTTTGACGTACGGAGAGTTGGACCGTTGGTCGAATCGGGTGGCGCGGTGGCTGATCGGGCGGGGGGTGGGGGCTGAGTCGTTCGTGGGGGTGATGCTGCCGCGTTCGGTGGAGTTGGTGGTGGCGTTGCTGGGTGTGGTGAAGGCGGGTGGTGCGTATGTGCCGGTGGATGTGGAGTATCCGGCGGATCGTGTGGCGCAGATTCTTGGTGATGCGCGTCCGGTGATGGTGATCGACGATGTGTCGGTCCTGTCGGAGGCGGAGGGTTTCGCCGAGGACCCGGTGCCGGTTGCCGTGTCGTTGTCGCATCCGGTGTATGTGATCTTCACGTCGGGGTCGACGGGCCGGCCGAAGGGTGTGGTGGTCGAGCATCGTTCGGTGGGCGCGTATCTGGAGCGTGCTCGCGCGGTCTACGGCGATGCAGGTGGTTCTTCCCTTCTGCATTCGTCGGTGGCGTTCGACCTGACGGTGACGGCGCTCTATACGCCGTTGGTATCGGGCGGCTGTGTGGTCCTGGGCGATCTGGACGAGAACGCGGGTACGGGTTTCACCGGTCGACCGTCGTTCATGAAGGTGACGCCGTCGCATCTGGGTCTGCTGGAGGTTCTGCCGTCTGTGGTGTCTCCGTCGGGGACGTTGGTGACGGGTGGTGAGGCGCTGGTCGGCGAGGCCCTGGCTTCGTGGCGGGAGGCGCATCCGGATGTGCGGGTGGTGAACGCTTATGGTCCGACCGAGGCGACGGTGAACTGCACGGATTTCTGGATCGAGCCTGGTGCGGTGGTGGGTTCGGGTCCGGTTCCGATCGGTCGTCCGTTCTGGAACACGCGCGCCTATGTCCTCGATGCGCGTCTGCGGCCGGTGGCGCCGGGTGTTTCGGGTGAGCTGTATGTCGCGGGTGTGGTGCTGGCCCGGGGATATTGGGAGCGTCCCGATTTGACGGGTGAGCGTTTCGTTGCTGATCCGTTTGGTCCGGCGGGTTCCCGGATGTATCGCACGGGTGATGTGGCGCGCTGGAATGCCGATGGGCAGCTGGTGTATGTCGGTCGTGTCGATGACCAGGTGAAGGTACGGGGTTTCCGTATCGAGCTGGGTGAGATCCAGGCGGTGGTGAGCGCCTTCCCGTCGATTTCCCGTGCCGCTGTGGTGGTGCGGGAGGACCGGGCGGGGGATCAGCGTCTGGTCGGCTATGTGGTGGGTTCGGCGGAGGGTCTGCGGGAGTTCGTGGCGGGTCGTCTGCCGGATTACATGGTGCCGTCCGCGTTCGTGGAGCTGGATGAACTGCCGTTGACGTCGAACGGCAAGCTCGACCGCAGGGCTCTCCCCGCGCCGGATTACGGCACCGAGTCGGTCGGCCGCGCCCCCCGCTCGCCGCGTGAGGAGATCCTGGCCGGCCTGTTCGCCGAGATCCTCGGGCTCATGGACGGTCCGGTGTCGATCGATGACGACTTCTTCCAGCTCGGTGGGCACTCCCTCCTTGCCACCAAGCTCGTCAGCCGCATCCGTACCGTCCTCGGTGTCGAGATGGGGGTCCGGCAGCTCTTCGACACCCCCACCGTCGCCGGCCTGACCACCGCCCTCGACCACGCCCACAGTGCCCGCTCCGCCCTCCGGGCGGTCACGCCCAGGCCGGAGCGCGTACCTCTGTCCTACGCCCAGCAGCGTCTCTGGTTCCTCAACCGGTTCGAGGGCCCCAGCGCCACCTACAACATCCCCGTGGCCCTCCGCCTCGGCGGTCCGCTCGACCGGGAGGCCCTGCGTCTCGCGCTCTCCGACGTGGTCACGCGCCACGAGAGCCTGCGGACCGTCTTCGCCGAGGACGCCGACGGCGCGTACCAGATCGTCCGGAGCGCGGACGACGTCCGGTTCGAGCTGCCCGTCGTGGCGGTGGCGCCGGAGGAGGCGGAGGCGCGGCTGAAGGAGGCCGTGCGCCGGGGGTTCGATCTCTCCTCCGAACTCCCGCTCCGCGCCACGCTCTTCGCGGTCTCCGAGGACGAGCACGTCCTGCTGATCCTCCTGCACCACATCGTGAGCGACGCGTGGTCGCGCGGGCCGCTGGCCCGGGATCTGACGGCCGCGTACGCCCACCGGGTCGCGGGCGAGGCCCCCGACTGGCAGCCGCTGCCGGTGCAGTACGCGGACTACAGCCTGTGGCAGCGCGAGGTGCTCGGTTCCGAGGACGACGCGGACAGCGAGATCTCGCGCCAGCTCACGTACTGGAAGGGCGCCCTCGCCGGGCTGCCGGACCAACTGGAGCTGCCGTTCGACCGGTCGCGTCCTGCTGTGGCCTCGTACCGCGGCGAGAGGATCCCGTTCGAGATCCCGGCCGTGCTCTACCGGCGGGTGACGGAGCTGGCACGGGAGGCTCAGGCGAGCCCGTTCATGGTGCTCCAGGCGGCGCTGGCGGCGCTTCTCACCCGGCTGGGTGCGGGGGAGGACATCCCGATCGGTACGCCGATCGCCGGCCGTACCGACGACGCACTCGACGACCTCATCGGCGTCTTCATCAACACGCTCGTCCTGCGCACGGACACCTCCGGCCGGCCCTCCGCCCGCTCGCTCGTGGAGCGCGTACGGAAGCAGAACCTGGCCGCGTACGCGCACCAGGACCTGCCCTTCGAGCGGCTCGTCGAGGTCGTGAACCCCGAGCGGTCGCTGGCGCGGCACCCGCTGTTCCAGGTGCTGCTCGCGCTCAACAACACCGACACGGCCACGACCGAGCAGGCCGCACGACAGCTGCCCGGGCTCACCGTGTCCCGGGCCGCGGCCGAGACGGGGGCGGGCAAGTTCGACCTGTCCTTCGCCTTCGCCGATCACCCTGGCGCGGCCGGCGGTCTCGACGGCGTACTGGAGTTCAGCACCGACCTGTTCGACGCGTCCACCGTCGAGGAGCTCGGCCGGCGTTATCTGCGGCTGCTCCAGGGCATGGTCGACGCCCCCGACGCTCCACTCGACCGCATCGGACTTCTCGATGAGGTGGAGGAGGGTCTGGTGGTGTCGGGGTGGAACGAGACGGCGTGTGAGGTGCCGGGTCGTTCGGTGGTGGAGTTGTTCGCCGAGCGGGTGGTGTCGTCGCCGGATGCGGTGGCGGTGGTGGCCGGTGGTGTGTCGGTGTCGTACGCGGAGTTGGACGTGCGTGCGGAGCGCCTCGCGCGGTTGTTGGTGGCGCGTGGTGTGGTGGCGGAGCGGTTTGTGGCGGTGGCGTTGCCGAGGTCGGTGGATCTGGTGGTGGCGTTGCTGGCGGTGTGGAAGGCGGGGGGTGCGTATCTGCCGTTGGACACGGAGTATCCGGCGGATCGGCTGGCGTACATGCTCGCCGACGCCGACCCCGCGCTCGTCGTCACCACGAGTGAACTCGCCGCCGAGCTCCCGGACTTCGCTGTTCCGAGACTTCTGCTCGACGACCCGTCGCTTCCCGCGGAGCTCGACACCGCCGAGGCGAACGCGCCGACACTCACCGGATCCGCATCCGACAACTCCGCGTATGTGATCTATACGTCGGGGTCGACGGGTCGGCCGAAGGGTGTGGTGGTTCCGCAGGGTGCGTTCGTGAACTTCCTGGTGTCGATGGGTGACCGGTTCGGTCTGGGGTCGGGTGACCGGCTGCTTGCGGTGACGACGGTCGGTTTCGACATTGCGGGTCTTGAGTTGTTCGTGCCGTTGCTGAGTGGTGCTGCTGTGGTGGTGGCTGCTCGGGATGTGGTGCGGGATCCGGCGGGTCTGTGCCGTCTCGCGGTCGAGGCGGAAGCGACGGTGATGCAGGCGACGCCTTCGTTGTGGCGTGCGGTGCTGGCGGAGGATCCGTCGGTCGTGGAGCGGCTGCGGGTGTTGGTCGGTGGTGAGGCGTTGCCGTCGGACCTGGCCGTTGGTCTGGCTGAGCGTGCGGTGTCGGTGACGAACCTGTACGGGCCGACGGAGACGACGGTGTGGTCGACGGCGTGGGAGGTGACGAAGGACAACGCGAGGGCTCCGAGGATCGGTCGTCCGATCGCGAACACGCAGGTGTTCGTGCTGGACGGTGGTCTGCGGCCGGTGCCGGTGGGCGTTCCCGGTGAGCTCTACATCGCGGGCGAGGGTGTTGTGCGCGGTTATCACGGCCGGCCGGGCCTGACGGCGGAGCGGTTCGTGGCTGATCCGTTCGGGTCGGCGGGGTCGCGGATGTATCGCACGGGTGACCTGGTGCGGTGGACCAAGGACGGAGAGCTGGAGTATCTCTCCCGGGTCGATGACCAGGTCAAGCTGCGTGGTTTCCGTATCGAGCTCGGCGAGATCGAAGCGGTGCTCGCGGCTCACGAGAAGGTCGCTCAGGCGGCGGTGCTCGTACGGGAAGACCGCCCGGGTGACAAGCGCCTCGCCGCATACGTCGTCCCGGCTCAGAATGGCAACGGCCCGGTGGTCGCGGAGCTGCGTGCGCTGGCGGCCGAGCGGCTGCCGGAGTACATGGTGCCGTCGGCGTTCGTGACGCTCGACGCGTTCCCGCTCACCCCGAACGGGAAGCTCGACCGCCGCTCCCTTCCCGCGCCCGACTACGGAACCGAGTCCGCCGGCCGTGCGCCGCGTTCCCCGCGCGAGGAGATCCTCGCCGGGCTGTACGCCGAGACCCTCGGACTGACCGGTGGCGTCTCGATCGACGACGACTTCTTCCAGCTCGGCGGGCATTCCCTCCTCGCGACGAAGCTCGTCAGCCGCATCCGGAGCGTCCTGGACGTCGAACTCGCCGTCCGGCAGATCTTCGAGGCGCCCACGATCGCCGCACTCGCCACCGTGCTCGACGCGGCCACCGGCGCGCGCGGCAGGGTGGTCCGTGCCGTGCGGCCGGCACACGTGCCTCTGTCGCACGCCCAGCAGCGGCTGTGGTTCCTCCAGCACCTGGAGGGGCCGAGCGACGCGTACAACATGCCGGTCTCGGTGAACCTGACCGGTCAGGTCGACGAGGAGGCCCTGCGCCTCGCCCTCGCCGATGTCGCGGCCCGGCACGAGAGCCTGCGGACCGTCCTCGCCGAGGGCAACGACGGCTCCGCCTACCAGATGGTCCTCGCTCCCGCGCTGGTGCGGGTGCCGCTGGTCGTCGAGCACGCCGCCGACGAGGCGGCGGCCGACCGGCTCATGCGGCGCGCGGCCGGCTACGTCTTCGACCTCGGCTCCGAGGCGCCCCTGCGGGCCTGGCTCGTCCGACTCCCCTCGGAGACCGGGGACGGTACGACCGACGACGGTGCCACCGGGGAAAGGGGGGAGCGCGAGCGCAGCGCCCTGCTGCTCCTCACGCACCACATCGCGGGTGACGCCTGGTCGCGCGGCATCCTGGTCCGCGACCTCACGGCGGCCTACTCGGCCCGTGTTCTGAGCGGTACGGCCCCGGTGTGGGAGCCGCTGCCGGTGCAGTACGCGGACTACAGCCTGTGGCAGCGTGAACTCCTCGGTTCGGAGGAGGACGCGGACAGCGAGGTCTCGCGGCAGCTGGCGTACTGGAAGGAGACCCTGACGGGTCTTCCCGAGGAGCTGGTGCTCCCCTTCGACCGGCCTCGGCCGGCGACCGCCTCGTACGAGGGCGACCGGGTCACCTTCACCTTCCCCGAGGGGCTCCACGAGCGCCTCACGGGAGTCGCCCGCGAGCACCGCGCCAGCCTCTTCATGGTCCTCCAGGCGGGTCTGGCGACGCTGCTGAGCAGGTTGGGCGCGGGCGAGGACATCCCCCTCGGCACCCCGATCGCGGGCCGTACCGACGACGCCCTCGACGACCTCGTCGGCTTCTTCGTCAACACCCTCGTCCTGCGGACCGACACCTCCGGCGATCCGACGTTCGCCGAGCTGATCGCGCGTGTACGGACACGGAACCTGGAGGCGTACGCCCATCAGGACCTGCCGTTCGAGCGGCTCGTGGAGGTGGTGAACCCCGAGCGGTCCCTGGCCCGGCACCCCCTCTTCCAGACCATGCTCAGCTTCGACAACGGCGCCCGCGGAAGCGCCGGCACCGCACTTGCCGGGCCCGCCGGACTCACCGTCGGCGGACGCCAGGTCGGCGCCCCCTCCGCCAAGTTCGACCTGTCCTTCGAGATCGTCGAGCACACCCCGGAGACGGCCGGCACCGCCCCCGCCCTGAGCTGCGCCCTGGACTTCAGCACCGAGCTGTTCGACCGGGACACCGCACAGGGCATCGCCGACCGCTTCGTCCGCGTCCTCGCCGCGCTCGCCGCCGACCCCGGCTCCCGGGCCGGTGACGTGGAGATCCTCGACGAGGCCGAGCGGCGCCGGATCCTCGTCGACGGGAACGCCACGGACGTCGACCACCGCGACCGCACACCGGTGCACGTGCTCTTCGCCGAGCAGGCCGCCGCCCGGCCCGACGCCGTCGCCGTCACCTGGTCCGGCGGCACGCTCACCTACCGTGAGCTCGACGAGCGGTCCAACCGGCTCGCCCACCACCTGACCGGCCGGGGAGTCGGTGCCGAGACCCGGGTGGCGGTGCTCCAGGAGCGTTCGCCGGAGCTGGTCGTCTCGACGCTCGCCGTTCTCAAGGCGGGCGGCGTGTACGTACCGATCGACCCGAACCAGCCCGCGTCCCGCTCCGAGTTCATCCTGCGCGACACCGGAGCGGCGGCCCTGCTCACCGACCGGGAGCCGGGGGAAATCGGGTTCGCCGTCGGCGTGGACGTCCCGGTCCTGCGCGTCGGACCCGGCACCGGAGCCGCACCCACCGGCCCCGGCGCGGACGGCACGCCCGGAAGCGGAAGCCGCAGCGGCCTCGGGATCGACCTCTCCGCCGAGCCCGCCGACGACCCCGGGGTCGCCACGGACGCCGAGCAGCTCGCGTACGTCATGTACACCTCGGGCTCCACCGGCACCCCGAAGGGCGTCGGCAACACCCATCACAACGTCGTCCACCTGGCCGCCGACCGCTACTGGCGCGGGGGCAACCACGAGCGGGTCCTGATGCACTCGCCGTACGCCTTCGACGCCTCGACCTTCGAGATCTGGACCCCGCTCCTCACCGGAGGCGCGATCGTCGTCGCACCGGCCGGCCGGCTCGACGCCGGGGACCTCGCGACGGCCATCGCCGACGGCGGGGTGACCGGACTCTTCGTCAGCGCCGGACTCTTCCGGGTCCTCGCCGAGGAGCGGCCCGAGTGCTTCCGGGGCGTACGCGAGATCTGGGCCGGCGGTGACGTCGTCTCCCCGGCGGCGGTCCGGCGGGTCCTGGAGACCTGCCCGGGCACCGTCGTCGCCAATGAGTACGGCCCCACCGAGACCACCGTCTTCTCCACGGTCAACCAGCTGCGCACGCCGGAGGAGGTGCCCGAGGCGGTCGTGCCGATCGGCCGGCCCCTGTGGAACACCCGGGTGTACGTGCTCGACGCCCGCCTCCGGCCGGTGCCCCCGGGCGTCGCGGGCGAGCTGTACATCGGCGGCGCCGGCGTCGCGCGCGGCTACCTCGGCCGGACCGGCCTCACCGCCCAGCGGTTCGTGGCCGACCCGTTCGCGGGCGGCGGCGAGCGGATGTACCGCACGGGTGACGTCGTACGCCGACTCGGCGACGGACGCCTGGAGTTCCTCGGCCGCGTCGACGACCAGGTCAAGCTCCGCGGCTTCCGCATCGAGCCCGGCGAGGTCGAGGCGGTCCTCACCGGCCGCCCGGAGGTCGCCCAGGCCGCGGTGATCCTGCGCGAGGACCGGCCCGGCGACAAGCGCCTCGTGGCGTACGTCGTCCCGGCGGCCGCCGGGAACCAGGACGCCCTCCTCGCCCCCGTCACACAGGAGGCACCGCCCGTCGACCACGACGACCTGCGGGCCCACGTGGCGGCCGCCCTCCCCGAGTACATGGTCCCGTCGGCGGTCGTCACGCTCGACGCCCTGCCGCTCACCCTGAACGGCAAGCTCGACCGGCGCGCCCTGCCCGCCCCCGCCTACGGCGCGGACCGGGACGGCGCGGACCGGCGCGGCCCCCGCACCGAACGCGAGAAGGCCCTGTGCGCCCTCTTCGCCGACGTGCTCGGCCTCGACGACGCCGGGATCGACGACAGCTTCTTCGACCTCGGCGGCGACAGCATCATGTCGATCCAGCTGGTCAGCCGGGCCCGCCGGGCCGGACTCGAACTGTCCGTACGGGACATCTTCGAGCAGCGGACCGTCGCCGCCCTCGCCGAGGTCGTCACGGAGACCGGCGGCACGCCCGCCGAGGAACCGGGCGCCGGCATCGGAGACGTACCGCTGACGCCGATCATGCACTGGTTCCTCGAACGCGGCGGGCCCTCCGACCAGTACAACCAGTCCCGGCTCGTCCAGGTCCCCGCGGCGCTCACCCACGCGCAGCTGCGCGCCGCCCTCGGCGCGCTCGTCGACCACCACGACGCCCTGCGGGCCCGGCTCTCCCCGGCGCCCGAACGGCGCCTGGAGTTCCGCGCGCCGGGAGCCGTGGACGTGGACGCGGTCCTGCGCCGCGTCGACGCGGCCGGACTCGACGATGCGGCGCAGCGCGAGCTGGTCGGCAGCGAGACCCGGGCCGCCCGCGAGCGGCTGGACCTCGCCACCGGTGACGTCGTCCAGGCGGTCTGGTTCGACCGGGGCCGGGAGCTGCCGGGCCTGCTGCTCCTCCTCGTCCACCACCTGGTCGTCGACGGGGTGTCCTGGCGGATCCTCGTACCGGATCTGGCGGAGGCGTACCGGGAGGTGAGCGGCGGCCGCACCCCGGCCCTCCAGGCCGTCGGCACCTCGTTCCGTCGCTGGTCGCAGCGGCTGACCGAGGAGGCGGCGCGGCCGGCGAGGGCCGCCGAGGCAGGCTGGTGGCAGCAGGTGCTGCGGCCCGGCGACCCCCGGATCGGCGCGCGGGCGCTCGACCCGGAGCGGGACACCTACGGGACGGCGGAGCACCTGACGGTGACGCTGCCCGAGGAGGTGACCGAGCAGCTCCTGACCCGGGTGCCGGCCGCGTTCAAGGCCGAGGTCAACGATGTGCTCCTGGCCGCGTTCGCCCTCGCGTGGGCGCGCTGGCGGGGCACGCCCGCCGCAACGGCCCTGATCGACCTGGAGGGCCACGGACGCGAGGAGGAGCTGGTCGGCGACGCCGACCTGTCCCGTACCGTCGGCTGGTTCACCAGCCTGTACCCGGTGCGGCTCGACCCGGCGACCGCCGATCTGGCGGACGCCTTCGCGGGCGGCCCCGCCGCCGGCGCGGCGCTCAAGCAGATCAAGGAACAGCTGCGCGCCGTCCCCGACAAGGGCATGGGCTACGGCCTGACGCGTCACCTCGACGCGACGACGGCCGCCGGCTTCGCCGGACTGCCCCGGCCCCAGGTCGCCTTCAACTACCTGGGCCGCTTCACGACGGCCGGCACCCGGGACGCGGGCACCGCCGCCGTGCCCGACTGGACCGTGCTCTCGACCGCCGCCGGAGCCGGCGGCACCGACCCGAGGGTGCCGCTCGCGCACCCCCTCGAACTCAACGCCCGTACCAACGACGGGCCCGCCGGGCCCGAACTGTCGGCCACCTGGACCTGGGCGCGGGAGATTCTCGGCCGCACCGAGGTCGGGGAGCTGGCGGACCTGTGGTTCCAGGCCCTGAGGGCGCTGACCGAGCACGTGGAACGCCCCGACGCGGGCGGACTGACCGTCTCGGACGTGTCCCTGAGCCTCCTGAGCCAGGACGAGATCGAATTGCTGGAAGACGAGTGGAGGACCTGGTGATGGCGACGCAGGCGATGACGAAGACGCCCGCGCGGACGAAACCGCAGTCGGGGCTGCAGGACATCCTGCCCCTGGCCCCTCTCCAGGAGGGACTGCTGTTCCACAGCGTGTACGACGAGGCCGCACCGGACGTGTACCTCGTGCAGCAGGCCATCGACCTGGCCGGTGACCTCGACACCGAGGCCCTGCGGGCCGCGTGCCGTGCGCTGCTGCGGCGCCACGGCAACCTGCGGGCCGCCTTCCGGTACGCGGGGCTCCAGCGGCCCGTGCAGATGATCCCGCACGAGGTGCGGCTGCCGTGGGAGGAGGTGGACCTGACCGGTCTCCCCGAGGCCGAGCGGGCGGCGGCCGCGGACCGGGCCGTCGAGGAGGACCGGGCCCGCCGGTTCGACCTCGCCAAGCCCCCGCTGATGCGGTTCACGCTCATCCGGCTCGGCGGCGGACGGCACCGCTTCGTCCTGACGAACCACCACATCCTGCTCGACGGCTGGTCCCGCCCGATGCTGGTGCGCGAACTCCTCGCGCTGTACGCCTCCGGGGGCGACGACAGCGCCCTGCCCCGGATCCGTCCCTTCCGCGACTACCTCCAGTGGCTCGCGGGCCAGGACAAGGGAGCCGCGCTCGACGCCTGGCGCGAGACCCTCGCCGGGCTCGACGGCCCCACCCTCGTCTCCCCGCAGGCCGGGGAGCGGACGCCGGTCGTCCCCGGGCGCCTGGAGACCGAGGTGGACCGGCCCACGTACGAGGCGCTCACCGCCCTCGCCAGGGAGCGGGCCCTCACCCTCAACTCCCTGGTGCAGGGCGCCTGGGCGGTCGTCCTGAGCGGTCTGACCGGCCGCGACGACGTGGTCTTCGGCACCACCGTGTCCGGCCGGCCGCCGGAGATCCCCGGCATCGAGACGATGGTGGGCCTCTTCATCAACACCCTGCCGGTACGGGTCCGGCTGCGGGCCGACGAGCCCCTCGTCGACACCGTGCGGCGGGTCCAGGACGAGCAGACCCGGCTCCAGCCGTACCAGCACACCGGCCTCGCCGAGGTGCAGCGGCTCGCCGGGTCCGGCGAACTCTTCGACACCACCATGGTGTTCGAGAACTACCCGGTCGACATCGGCGCCGAGAACGACCGGCCGGGCGGCATCCGGGGCGTCACCGTCACCGGCAGCCGCAACCGCGACGCCACCCACTACCCGCTCGCCCTGGTCGCCGTCGGGCGCGGCGGACTCCGGCTCCGGCTCGACCACCAGCCCGACCTGATACCGGAGGAGACGGCGCGGTCCGTCATGGACCGGCTGGTGCGCGTGCTGCGCTCCGTCGCCGCGGATCCGGCCCTGCCGCTGGGCCGCCTGGAGCTGCTCTCCGCCGGCGAACAGCGGGCCGTCCTCGACCTCGGCCGGGGCGCGGACACGCCCGTACCGGAGACGAGCCTGCCCCAGGCGTTCCGCGCCCAGGTCCGGCGCACCCCGGACGCCGTCGCCGTACGCTGCGGGACCACGGCCTACGACTACGCGACGCTCGACGTCCGCTCCGACACCCTGGCGCGGCGGCTCGTCGGCCTCGGCGTGACGGCCGAGACACCCGTCGCGCTCCTGATGGAACGCTCCGCCGAACTGGTGGTGGCGGTGCTCGCCGTCCTCAAGGCGGGCGGGACGTACGTACCCCTGCGGCACACCGACCCCGCCGACCGCCTGCGTCAGGTGGCCGACCTCGCCGGAGTCGGTCTTGTCCTGACGGACGGGGAGCACGAGTCGCGCGCGGCGGAACTGGGCGTGGCCCGGCTGACACTGGGGGAGGAGCCGACGGAGGCGGCGGCCCCGGCGCCGCCGGGCACGGCGGAAGTCGCGCCGGGCGCCCCGGCGGCCCTCGTCGCCGAGACGGCGCTTCCCCATGACCTCACGGGCGACCGGCTCGCCTACCTCATGCACACCTCCGGGTCGACCGGCACGCCCAAGGGCGTCGCCGTCAGCCACCGGGCCGTGCTGGAGCTCGCGCACGACCGGTCGTTCGCCGGTGACGCGCACCGGCGGGTCCTCGTCCACTCGCCGCACGCCTTCGACGCCTCCACCTACGAGCTGTGGGTGCCGCTGCTCTCCGGCGGCACCGCCGTCGTCGCCCCGCCCGGGGACCTCGGCACCGCGCGGCTCGGCGAGCTCGTCGACGAGTTCGGGGTGACCGGGCTGTGGCTGACGTCCGGCCTCTTCCAGCTCGTCGCCGACGAGGCCCCCGAGGTGCTCGCCGGCGTGCGCGAGGTGTGGACCGGCGGTGACGTCGTGCCCGCCGCGGCCGTGCGCCGGGTCATGGCCGCCTGCCCGGAGACCTCCGTCGTCGACGGCTACGGCCCCACCGAGACGACGACGTTCGCCGTCCGGCACCGGCTGCCGGCCGGCGGCCCCGTCCCGGCGGCCGTCCCGATCGGCACCCCCCTGGACAACACCCGGCTGCTCGTCCTCGACGCCGGACTGCGTCCCGCCCCGCGGGGCATGGCGGGCGAGCTGTACATCGCCGGAGCGGGCCTCGCCCGCGGCTACTGGCGGCGCCCCGGACTCACCGCGGAACGGTTCGTCGCCGACCCGTACGGCCCGGCGGGCGCACGGATGTACCGGACGGGCGACCTCGTCCGCTGGACCCCCGCCGGCACCCTCGAATACCTCGGGCGCGCCGACGAGCAGGTCAAACTGCGCGGGTTCCGCATCGAGCTGGGCGAGATCGAGGCCGTCCTCGGACGCCATCCCGGTGTCGCCCAGGCCGTCGTCACCGTGCAGGAGCCGCGCCCCGGCGACAAGCGGCTCGTCGCCTGCCTGGTCGCCGAGCGGGGCACCGACCCCACCCCGGCCGAGCTGCGGGCCCATGTCGCCGCGGAACTCCCCGACTACATGGTGCCCGGCGTGTTCCTGACCCTCGACGCGCTGCCCCTGACGGGCAACGGCAAGGTCGACCGGCGGGCCCTGCCGCAGGCGGAGGCCGCGCCGGTGACCGGCGGGACCCGGCGACTCCCGCGCACCCCCCAGGAGGACATCCTGTGCGGGCTGTTCGCGGAGCTCCTCGGCGTGCCCCAGGTCGGCGTCGACGACGACTTCTTCGAGCTCGGCGGCCACTCGCTGCTCGCCACCCGGCTCGCCGGGCGGGTCCGCTCGGTGCTGGGCGCGGAGATCGCCGTACGCCAGCTCTTCGAGAACCCCACCGTGGCCGCCCTGGCCCGCGCCCTGGACACCGCCGGTGCGGCCCGGCCCGCCCTGGAGCCGGCCCGTCCGCGCCCCGAGCGGGTTCCCGCCTCCTTCGCGCAGCGCAGGCTGTGGTTCCTGCACCGGTTCGAGGGGCCGAGCCCCACGTACAACATCCCCTTCGCGATGAAGCTCACCGGCCGGCTCGACCCGGCCGCGCTGCGGGCCGCGCTCGCCGACGTCGCCGAACGCCACGAAGCGCTGCGGACCGTCTTCGCGGAGGACGCCGAGGGCCCGTACCAGATCGTGCGGGACAGCGCCGACGCCCACCCCGAACTGACCCGGGTACCGGGGGTCCTGGCCGCCGACCGGATCGACGCGGAGCTGGCCGCCGCGGCCGCGTACCCCTTCGCGCTCGACCGTGAACTCCCGTTGCGCGCATGGCTGTTCGAGACGGGCTCCGAGGAGCACGTGCTCCTGCTGCTCGTCCACCACATCGCGGGCGACGGCTGGTCCGTCCCGCTGCTCGCCCGCGACCTCGTCACCGCGTACGCCGCCCGGCACGCCGGCGACGCCCCCGGCTGGGCCCCGCTGCCCGTCCAGTACGCCGACTACAGCCTCTGGCAGCGCGCGGCACTCGGCACGGAGGACGAGCCCGACAGCCCGGTCGCCCGCCAACTCGCCCACTGGAAGCGGACCCTGGCCGGGCTCCCCGACGAACTGCCGCTGCCCACGGACCGGCCCAGGCCCACCGTCGCCACGCACCGCGGGGACCGCGTCCTCTACGAGGTCCCCGAGGCGCTGTACGGGAAGGTCCGCGCCCTGGCGCGCTCCGTGCAGGCCAGCCCGTTCATGGTGCTCCAGGCCGCCGTCGCCGCCCTCCTCACCCGGCTCGGCGCCGGCACCGACATCCCGCTCGGCACCCCGATCGCGGGCCGCACCGACGACGCCCTCGACGACCTCGTCGGCTTCTTCGTCAACACCCTCGTGCTGCGCACCGACACCTCGGGCGACCCCACGTTCAAGGAGCTGATCGGCCGCGTCCGCGAAACGGACCTGGCCGCCTACGCCCACCAGGACCTGCCCTTCGAGCGGCTCGTCGAGGCGCTCAACCCCAAGCGGTCCCAGTCCCGGCACCCGCTGTTCCAGACGATGCTCACCTTCAACAACACCGACCGGAGGCCCGGCACGGAAGGGGAGGCGCTCCGGCTCCCCGGTCTCACCGCCGCCGCACTGCCCTCCGCCACCGGCTCGGCCAAGTTCGACCTGCTGCTCTCCTTCGCGGAGCGCCACACGCCCGACGGCACCCCCGACGGACTCGGCGCCGGCCTCGAGTTCAGCACCGACCTGTTCGACCCCGACACCGCGCGCACCCTCGTCGACCGGCTGCTCCGGCTGCTCGACGCGGTGACCGCGGAGCCGCAGCGCCGCCTCGGCGAACTGCCGCTGCTCAGCGCGGCCGAGCGGGATCGGGTGCTCGCCACGGGTGCCGGGCCCGACCGTCCCCTCGCCGAGGACGGCGGGCTCGCGGCGCGCTTCGAGGCCGCCGCCGGACGCGCCCCGGAGGCCGTCGCGGTGGACACGCCCGAGGGCGCGGTCGACTACCGGGAGCTCAACTCCCGGGCCAACCGCCTCGCCCGGCTGATGGCGGCCCGGGGCGTCGGCCCCGAGAGCCTCGTCGCCGTGGCCATGCACCGCTCGGCCGACCTGGTCACCGCGCTGCTCGCCGTCCTCAAGACCGGCGCGGGCTATCTGCCCGTCGACCCCGGCTACCCGGCCGACCGCATCGCGTACATGCTCGCCGACGCCCGCCCGGCGCTCGTCCTCACGACGACCGACCTCGCGGGCCCGGACGGCCTGGGTGAGGCCCTGACGGGCGCACTCCCCGCTCCCGGCCTGACGCCGGACGCAGACTTGTCGGCCGCCCGCGGCCTGACGCCGGACGCCGAACGGTCGGCCGCCCGCGGCTTGACGCCTGACGCCGACGCGCGGGCGCACCCCGCCCCCCGTCGCCCTCTCCTCGTCGACGCCCCCGGCACGCTCGCCGCCCTCGCCCTCCTGGACGACGGCGACCTCGCGCCGGGCGAGCGCGTCGCCGCGCTCGACCCCGCCCACCCGGCGTACGTCATCTACACCTCCGGGTCGACCGGCCGCCCCAAGGGCGTGACCATGCCGGCGGGGGCCCTGCTCAACCTGCTCGACTGGCACGAGCGGGAGATCCCCGGCGGTCCCGGCACCCGGGTCGCCCAGTTCACCGCCGTCAGCTTCGACGTCTCCGTCCAGGAGATGCTGTCCGCGCTCCTCGCCGGCAAGACCCTCGTGGTCTGCCCCGAGGACGTCCGCCGCGACCCGGCCCGGCTGGCCCGCTGGCTCCAGGACCGCCGTGTCCACGAGCTGTACGCCCCCAACCTCGTCCTCGACGCGGTGTGCGAGGCGGCCACCGCGCAGAAGCTGCCGCTGCCGGACCTCACCGACCTGGTCCAGGCCGGCGAGGCCCTCACCCCGCACGGCGCCATCCGGGCGTTCTGCGCGGCCCGGCCCGGCCGCCGGCTGCACAACCACTACGGTCCCGCCGAGACCCATGTCGTCACCGCCGCCCGGCTCCCCGAGGACCCCGCCGACTGGGCACCGGGCGCGCCGCCCATCGGCGGGCCCGTCGACAACACCTCCGTACGACTGCTCGACGGGTGGCTGAACCCGGTGCCCGAGGGCGTCCCCGGCGAGCTGTACATCGCGGGCGCGGCCCTGGCCCGTGGCTACGTCCACCGGCCCGGTCGCACGGCGGAACGGTTCGTCGCCGATCCGCACGGCCCGGCGGGCGCCCGCATGTACCGGACCGGCGACCTCGCCCGCTGGAACCGCGCGGGACAACTCGTCTACCTGGGCCGGGGCGACGCCCAGGTCAAGATCCGCGGGTTCCGCATCGAGCCCGGCGAGGTGGAGGCAGTCCTCGGCACCGCCCCGGGCGTCGCCCAGGCAGCGGTCGTCGTACGGGAGGACCGGCCCGGCGACCGGCGCCTGACCGGCTACGCGGTCCCCGCCGACGGGGCTCGACCGCACCCCTCCGAGCTGCGCGAGCACCTCGCGCGCCGGCTGCCCGAGCACATGGTTCCGGCCGCGTTCGTCCTCCTCGACGCCCTGCCCCTCACCCCGAACGGCAAGCTCGACCGGGCCGCGCTCCCCGCCCCCGACCTGAGCAACGCCACCCGGTCGAGGCCGGCCACCACGCCCGAGGAACACGCCCTGTGCACGCTGTTCGCCGAGGTCCTCGGCGTCGAGGAAGTGGGCGCGGACGACGACTTCTTCGAACTCGGCGGCCACTCCTTCCTCGCCGCCCGGCTCGTCGGCCGGGTCCGCGAGGAACTCGCCACCGATCTGCCGGTCCGGGCCGTCTTCGACACCTCGACCCCCGCCGGTCTGGCCCGGGTCCTGAACGGCGGGGCACCGGGCGCCGAAGGCGAGAACGGCACGGACGGCTCGACCGGCTCGGACGGCTCGGCCGGCGAAGGGGGCGCCGCCGGGGGCCGCCGCGCCACCCGGGGCCTGCTGCCGCTGCGCACCCGGGGCACGGAGGCACCGGTCTTCTTCCTGCACCCGGGCGGCGGCTTCAGCTGGTGCTACGCCGGACTCGTCCGCCATCTCGGCCCCGACGTCCCGGTGTACGGCATCCAGGCCAGCGGCCTCGACGGCTCGGGCGCGCTGCCCGCCTCCATGGACGAGATGACCGAGGACTACCTGGCCCGGATCCGCTCCGTCCAGCCCCATGGGCCCTACCGGCTGGCCGGCTGGTCCTTCGGCGGCCTGGCCGCGCACGCCCTCGCGACCCGGCTGCGGGCCGAGGGGGAGCGGATCGGACTCCTCGCGCTGCTCGACGCCTACCCGCCGGGTGAGGACGCCGTCACCGCCGACCCCGTGGAGCACGAGGTCGTCGCGCACAACCTTCAGGCGATGGGCTTCACCTTCGACATGGCGGAGCTCGTAGCAGACCAGAAAGCCGTTCTGCTGCGTTTCCGTGAGTTCCTGCAGAGCGGAAACCAGAACCTCCGGCATCTGGAGGCCCAGGACATCCTGGCGCTCAAGGACGTGTATGTGAACAATGTCCGCCTCATGCGGCGTTTCAAGCCGGAGTTCTTCGACGGCGACCTCCTCTTCGTCTCCGCCGAGAAGAAGTCGGAGGCGGACAGGTCAAGCCGTCTGAATGTCCACTTGTGGCAACCCCTCACCGGGGGGTCGATGGAGGTCTGCGCTATAGAATCGACCCACGGAAATCTGATGACGGACGCCCGTCACATGGCCCGCATCGGGCGTTTCCTCGCAGAGCGACTGTGACGCGCGAGGGAATTCGAATGGCGCGAAGAATCCCCACGACAGATCCCTGGACACATCCTTCGACAAGGAGCGATCGCATGAGCAGCAACCCCTTCGAGGACCCGGAGGGCACCTACCTCGTCCTCGTCAACGACGAGGGTCAGTACTCCCTGTGGCCGGCGTTCGTCGAGGTGCCGGAGGGGTGGCGCACCGCCCTGGCGGCGACCACGCGTGACGCGGCGCTCGACCACATCAACACCCACTGGACCGACATGCGCCCCGCCAGCCTGGTGCGGGAGATGGAAGGCGCGGACGCCGCCTGACCCCACCGTGTGGCCCGCCCTCCCCACGCCGACCGGCGTCCGGAGGGCGGGCCACACGCTTTTCCGCACAGCCACCCGAGAAGAGGGGAACGAACATGCCTGTCGTGCCGGTCAACGGAATACGTCTGAACTACGAGGACACCGGAGAGGGCGACCCGGTGGTGATGATCCAGGGAACCGGTGCCGGACGCACCGCCTGGCACCTGCACCAGGTGCCCGCGCTCACCGCCGCGGGATTCCGCGTGATCACCTTCGACAACCGCGGAATTCCGCCCACCTCGGAATGCCCCGAGGGCTTCACCGTGCAGGACATGGTCGGCGACGTCGCCGGGCTCGTCGAACGCCTCGCTCTCGGCCCCGCCCGGATCGTCGGCACCTCCATGGGCGCCTTCGTCGCCCAGGAGCTGTCCCTGGCCCGGCCCGACCTGGTCCGGCAGACCGTCCTGATGGCCACGCGCGGCCGGACCGACGCCCTGCGCGCCGCGCTCACGCGCGCGGAGACCGAGCTGCACGACTCCGGGGTGATCCTGCCGGCCCGCTACGCGGCCGTCCTGCGCGCCCTGAAGTTCCTGTCGCCGCGGACCCTCGACGACGAGCGGGAACTCACCGACTGGCTCGACCTGTTCGAGCTGGCCCCGCCCGCGGGCCCCGGCCTGCGGGCGCAGATGGAGGTGAGCCGCCTCGAGAACCGGCTCGCCGCGTACCGGGGGATCCGTGTGCCCTGCCAGGTGATCGCCTTCGCCGACGACCTGGTCACCCCGCCGCATCTGGGCCGGGAGGTCGCGGACGCGATCCCGGGCGCCGTGTTCGAGCTGATCGAGGGCTGCGGGCACTACGGCTACCTGGAGGACCCGGCCGCGGTGAACAAGGCCATGGTGCAGTTCTTCACCGGGCCGACGGCCGGCTGAAACGCCTTCGTCCGGGCCGCGATGAGCGGCCCGGACGGAGAAAAGAGGAGGGAGAGGTGCCCGACGGGGGATTGCGGGCACCTCTCCCTCCTCGTCGGAGGGACCCTCCTACCGCTGGTAGGGGTCGGGTCGGCCGTCGTGGCCCTGCTGCTCCTGCTGCGTCCAGCCCTGCGGCGGGCCGTACGAGCCCTGAGAGCCGTACGTCTGCTGGGGGGTGTACGCCTGGCCGTAACCGGACTCCTGCCCGTAGCCGGACTCCTGGTTGTAGGACGGCCCCTGGCCGTAACCGGAACCCTGGCCGTAGGACGGCCCCTGGCCGTACTGCGTCGCACCCGCCGGTACCGGCTGCGGGAGGCGAAGCTGCCGGGTCTCGTCGGAGCCGGCCGCGTGCTGGCCGCGGCGGGCGGAGTTCAGGTTGCCCGGCCACCAGTTCCACCGGCCGAGGGCCGTCATCAGGGCCGGCAGGACGAAGATGCGGATCACCACGGCGTCCAGCAGGATCGCCGCCGCCAGGCCCACGCCCAGCTGCTTGAACTCCACCATGCTGAGGGTGCCGAAGATCGCGAACACGGCCACCATGACGATCGCCGCACTGGTCACGACGCCGGCGGAGCGGGTGATGCCCTCCCGGACGGCGTCGCGGACGTCTGCCCCGTCGAGGGCGGCCTCCCGGATCCGGCTCACGACGAACACGTGGTAGTCCATCGAGAGTCCGAACAGCACCACGAAGAGGAAGAGCGGGAGCCAGGAGACGACCGCCCCGGAGCTGTGGAAGTCGAGCAGGCCCTCCGCCCAGGTGTTCTGGAAGACCGCGACGAGGACACCGAAGGAGGCGGCCGCCGACAGCAGGTTGAGGAGGATCGCGGAGAGCGCCACGGCGAGAGAGCGAAAGATGATGATCATGGTGGCGAAGGTCAGCAGCAGGATGAAGCCGACCACCCACGGCATCCGGTCCTCCAGGTGGCCGGTGAAGTCGGTCCCCTGGGCGACCTTGCCGCCGACCGCGCCCTCGGCGTCCTGGACGGGTGCGATCGCCTCGGGCACCCAGGCCCGCAGCAGTTCGAGGGACTCCCGTGCCCCGTCGCTCTTCGGTGAGTGAGGGGTGCCGACGGCGACGGTGTGCACGCTCTTGTCGGCCGACGCGCGGATCGTGGGCGTCTGGTCGTGGGCGAACAGCTCCTGACCCTCGGTGCGGCTCAGCAGGGTCTTGAGCGCGGCCTGGACCTCACCGGCCCGCTCGGCGGGGGCCCGGACGGCCACCTGGTGCACGGTGCCCTTGCTGGGGAAGGCGGAGGTCAGCCGGTCCATGGCCTGGACGACCGGGATGTCGCGCGACAGGTCGTCCGAGCCGGGCTGCTTCAGCTTCATGTCGAGGGCCGGCAGGGCGAGGGCGAGCAGCGCGCCGACGGAGACCACGAGGGTGAGCACCGGCCGTACGAGGGCGGGGCGCAGCAGCACGGGCCAGAGCCGGGATTCGTTGGAGCGCATCGTGAGCCGCCACAGCAGCGGCACCTTCGGCCGGTCGACCCAGCGGCCGAGCTTGGCGAGGAGCGCGGGGAGCACGGTCAGCGAGGCCAGGACGGCGACGGACACGACGATGATCGACCCGGTGGCCAGGGAGGCGAAGGTGGCCTCCTGGGCGAGGTAGAGGCCGGCCATGGAGACGATGACGGTGGTGCCGGAGACGACGACCGTGTGCCCGGAGGTCTCGGCGGCGATCTCGATGGCGTCCAGGTGCGAGGCGCCCTTGTGGCGCTCCTCCCGCTCCCGCTTGAGGTAGAAGAGCGAGTAGTCGACGCCGACGGCCATGCCCATGAGCAGGATGACGTTGCTCACCGCGCTGGTCTCGGGCAGGACGTGCGAGGCCAGGGTCGACAGGCCGATCGCGGCGCCGACGCAGGACATGGCGAGCAGGACCGGCACACCGGCGGCGATGACCGCGCCGAAGACGACGAGCAGGATCAGCAGGGTCAGCGGAAGGCTGATCAGCTCGGCCTTCTTGAAGTCCTCGCCCAGGGTCTCGCCGAGCCCCTTGGCGGTGGATCCGGTGCCGACCTGGTCGATCCTGATGCCCTCGTGGGCCTTCTCGGTCGCCGCGCTCGCGTCGAGCAGCGGCTGGACCCGCGTGTCGGCGTTCTCGGTGTCGCCCTTCATGGTCACGGGGAGCAGCAGGGCCTTGCCGTTGGGGGAGGGGAAGGCGGTGCCGACGCTCTCCACCTCGGGCAGGGCCTTCATCTTCCCGGCGAGCTCCTCGGCGGCCTTCCGCCCGGTGGCGAGGTCGAGCTTCCCGCCGTCCGCGGCGCTGATGAGGACGTTCTCCTCGGGCTTCTCGGTGAAGTGCCCCGAGGCCGTGATCCGGCCGGCCCGGCCGGACTCGCCGACTCCCGACTCCTCGTCGCTGATCTTGTTCGTGCCGGCGGCTCCGCCCAAGAAGAGACACAGCGCGACGAAGACCACCCACAGGCCGATGGCGGACCACGGATGCGTGGCGCTCCATCGCGCGATCCGTACCGTTGCCGGTTTCTTTCGCACCTTCTGTTTCCTTCCATTGCTGCGGAAACCGCTGGGGCGGCTGCCGTTGTGATGAGTGGAACGCTAGTCACGGGCGGAGGCCGAGGACACGAGGTAAACCGCCTGGGTAGGCCCAGTTTTCCGCACCCTCAGCCCTGCGGGTTCCCGTAACGAGGGCCCTGCGGTTTCCCGTAAAACTCTGAACAAAAATCTTGACCTGAGTAAAAGCAGGCGGCTAGCTTCATTTTCCGATTCACCCTTCGGGGCCGCACGGCAAATCGAGTCCGGCGGCAGGAAAATGCCATCTCGTGGCGTTAGTCAAGGGGAAATAATGGAAACTGTTGTCCTCACGCGGCAGCATATTGCCAAGATCGTCAATGAAAAGGGATTCGACGATTTCATGGACCGGATGATCGCCCGCCTGGGCGAGGCCTTCCGGGAGGGCGGTTTCGGGGGAGTCACCCCGGCCCGCGACGGGTTCGTGCGAGGCCCGGGGGACACGGCCATCCTGGAGTGGATGCCGCATCACCGGCCCGGTGAGTCGATCACCATCAAGACCGTGGGCTACACGCCGTCCAATCCGACGGAGTTCCGGCTGCCCACGATCATCGGGACCATGACCCGGTACGACGACATCACGGGCCGGCTGCTCGCGGTCTGCGACGGCATCCTGCCGACGGCGATCCGCACCGGCGCCGCCTCCGCGATCGCCAGCGGGCTCCTCGCCCGCCCGGACAGCCGGGTCCTCGGACTCGTCGGAGCGGGTGCGCAGGCGGTGACCCAGGCGCACGCGCTGAGCCGGGTGTTCCCGCTGGAGCGGATCGTCGTCCACGACATCGACCCGGCGCACGCGGAGTCCTTCGCCGAGCGGGTGGAGTTCCTCGGGCTCGACGTGAAGGTGGGCTCGGTCGCCGACGTCGAGGCCGAGGCGGACATCATCTGCACGGTCACGTCGGTGGCGGTCGGCGACGGCCCGGTGCTGCTCGGCGAGAACCTTCGCCCGCACGTGCACATCAACGCCATCGGCGCCGACCTCATAGGCAAGTTCGAGGTGCCGCGGCGCGTGCTGAAGTCGGCGTTCGTCACGGCGGACCACCGGGGCCAGGCCCTGCGCGAGGGCGAGGCCCAGCAGCTGGTGGAGTCCGACCTCGGACCGGACCTCATGGAGCTGTGCGCGCGACCGGAGCTCGCGGCGGAGCACCGGGACGGCATCACCGTCTTCGACTCCACCGGGTTCGCGCTCGAGGACCACGTGGCCTTCGACGTCCTGCTCGAACTCGCCGCCGAGGCGGGCCTGGGGGACCACCTCCAGATCGAGCAGCTGCCGGAGGACGCGCTCAACCCCTACGCCTTCGCGTAGGCGTGCCGCGGGCCGTCCCCACCGCCGCCATCGGCGGGGACGGCCCGTTCCGCACCGGCGACCGGGCTACGACTCCGGGCGACGGAGCACCCGGCCCACGACTCCGGCGACGGAGCACCCGGCCTACGACTCCAGGTAGCGGAGCACGGCCAGGATCCGCCGGCTGTAGCCGGTCGTGTGGGACAGCTCCAGCTTGTCGAAGACGGTGTTGAGGTTCTTCTCCACCGAGCTCAGCGAGATGTGCAGCTTCTGCGCGATGGCCGTGTTCGTGTGGCCCTGTGCCAGCGCCTCCAGGACCGTGCGCTCCCGGGGCGTGAGGCGTGCCAGCGGGTCGCCGTGCGTGGTCCGGATGACCAGTTGCCGTACGACCTCCGGGTCGATCGCCGCCCCGCCGGCGTGGATCCGCTCCAGGGCGTCGAGGAACTCCTCGACCTGCGCCACCCGGTCCTTGAGGAGGTAGCCGACCCGCTCGGCGTTGGACGCGAGCAGCTGGGCCGCGTAGTTGCGCTCGATGTGCTGCGACAGGACGAGCACGCTGACCTCGGGGAAGCGCTCCCGGATCTCGACGGCCGCCCGCAGCCCCTCGTCCGTGTGCGTCGGGGGCATCCGGATGTCGACGACGACGATGTCGGGCCGCTGCTCCTCGACCTCCTTGAGCAGGGTCACCGCGTCCCCCAGCGCCGCCAGGACCTCGTGGCCCTCCTCGACGAGCAGCCTGACCAGGCCCTCGCGCAGCAGGGTCGAGTCCTCGGCCAGGATTACGCGCATGGAAGCTCCGCGGTGATGGTGGTCGGTCCCCCGAGGGGGCTGTGGATGTGCAGGACGCCGTCGAGCGCGGCCACCCGGCTGCGCAGCCCCGTGAGACCGCTGCCGGTCTCGTTCGCGCCGCCCGTGCCGTCGTCCTCGACCCGTACGGTGAGCCGCGGCCCGTCGAGCGTCACCGCCACGGAGATCGCCGAGGCGGCGGAGTGTTTCGCCGCGTTCGTCACGGCCTCCGACACCACGAAGTAGGCGGCGGTCTCGACCGGCCGGGGCAGCGGGGCGCCGACGTCGAAGCGGGTCCGCAGCGGAATGCTGCACCGCTCGGCGACCCCGCCGATCGCCTCTTCGAGCCCGAGGCTGTCGAGCGCCGACGGGTACACCCGCCAGGCGACCTCGCGGAGTTCGGTCAGGACGCCCTGGGACTCCTCGTGCGCCTGGAGCAGCAGCGCGTCGGCCTGCTCGGGGTTGCGGCCCCGGCGTGCCCGGCCGATCAGCATGGCGAGGGCGACCAGGCGCTGCTGGACCCCGTCGTGCAGATCGCGCTCGATGCGCCGCCGTTCGGCGTCCACGGCCTCGACGACCGCCGCCCGGCTGGTGGCGAGTTCGTCGATACGGCGCTGGAGCAGTTCCCGCTCGGAGGGGCCGAAACACTCGCGGGCGGTACGGGTGTCGAGGGCGGCCAGCGAGTACAGGCCCTGGACGTTGAGGAAGAGCAGCACGCTGCCGAGGAGGACCTGGGTGAGCAGCTCGTCCCAGCCGAGGGTGCCCCGGACCGCTCCGTTGACCAGGAGGCCGGCCAGGGCGGCGCCGAAGACCAGCAGTCCGATGACGAATCCGCAGAGCAGACCGGTGTAGCTGCGGATCGCGAGGTAGCGGAGGATCTTCTGGTCGGAGGCCTTGTAGTGCTCCGGGAAGAGGTCGCCGTAGAAGGCGGACCGGCGGACCCGTTCGAGGCCGACCAGGCGCCGGGCGCCGGCCATCAGGATCTCCAGGGCGCCTGGCCGGGTGCGCGGCCACAGCAGGAACGGGCCGAGGGACACGCCGACGACGAGGAAGTAGAGGGCGCCGACCAGAGCGGTCGCGCAGCCGACGAGGGTCCCCAGGCCGCGTCGCGGCCAGGACGGGGTGGTCGTACGGGTGACGGTCTCGTCCTCACCGGAGCCGTTCCCGCCGGGCTCGGCCGGCGGTCGGTCGGACGCGGTGCTTGCTAAATCCCCTTGCACGGGGCCCGAGACTAGTGCGCCCGTACGGCCCGGGCAAGATCGCCCGGGCCGTACGGGGAGCGCGGTCCTGCTGTGCGGCTGGGTGTCGGGAGTCATGAGGTGCGTCGGTGGGTCTGGCCGCGGCTGCGCAGCCGGACCGCCACGTAGGCCGCGATGGCGACGACGACGAGGACCAGGACGGCCTTCGACAGGACACCGACGTAGGTTTCCACGACGTCCCACTGGTCGCCCAGCCAGTAGCCGGCCATCACCAGGATGGTGTTCCAGATGAGGCTGCCGAGGGTGGTGAGCATGATGAACAGGGGCATCGGCATCCGCTCGACCCCGGCGGGTACCGAGATCAGGCTCCGGAAGATCGGCACCATCCTGCCGAGGAAGACGGCCTTGGTGCCGTGCTTGGCGAACCACTCCTCGGTCCTGACCAGGTCCGAGGCCTTCACCAGGGGCAGCTTCCCCCAGATCGCGTGCATCCGCTCGCGGCCGAAGAGCACTCCGATGTAGTAGAGCGCCACCGCGCCGACCACCGAGCCGAGCGTCGTCCAGAACAGCGCCGAGGCCAGGCTCAGTACGCCCTGACCGGCGGCGAAGCCGGTCAGCGGCAGGATGATCTCGCTGGGCAGCGGCGGGAAGAGGTTCTCCAGGGCGATGGCCAGACCGGCTCCGGGGCCGCCCATCGTGTCGACGAGGTCCGCGGCCCAGCCGGCGACGCCGTCCGCGGGCTCCTTGGCGAGTGCCATGGTCGTGAGGTTCATGAGGGACTCCAAGCTGGCGGGGACGGTGGGGCGGGGGCCCCGTTCTTCTTCCTCCACGCTAGAAATCGCTGACCGGCGCCGGTATGAGGGTTGCCGCCCACCCCGGTGGTGTTCTCCGCACTTCCCACCCTGCGGAAAACCGCAGGGTCGGGGTGCGGGGGCCCCGCCGGAGGTCCCCGCCGAGGTCCCCGCCGGAGGTCCCGTCGGTCGGCGGTCTCAAGGACGGTCCGACGGCCGCGCCGGCGGCCGACCACAGCCCGTGCCGACGGCCGCGCTGACCCGTTCCTGCCAGGTCCCCGGGAATCCCTGTTCCTTCCCGCGGGGCCGGGTCTACGTTGAATCCCGTTCGAGCCGCACACGGCCCGCACGCCGGATCACCACCGCAGTACGTCTCGAAGTGCCCCGGATCCCCGCCGGGCGCGGACGACACCGGAGCCCGCCCTGGCCACCACCCCCCGAACGGCGACGACGGTCAAACCCCCCCGACCGCCGTCGTCCCGACCGCCGGGGTCTTCGCCGCAGCGCCGCCCGCGCACCCCCACAGCGGCGAAGACCCCGGACGTCCCCCTTCCACAGCGGCCCGGCAGGCCCACGACTCCCGGGGAACCCACCGTGTCCCATGTCTCCCTCACCGCGTTCGACACCCTCCTGGACGGCTCCGACCAGGCGTTCGGGCCGTTCGGCGCCGCCGTCAACGCCGAGCTCGACCGGCGGGAGGACTTCCCCGCGGAGGCCTGCGCCGCGCTCGACGCCCTGGGCCTGCCCGCCCACTACGTCGACGTCCGGCACGGCGGCCGGCTGCGCGACATGCCCGAACTGGTCGGCCTCCAGCGGGCCGTGGCCCGCCGGGACCTCACCGTCGCCGTCGCCCACGGCAAGACCTTCCTCGGCGCGGCCCCCGTCTGGCTCGCGGGCCGCCCCGACCAGGCCACCCGGCTCGCCGAGTCCGTCCGGCACGGCGCCGTCGTCTCCTGGGCGCTGACCGAACGCGACCACGGCGGGGACCTCCTCGCGGGCGAGCTCACCGCCCGGCCCGTCTCCGGCGGCTGGCGTCTCGACGGCGAGAAGTGGCTGATCAACAACGCCGGGAGGAGCCGGTACGTCTGCCTCCTCGCCCGCACGCGGGACGGCGGCGGGCCCCGTGGCTTCAGCGTGTTCCTCGTCGACAAGTCCCGTCTGGCGCCGGGCTCGTACCGGATTCTGCCCAAGGTCCGGACCCACGGCATCAGGGGCGCCGACATCAGCGGCATCGCCTTCGACGGGGCGGTCATCGACGACGACGCCCTCGTCGGCGAGGCCGGCACCGGTCTCGACACCGTCCTGCGGACGCTCCAGCTCACCCGCATCCTGTGCACGGCGCTCTCCCTCGGCGCCCTCGACCACGCGCTCGACGTCGCCGTCCCCTACGCCCGGGGCCGCAACCTCTACGGACGCGACCTCGCGACGCTGCCCCGGGTGCGCCGCACCCTGGGCGAGGCCGCGGCCGCGCTCGACGTGGCCGAGACCGTGGTCGACGTCGCCGCCCGCTCCATCCACACCCTCACCCCGGAACTCGCCCTGGTGTCCGCCGTCACCAAGGCCCTCGTGCCGAACCTCGTCCAGGACACCCTGGACCGGATCACCGAACTCCTGGGTGTACGGGGCTTCCTGAGCGAGGGATACCTGGACGGCTCGTTCGCCAAGCTGGAGCGGGACCACCGGATCGTGGCGGTGTTCGACGGCAGCACCGCCGTCACCCGCAACCTGACCGCCGACCACTTCCCCTCCCTGGCCCGGGCCTGGCGGACGGGTCGCGCGGACCGGGCGGCACTCCCCGCCACCCTCACCGGACCACTGCCGCCCTTCACTCCCGAGCGGCTACGACTCCTCTCCGGCGGCAGCACCCTCGTCGAACTCCTCCCGGAGGCCGCGGGCACGGTCCGCCGGGCCGCCCGACAGGGGCTGCTCCCCAGGGAGACGGCCAGGATGGCCGCGGACCTGGAAGCGGTGACCCGGTCGGCGCACCGGAGCATGGAGTCCCTCGACCGCACCCCGAGAGACGTCCCCCAGACAGCCTTCGACCTGGCCGAACGGTACGAACTGTGCTTCGCGGGAGCGGCGGTGCTGCACCGCTGGACGTCGGGCCCGCGCACCGCCGAGGACGGCCTCCGCCTCCGCGCGGGACTCGCCCTGGTCCTCACCCGCCTCGGCGTCCCCTGCGACGAACGCCGCTCGGAGGCCCACGACCGGCTGGCCGACGGCCTCCTGGGCCAGGCCCACCACTCGCCGACACTGCCGTCACCGCGACCCCAGGGGAGCGCACGATGAGCCCGACGCGGCCCCCAGGAGCCGCGCCCGGCACCCCGGCACGACCGGCTCCCGCTCCTGCCGTCCCTCCGGCTCCCGCTGTCCCTCCCGCTCCTGCCGTCCCTCCGGCTCTCGCTCACTCTCCCGCGCCCGCTGTCCCCGCCCCCTCCGTTCAGCCCGTGCCCGCCCGGCTCCGCGCCCTTGAGCGGCTCCTCGGCGATCCCGGCGACCCCACGAATCCCGTCGGCCGGCACGCCGTCCTCGACGCGGACGAGCGCGGCGAGATGCTGGCCGCCGGCGAGGACGCCCTCCACGCGTACGGCCTGCACGCCGAGTTCGTGCCCGCCGAGCTCGGCGGGCGGCTCACCCGGCTCGACCACCTCGTCGACGTCATGCGGGCCGTCTACCGCCGCGACCCCTGCCTCGGACTCGGCCACGGCGCCGCCTCCTTCATCGCCGCCGTCAACATCTGGACCGCCGGAGACGCCGAACAGCGCGCGGACGCGGCCCGGGTGCTCTGCCGCGGCGGGCGGATAGCCGTCGGCTACCACGAGCTCGCCCACGGCAACGACATGGCCCGCACCGAGTTCACCGCCCTGCCCCGGGGTGACCGGCTCGTCCTCGACGGGCGCAAGGAGGTCATCACCAACGCCCGGCGCGCCGACGCCCTCGTCCTCCTCGCCCGCACCTCCACCGCCCCCGGCAGCCGCAGCCACTCCCAGGTCCTCGTCCCCGTGGCGGACGTTCCCGAGGGCCGCCTGACCCATCTGCCCCGGTACCGCACCACGGGAATGCGCGGGGTCCAGCTCGGCGGCTTGTGGTTCGACTCCTGCCCGCTGCCGGCCACGAGCGTCCTGGGCGGCACGCCGGGCCGCGGCCTGGAGACCGCGCTGCGGTCCTTCCAGATCACCCGCACCACCCTCGTGTCCATGTCCGTCGGCATCGTCGACACCGCCCTGGACACGGCGCTGCGCCATGTACGGAGCCGCCGGCTCTACGGCCGGACGGCGGCCGACCTCCCCCATGTGCGGTCCGTCCTCACGGGCGTGTACGTCGACCTCCTCACCGCCGACTGCTTCGCGACGGTCGCGACCCGGGCCCTGCACCTGCTGCCGGGCGAGACCGCGATCCACGCGCAGGCCGTGAAGTACGTGGTCTCCGGGATCCTCATGGATGCCATGAACCGGCTCTCGGGAGTCCTCGGCGCCCACTTCTACCTGCGGGAAGGCCCCAACGCCCTGTTTCAGAAGCTGCTGCGGGACATCCAGCCCGTCGGCTTCGGGCACGCCGCCCGCGCGGCCTGCCAGACCTCGCTGCTGCCCCAACTGCCGCTGCTCGCACGCCGGGCCTGGCGCGAGTACCGGACACCGCCGGCGGCGCTGTTCGCGGCGGGGGAGGAGCTGCCGCCGCTGGATCCCGGGGCGCTCGCGCTCAGTGCCGGCGGGCGCGAGAGCCTCAGCACCTCGATCGCGGCCGGGCTGGGCGACCTGCCGGACGGCGGAGGACCCGCGTACGGCCTGCTGCGCGCCCACGCGGAGCGCTTCGCGCGCGAACCGGCCCGCCTCGCCGAGGCCTGCGCCGCGCTCGATCCCGGTGAGCTGTCGGTGGCGGCGAGCCCGTACGCGTACGACCTGACGAGCAGGTACACGACGCTCCTGACGGCCGCCGCGTGCGTCGGGACCTGGTCGTGGGCCCGCCGCGCGGGTACCCCCGAACTCTCGGAACCGGACTGGGCGGCGGCGGCGCTCCACCGCCTGAGCACGCCGCGGGGCGTGGCACCGCGTGCCCTGCCGCGTCCGCTGGAGGACGCGCTGTGGGAGCGGCTCGTCGAGCGCCACCGGACCGGCGGCGGGTACACGCTCCTGCCGCGCGCCCCTCATCACCCCGCCGACGCAGAAGGAAGTACGCCGTGAGCCCCACCTGGAACGACACCTCGAGCCACACCCGTGACGTCGCCGTGAGCGACACCCGTGACGACGCCGAGTACCGCACCGAGCCGGAGACGGCGGCCACCCGGGCCTGGCTGGCCGGGCGGCTGGCCGAACACCTCGGCATGTCCCCGGCGGACCTGTCCTTGGACACCCCGCTCAGCGAGTACGGCCTGGACTCGGTCTACGCCCTCTCCGTGGCGGCGGACCTGGAGGACCGGCTGGGCGTCCTGGTCGACCCGACGGTCCTCTGGGACAACCCGACCCTGAACGCCCTGTGCGAGGCGGTCGAGCGATCCGCCGCGCCCGCGACTCCTCCTCCCGCGACTCCTCCGCCGGCGGGTCCGGCCGTGTCCGCCGTCGAGGCGCCCGGCGCCCGCGTGGCCGTCCGGTGACCGGCGCGACGACACCCGCGGCGCCGACCACGACGGCCGGTGGCCCCGCGGCCGTGCCGACCCTGGCCCGGGGGCGACCCCAGCCCCTGGCCGCCGCGCAGCTCGGGATCTGGGAGAGCCTGCGGCACGCGCCCGAGGCCCCGCTCCACGAGTGCGGCGTCGCGCTCACGCTCACCGGCGCGCTCGACCCGCTCGCCCTGCTCCGGGCCGTCACGCGCGCGCTCGACGAGTCGGAGACCCTCCGTACCCGCTTCCACCCGACGCCGGACGGGCCGCGCCGTACCCCGGGTCCGGTGCCCGCTCCGGCCCTCACGGTCACCGACCTCCGTCGCGCGCCGGACCCCGGGGCGGCGGCCGACGCGCGGATGCGGGCCGCCCTGGCCACGGCGACCGACCTCGCCCGGCAGGACCCGTGCGCGCACGAGCTGTTCCTGCTCGGTACGGACCGGGCGGTGCTGTTCCTCCGCTACCACCACATCGCCCTCGACGGTTTCGGCCAGTACCTGTACCTGCGACGGCTCGCCGAGCTGTACGAGGCCTTCGAGAACGGCCGGACCCCGCCGGTCACCGCCGCCGTACCCCTCGCCCGGCTCGCCGCCGACGAGGCGGCCTATCGGCGTTCGCCGCAGCACGCGGAGGACGCCGCCTACTGGCGCGCCCAGTACGCCCGACCGCTGCCGCCGCCCCGTGCCGGCGACCAGGGCGCGCCGCCCGGGCCCGCCGTGTCGGACACCGTCGTCCTCGACGCCCACCGGCTGTCCGACCTCCTCGGCGAGGGGCCCGCGCCCTTCGGCCGCGAGGCGGCCACCCTGATCGCCGCCACCGCACTGTGGCGGTACGACCGGCACGGCCGTACCGACCTGGTCGTCAACCTGCCCGTGACGGGACGCCGTTCACGTGCCGAGCTCGACACACCCGCCCAGCTCGCCAACGAACTGCCCCTCCGGCTCACCGTCGACCCCGCGGCGGGGTTCACCGATCTCGTACGGCACACCGCGACGAAGGTCCGCGAGGCCCTGCGCCACCAGCGTCACCGGGGCGCCCTGCCGCCCCGTACGGCCGGAGCGCCGACCGCGCCGCAGGTCAACGTCATGACCTTCGGCGCCCTTCCGGGCTTCGGCTCGTGCCGGGTGACCTGCCGCCAGTGGCCGGTGGGGTTGGTCGCCGACATCGACCTCAACGTGTACCGGGAGCCGTCCCCGGCCGGGGACGGCGACGCCGCCCCCGGCGGCCTCCCGGCGCCCGGGCTCCGTCTCGAATTCCGCGCGAACTCCCATCGGTACGGCCCCGACGACGTCTCCCGTCACCGGCGGCGGTTCCTCGAACTCCTCGGCGCCGCCGGCGGCCGGCCCGACCTCCCCCTGGCCAGGCTCCTGTGATCGGAACTCTTCTGCCGCCCCCGGTGTCCGTGGCCGAGAGCTTCGGAGACCCGCCCGGACTGACCCTCCTCGGCCCGGAGCGCGAGGCGGTCCGCACCGCCGCGCCCAAGCGGCGGACCGAGTTCACCACCGCCCGCTGGTGCGCCCGCCGCGCGCTCGCGGGCCTCGGCATGCCGCCCGTCCCCATTCCACGGGGGCGGCGCGGCGCGCCCGTGTGGCCGCCCGGCATCGTCGGCAGCATGACCCACCACGACGGCTACCGCGCCGCCGCCGTCGCACGGCGGGCCGACGCCCACTCCCTCGGCATCGACGCCGAACCCCATCTGCCCCTGCCCGACGGAGTCCTGGAGCTCATCGCCCTGCCGACCGAGCTGCGCAGGATCGCCGAGCTGTCCGCCCGTCACCCTCTCGTCCGGTGGGACCGGCTGCTGTTCAGCATGAAGGAGTCGGTCTACAAGGCCTGGTTCCCGCTGACGGACCGATGGCTCGGGCACGAGGACGCCGACATCGCCATGGATCCCGCCGGAAGCTTCACCGCACGCCTCTTCGCCTCCCATCCCAGGGTCCCTCCCGAGGGGTTCACGGGACGCTGGACGGTGGACCGGGGGCTCGTCGTCACCTCCGTCCTGGTGCCTCCGTACCCGACGGCGTCGGGAGGAGAGCCGAGGTGAGCGGCCCGGACAAGTAGGGAAACCCGTATGAGATCTTCATGCGCGCGGTGTGTTCACTGACCTGTCCCGCCGGCGCCGGTCCGCCGATACTTGCAGGAGGCATCCGTCTGGACCGGGAAGGTCTCATTGAGCGACACGGATGAGCATCAGGTGGTGCACCTCTGGTCGTTGGACGAGGACGTGGTTCTCCTCGGGGGAGACAACGACTCCGTGACCGTCCTCAGCGGACGATGGGGTGCCCAGCGGCTCAAGACCGACGGTCTCGTACGCGAGGCCCTGCGCCGTATGCAGCTGGGGCCGGTGCGGCTGACCAACGTGGGTCGGACATCCGACTCCGGCGCCCCCGGCCATCTGGTCCTGCTCCCCGTCCTGCGGGAGCTCGCGCACCTGGTCGTGCGCACCATCGCCATGGACGACCTCCTTGGCCCGCTTCTCTCGGTGCACCCGCTCCACAGGGACGCCGCGTTCCGGCTCGGCACGGTGCCCGCGGGCCTGCGGTTGCGGCTGGTCGTCGGCACCTCTCTGGTGCTGCGCTCCGACGGCCTGGCGATGGAGGTGCGGGACAGTCCCTACCGGGTGGTGGTGCACCGCCCGGAGGCGGTGTGGGTCGTGGGCATGCTGACCCTGCCCTGCCGGCCGGAGGACGCGGTGGCCGCGCTGCCGCTGGCGCCGGGCATCACCCGCGGGGTCATCGGGTACCTGCTGGCAGCGGGCATGGCGGTCCCGGTGGACCCGCCGGGACCGCCCGCGCCACCACCCCCGGACAGGCCCTAGACCAGCCAGCCCGCCTCCCGCGCCGCGCGGATCGCGTCCACGCGGTTGCGCGCGTTGAGCTTGGAGACGATGGTCGTCAGGTAGTTCCGTACGGTCCCCAGGGAGAGTCGCAGCACCTTGGCGATCTCGGCGGGGTCGCGCCCCTCGGCGGCCAACTGGAGTACCTCCGTCTCCCGTTCGGTGAGCGGGGTCTCCTCGCTGTTCCAGGTGTCGAGGGCCAGCTGCGGGTCGATCACCCGCTGGCCCGCCGCCACCCGCCTTATCGCACTGGCCAGTTCACCCGGCGGCGCGTCCTTGAGGAGATAGCCCGACACCTGCGCCATCAGCGCGCGGCGCAGTGTGCCGGGGCGCCCGAGGTTGGTGAGGATCAGGATGCGGCACTCCGGCATCCGTTCCCGCAGCCGCGCGGCCGCGCTGAGGCCGTCGAGGCCGGGCAGGTCGATGTCGATCACGGCGACGTCGGGGCGGTGTTCGAGCGCGGCCTGGACGATCTCGTCACCGCGCGCGAGCTCGCACACGACGGTGAGGTCCTCCTGGAGGCTCAGCAGCGCCACGAGCGCGCCGCGCACCATGTGCATGTCCTCGGCCAGCAGAATGCGGATGTCCATGGCGGTAACTCCTCTGGGCCTTGTGGGCCCGTGGTGACGGCGCGGAGGGTCTCCGCTGAGGGGCGGTGGGCGACGATTCAGGCGGCCGGGCCGGTACACGGCAGCGGGGACGACTCCTCGGCCAGGGGGCGGCGGCCGGTGCCCTCGCGTGACTCACGGGGAGCCGGGACGAAGTCGACGGGGGCCTCAGCGGTGAGCTGAAAGGTTCCTTCGGACCCATGGGCGACGGTGAGCCGGCCGGAGACGGAGCGCAGCCGCATCGC
Organism: Streptomyces sp. NPDC093795; assembly: GCF_044764665.1. Taxonomy (NCBI): domain Bacteria; kingdom Bacillati; phylum Actinomycetota; class Actinomycetes; order Kitasatosporales; family Streptomycetaceae; genus Streptomyces; species Streptomyces sp. NPDC093795. The sequence goes on from NZ_JBIWIO010000008.1 coordinate 145,308, forward strand.
CAGGTTCTGCAGTCCCGCACCGCTGTCGTGCGAGGTGTCGCGGTAGACCGGGGCCACTCCGTCGTTGGTGACGACCAGCCGCACCCGTCCCGCGTCCTGCACCGCCTCGATGGAGCAGACGGTGGCACGGGAGTGGCGCAGCATGTTGGTGATCCCCTCGCGGAGCACGGCGGCCAGGACCGTGTTGACCTCCGGGCCCAGTTCGTCGAGGCGGACCTCCGTGGTCACCTTCACGTCGGTCGCCTCCAACAGTTCGGTGACCGAGGCGAGTTCGCTCTGCAGTGACATCTCGCGCAGTCCGCGCGAGACGCGCCGTACATCGGCGAGGGACTGGCGGGAGAGTGCCAGGACGTCCTCGACCTCCGCTTTGGCGCGCTGCGGCTGGGTGAGGACGAGCCGGTGGATGAGCTCGCTCTTCAGCGTGATGGCGGAGAGGCTGTAGCCCAGGAGGTCATGGAGGTTGCGCGAGATCCGCAGCCGTTCCTTCGTCACGGCCATCCGTGCCAGCTCGTTCTTCGTCTCGTGCAACTGGCGGACCAGTGACGCGAGTCGGGAGAGCCCGTAGACCACGAGGCCGGTGAGCAGGGTCGACTGGAAGAGATAGATGCTGTCGATCAGCGGCCGCCCGTCGATCGCGGGCGGTGCCAGCATGCTGAGGCCGACGGCCCCGTACATGGGCCAGGCGAACCGCGGGGACAGGAGCAGCAGGAGGGAGCCGGCGAGGAAGCCCGCCATGGCGCCCCACTGGGACTCGAAGGCCATGACCGGAAAGTAGGTGAGGACGGCCTGGGCGCTCAGTGTCACCCGCTTGCGGAGCGGGGACACCTGGTCGGCCCCCGGGCGGGAGTGCTGCAACTGGAGCGCGAAGATGGCGCCCAGGCACAGCAGGCAGATCGCCATGGGTAACGGCCCGAGCCCGGTGCCGGCGATGTTGAGGGCCGTGATGCCGAGGTAGCTCAGCAGCGCCGAGGTCAGGATGACCGTCGCGAATCTCGGAGCGATCGGGATGTGCTGGGCCGCCGCCCCCTCCGGTCTCTCCTCGCGGTCCCGTCGACCGGTGACGTCGTCATGGCTGAGCTCATCGGGAACTGGCATTGTCCTCGCGGCCTCTTCTGTTCGCACCCCTGTGCACACTCATGTTCGATCATAAGCCTCGTGGGTGAATTATGGCCGGAGCAAGGAGAGTTAGGGGTTGTCTCATGTGGTACCGGCGAGTACGGCATGATGCCTCCGTGCGCGCCGAACTGTCCTGCCGGCTGGTGCCGGACCCCCTGTGGGAGATGACGGCTCCCCTGCTGCCCCGGTTCTCCCTGCGCCCCCAGGGCGGCGGCACGGCGCCGCTGTCCGAGCGGGCGGTCTTCACCGCCGTGGTGTACGTCCTGGCCAGCGGCTGTCCCTGGCGGCTGCTGCCGGAGGGCTTCGGCGTGTCGTCCGCCACCGCGCACCGCCGTTTCACGGTCTGGTCGAACTCCGGACTCTGGGCCGCGCTCGACCGGACGGCCCTGGCGACCCTCGGTCCCGGATGCGAGGCCGCCTGGGTGGCGGCGATCGTCGACGCGGCCAACCTCCGCCGCTGCGAGGCCGGTTGAAATCCCCACATGCGATCAGGGACCATCAGAGGCCGACACAGCCCACCGGGAGGGGTCGACCGGTATGCCGGCCGGCCCCTTCACGGACACCGCTTCCGAGCCACGTGAGACGGACTCCTACACGAAGAGCGGTACCGGGTTGAGTTCTTCCCGGGACAGCGGAGATCTCCGGCGCCCGAGTGTGACCGGTACGTCGAACAGCCGCCCCGGAGCGAACCGGGCCCAGAATTGCCGCATCCCGGGAACGATGACCTTCACCACCGGAATATCGAGATCCGCTCTTGTCTGGTCGAGGACCAGGAGTTCCATGCCGCGCTCCCGGGTCAACTCCGTGATGAGGTGCACGTCGTCGAGGAGATCCCTGGTCGGGACGTACGTCCAGTCCTCGGGCCGGCGCGGCCGCACCACCGGATCGGGCGTGAGATAAGGCCGGTTCGCCGCCGTCGCGGTACGCCACCAGTCGAGTGCCTCGGGATCATCGACGCGGTATCCCGAGTTTTCTCGAGTAACCCCACTTACGGCCGGGAGGAGTTGTCCCATTTCGGTGAGAGCGCGCCGCAGGGCCACCTGCGGATCGAAGTGGGCACCGAATCCGAAAATCACGTCTTCGGCGGGCTTGTCCGTACGGCGGGACAGAGCGGCCATCACCGGAATGCCGAAATCCGAGGTGAGGTCGAGCACCCACACCGAGCGCTTGAGCGCCCGGTAACCCGCCAGCAATCCCGGCACGTATTCCCCGGGGAAAGCGGAAAGGTCCACGCCCGGCTGCCGGGTCCGGTTGTACCACCACAGGGCGACCGCGTCCCGCTCCACCAGCTCCAGGAAGCCCTGGACCAGCGCGTCCTCACGTGTGCTGCCCGCCGCGTTGCCGTTCGAGTCCGCCCACAGTCCGTCGGGACCCGCCTCGGGACCGAAGTACAGCATCGACGTCGGCAGCAGCCGCTGCGTCCGCCCGGTGAGCGACCAGACCGGGGTCCACTCGGTGGGGCGTGCCGGGTCGAACGGTTCGGGCACGAACTGGAAGCGCGACCGGCGCGCGTTCCACCGGGCGCGGTCCCTGAACTGCCCCTCGTCGTAGAGCTGGCAGTCGTTGGGATGGATCGCCACCGGACCCAGACCCCGCAGCGAGTCACGGACCACCGGCTCGTCGCCGTGCCGGGTGCCACTGTGCCGCTCCACCGCCTCGCACAGGGCACTGACCCGGGCCTCGGTCTCGGTCAGCCCCTTCCCGCCGCTCAGACTGCGCAGCCCGGCCCGCAGCCCCGCGAGCGAGCGGCCCGGCATCGCCAGGTTGTGACCCGAGAGGAAAGTCTGGAGGAAGGCCGGACTGCCCGGGGCGCGACGGATCTCCTTGACGACCCCCGTCACCGGATCGACCAGGTGCCCGTACCGCTCCAGCATCTGCTCCGGCGTCAGTGCCCGGTGCCCGTTGCCGGCGCCGGACACCTTCGGCTGCGACCCCGGTGTGAACGGGGCACGGACCCGCCGCGCCACCAGCCCCGGATCACCGCACGACCGGCACTGCGGGATACGGGCGACCGGATGGACGGTCGTCGTCAGCCGCGCGGTGTCGAGCGTGCGTACGGACGACTGCTCCGGACTCCGCAGCCCGCCCAGCCACTTGGCGGCCTCCAGGGCCGCGAGGTGCAGGGCGAGCGCGCGGACCACGGGCAGCGTCGCCGGAGGCAGCGGCACCGGGCCGGGCTGCCCCAGCGAGTGCTGGAGCAACCCCTCCGAGAGCCGGTGACCGCGCAGCCGGGAGGCGAGGCAGTGCCAGCAGGGCCCGTCCCCGGGCTGGAACACCGGCCCGATCCAGGGATCCGACCAGCCGAGCCGCACCGGAAGCCAGGCCGTGCCCGCCCGCCGGTGCGCGCCGTCCACCTCGGCGAGCCCGGGGGCCAGGAAGTCGTCGCAGAGGACGACCGACAGCTCCGCCGGGGAGGACGTGTCCGTCACCGGACTGAGCCCGGCACCGCGCAGCGCCTGGGCGAACTCGGTGGGCTCCGTGTCCGTCAGGGTCACGACCCGCACCCGCGCCCGGGCGAGTGCGTCCGGCACGCGCCCGCCGTCGAGCCCCAGCAGATCCCAGAACGCCTCGGCGGCGGCACAGGCCCCGTCGCGCCCGGCCCGCTCGGTGGCACCGGCCCCGTCGTGCCCGGCCCGCTCGGCGGCACCGTGACGCGAGCCCCCGGAGCCACCGAGCGCTGAACCCGTGGACCCGCCGATCGGCCCGACGACCGAGACCCGGCCGACGGGCGGCTCTCCGTCCGGCCCCCGCCCACCGGGCGAATCGGCCGCCGGTCCCGCAACGGCGGGGCGCACCCGGAGCAGCCCCGCCGATTCCAGCGCGCGCAGCGAGCCGAGGACCTCGTCGGCGGAGAGGACCCGCGAGGCCTCCCGCAGAACGGCCGCCGTGCTCCTCGTGCCGTCGAGCAGCGGCGCCAGTACCTCGGCGTGCTCCCCGCGCAGCGCCGTCAGCCCCCGCTGGGACACCAGATACACCGCCTGCCCGGGCACCGTCTCGGGACGCAGATGGCTCTTGAAGCCCACCCGGTCCGCGTCGGCAGCGCCCAACGGCAGTTCGTTCCCCCGTATGACGGTCATGCGCTGAGCCGTGGACCCGACGTCTGGACGGGGGCGGACTGGGCGGCCATGACGCAGATGGTGAACAGAGCCACGGACTGCGGCGCCACGGTGTCGATGTCCTCGATCACCAGACCGGCGGCACCGGCGCCGGAGGCCGAACCGAGGGAGGAGTCGCCGGCGAGGGGGCGGTTCGTGCGGATGTCGCTCATCGGAAAGGAATCTCCTTGGTCGAATCGTCGAATCGTCAGATCGCGATCGGCGCTGAGGTGCACCGTGCTGAGGCGCTGTGCTGAACCTTGGTGTGGTGTGGGTGTGGCGCCCGCCAAGATTCTGCAAAATGCGGTACGGCGCAGGACAGTGCTGCGGTCACTGCCCACATGTGAAGCTGTCACGCCCGGACGGTGAGCGAGGCCGCCGGACGGAGCGGACTCAGGCCGTACGGAACGCGCGCGGCACGGCCATGCCCCGGCCCGCACCCACCCCCGCGCCCCCGCGCCCGCCTCCCGATCTGGACGCCCGGGGGCCGCCGCTCCCGGCGCCCGCGCCGCCCCGCGCGTCACGGGCGGCGGTGAAGGACAGCACGTTGAGCGGCTGCCCGCCGAGCAGGGCCATGCCCAGCGGGGTCACGGTGTGCAGGGCGCTGCTGCCCACCCTGCGGGTGGTGATCAGACCGGTCTCGCGCAGGACGGCGGCGTGGCGGCTCGCCACCCCGGGCGAGACCCCGAGCCGGGCCGCGAGTTCCGAGTTCGTCGACGTGTCGGTGAGCACCCGCAGCGCCGCCGCCCGGGTCTGCCCCACGAGCGCGCTGAGCGCCCGGACCTCGCCGTCCTCGTCACCGTCGTCCGTGCCGGCCGCGGGCACGACCTCGTTCCAGCCCCCCGTCAGCTCCGGATCGGCCGCGAAGACGAGTACGGTCTGGCCGCTCTCCCGCTCCCGCACCAGGACCCGGCCCGCCTCGCCCGGCAGGAACACGGAGGGCTTGAGGACGAGCCCCCGGCCGTCCAGGTGGACGTCCCTGTCGGGCCCGCCCGCCACCTCCAGGACCGGGCCCCGCCAGGAGATCCGTGGGTGCAGCGTCGACAGGAGCCCTTCTACTCCGCCCGCGGCCGCCTCCCGGCAGTGCGCGTGGCACACGGCTTCCAGGCGCTCGAGCATGCGTTCCGCGTACGGGAGGACCCCCGCGCGCCACACGTCGAGGGCCAGCCGGTCGGCCTCCGTCCGCTGCGCCGGCACCCCCCGGTCCCGGCCCGCCGCTTCGAGGAGTCTCAGCAGCGGCGTCTCGAACCCGGGCGCGGGGGCCACGGGCAGCGCGGCCCGGCTGCTGCCCCGTATCGAGTTCCGCACCGCGATCCGCCACCGCGCGTACACGTCGCCGTGCGCCGGTCGTACGAGCAGTCGGGTCGCGAAGACCCCCTCCAGGAGCGACCCGAGACTGCTCCGCAACCGGACGCGTGCAAGGTCGGTCCCCGTGAAGTGAATCCGCTGCATCGATGCCGCCCCGTTCGGTGTCGTGTGAGAACACCACGACACTGCGCCGCCGACGCTCGCGGGGACAGTGCCTGCGTACCGGTGCCGGTGTGCGTGCGTCACCTGTCCCCACATGAGGACCTCAGGTCGCCGACGGCCGTTCATCTCCTGAAGTGCTGTATCAGCAGGGTCGGTTCAGTGGAAGCGTGCTGAACGATGCTGCGTCGCACCTGTGCCGTTCAGGTGAACTCACTGTGGGAAGGCCGCATCGGTGGCGTGGCGGGGCCCGGTGAAGTAGTGCGCGTCCTTGGGGCGGGCGGGGTCGTGCGGGGCGGGGTGGGAGGCCTGGGTGAGGTGGGGGATGTACTTGGAGCAGTGGATGTACGCCTCCTCGACGCTGAGGTGCACCCACAGCTCGGGGCCGCGCCCCGGGGCGACGTCGGAGGGCAGTTCGGGGTGGAGCGAGCGCAGGGTCGTGTCGGTGTAGAGGCGGGCCACGCCGTTGACGTGCAGGCCGATGCGGTCCTGGGTGAAGTCCACGAAGAGCATGCCGAGATGAGGGTTCTCGCTCATGTTGCCGGCGCTGGCGAGTACGCCGTTCCCCCGGAACTCCGGGTAGGCCAGGGTGTGTTCGTCGATCACGTGGACGAATCCCGGCGGGCCCGCCCGGAAGCTGGCATCGCACTCTCCCCGTGAGTCGGAGGTGGCGAGGAACACCATGGACTGGCGGCCGATGAACTCCCGCATGTGGGGCGTGAGGCAGGGTCGCACCTGCTGGTCGTAGAACCGGTGGGCGCGGTCGGCGGTGCCCAGCTGCTGCTGCAGAAGGTGTTCGCCTGCTGAACCGAAGGGCGTCGGGTGCGAAGACACGGGGATTTCTCCTGGCAGGGAGGGAGGGAAGGAAGGAGGGTGGGGGAGGGGGGCGGGGCCGGCAGGGGCCTCAGGTGGCGGCCAGGGCCGAGGTGTCGAACGGGTCGTGGTGGATGCGCTCCGGCGACGTACCGGTGTGTGTGAGCGTCTCTCTGGCGGACGTGACCATCGGGGCCGGACCGCTGAGGAAGACGTCGTGCTGGTACCACGGCCCGTACTCGGCGAGGACCTGCGGCAGGGACCCCCGGATCCCGGGGATGTACTCGTCGGAGACCGCGCCCCTGACCGTCAGCCAGTGATGCCGCTGGGCCATGCGCAGCATGTCGTCCACCCCGTACAGCTCGGCGCCGGTGCGGGCGCCGATGAAGAGGTTCACCTGGTGCCGGCCGCCGCGCCGGGCGACCTCCTCGATGAGCGCGCGGATGGGGGCGAGACCGGTGCCGCCCGCCACACAGAGCAGGTCGTTGTGGACGGCCACGTCGAGGACCATGTCGCCCATCGGCGCCCCCAGCCGGACCACGTCGCCCGGGGCCGCGTGGTGCACCAGCGCGTTGCTGACCGTGCCACCGGGCACGGCTCGTACGTGGAAGGTGAGGGTGCCGTCCTCGCGGGGCGCGTTGGCGGGGGAGTAGGAGCGCCACTGCTTGGGGTACCAGGGGGTCTCGACGCTGACGTACTGGCCGGCGGCATGCTCGTAGGGCATGTGGGGCTGCACGGTGACCGCGGCGATACCCGGCCCGCAGGGGACGCGGTGCACGATCGTGGCGGGCCAGACGGCGGGGCGCGTCTGCGCGTCCTGCTCGGCCGCGCCGATCATGACGTCGGCGACCACTCCGTACGCCTTGGTCCACGCGGCCGCCATCTCCTGGGTCCAGGCGGGGCCGGCGTAGCGGGCGAGGGAGGCGAGGAGGCATTCGCCCACGGCGGGGAAGTGGTCCCGGAGCGCGCCGAACTTACGGTGGTCACGTCCGAGGTGTCCGCAGAAGCGGACCAGGTTCTCGGGGTCGTCGACCAGGTCGACGATCCGCAGCAGCGCGCGCAGCAGGCGTCCGCGCTGGGCGTCCATCCCCGACGGGAACAACGGCCGCACCTGGGGGTAGCGGGCGAAGAGGATCGCGTAGAAGTAGACCGTCATGTCCGCGACCATCGGCTCGACCACCGTCGCGGAGGCGCGGACGAGCTCGATCTCGTACGCCGACAGGGGCGGCTCGGCGACCTCCGGCTCAAGGGGGTACTCGACCGGTGCGGGGGCCTGGTCCTCCGGGGAGGGGGGAACGGGCGTGCTGCCTGGGCGTCTGATCCGGAACCTCAAGGGACCAGAGCTCCGTCACCCGGTATTCGAGACGGCCGGGGCCGGGCGGGCCACAGGGTGGCCGCGCCGGCGGGTCGGCGCCCCCGACGGGCACGACGGGAGGGGACTTCACTGGCAGACATGGGTCCTCTAGACGGGACGGGGCATCGAAGCGGACTAAGCAGCTCCGGACGCTACCCGATCACGTAGGTGACTCAGAAGTAGGTTGGCGATATGGGGAAGGGACGACCTGTTCCGCCCCGAACGGGCACATCTTGTGGACTTGCCCCTTCCGGCGCCTCGGCTCTTCGGCAGAGAGCGGCAGGCGGGCCCGGCGGCGGCCTCCGGCACCGCCCGTGGTCACCGCTCCGGGGTACGGGCAGCCCGCTCCCGGAGCCGGGGGTTGGCCCCATGGCCGCTCCGTCGCACGTGCCATAGCCTCGCAGAGCGGCGGGACCACCAGGGGCCCGGACCGACTTCCCCCGTGCCCGTTCGGGCCACTCTCCAGAACTGAGGGACCTTCATGCGTCAGTTACTCCGTGGCGCCGGGATCTTCGCCGTGTCCGGCACCGCCGTCGTGTCGCTCGCCTCCTGCGGAATGGTGCAGGGGAAGACGTACGAGGACGACAGCACCCTCTCCGGCAAGATCACCTCGGTCCGCCTCGACAACGGGTCGGGCGGCGTCACGGTCAACGGGGTCAAGGACGGCGCCTTCGCGCTGCACCGCAAGATCGAGTTCCAGGGCGAGCGGCCCCAGGGAGCCACCCACCGGATCCAGAACGGTGTACTGGTCCTCGGCGGCTGCGGCAACCGCTGCTCGGTCAGCTACACCGTCGACGTGCCGGCCGGCATCCCGGTCAGCGGCGAGGTCTCCAGCGGAGCGATCCGCCTCGCCCAGGTCGGTTCGGTCGAGGTGACGACCAGCTCGGGCCGCGTAGAGATGACCGGGGTCACCGGCACCGTCCAGGTGCGGACCACCAACGGCCAGATCAACGGCACCGGCATCAAGGGCGACCGGATCCAGGCGCGGACCTCCAACGGCAAGATCAACCTGGCCCCGGACACCCCGGCCGACGTCCGCGCCCAGACCTCCAACGGCGACGTCACCCTCACCGTGCCGCGGGCCGCCTACAAGGTGACCGTCGACTCCGACAACGGCGACCGGACCATCGACGTGCCCAGCGACCCGGCCGGCACGTACGAGCTCGGGGTGCGCACCAGCAACGGCGACATCACCGTCAGGAACAACTGACAGGAACAGCTGGAAACGGGCGGCCCGGGTCGCGGGCATCAGTTCCTCGATCACGAGATCCCGGAGTGCCTACGGCTCGACCAGGCCCACCCGGATCGCGTACCGCGTGAGTTCCAGGCGGTCGCGCATGCCGAGTTTCTGGAGGAGATTGGCGCGGTGGCGTTCCACCGTCTTGGGGCTGATGACGAGGAGGTCGCCGATCTCCTTGGAACTGTGGCCCTCCGCCACGAGTTTGAGGATCTCCTCCTCACGTTCCGTGACGGCCTTGGCGGGGAGCGGTCTGCCCTGTTCCGCGTGGTCGAGGTAGGTGCGGATGAGGGCCGTCTCGGCGCCCGGGTAGATGAACGGCTCGTCGCGGACAACGGCCCGGCACGCCTCGACCAGGTCGCGGTCCGCCACCGACTTCGGCACGTAGCCGCTCGCTCCCGCCTTGAGCGCCTCGAAGAAGTACTGCTCGTTGTCGTACATCGTGAGCATCAGGATCCGCAGCTCCGGCTGGAGGCGGCTCAGTTCGCGGGCCGCCTGGAGGCCGGTGCGCAGCGGCATGGAGATGTCCAGGACGGCCAGGTCGATCCGCTCGGAGCAGGCGAGCGCGACCGCCTCCGCCCCGTCCGCGGCCTCCGCGACGACCGTCAGGTCCGGCTCCGCGTCGAGGATGAGGCGTATTCCTCCCCGTACCAGCGCGTGGTCGTCCGCGAGCAGGACGCGGGTGGGGGAGTTCGGGTCCTTCATGACGCCACCCTGTCGCTCGTGGTGTCCAGCCGGACTTCCGTCCCGCCACTCGCGCCCTCGCGGACCGACAGCTCCGCGCCGATCAGCAGGGCGCGCTCCCGCATCCCCCGGAGGCCCGCGCCGTCGGGCGCCCCGCCGATTCCCCGGCCGTCGTCCTCGACCAGGAGGCCCACCCCGCCGCCGGGCAGGCGGCGCAGGCTCAGGCCGACCCGGGTCGCGCCCGCGTGACGGGCCGTGTTGGTCAGCCCCTCCTGCGCCACGCGGTAGAGGACCAGTTCCGTCTCGTGGTCGAGCTTCGGGAGCCCGGACTCGATGTGCGGCCTGACCGTCAGGCCCCGCGTCGAGAACTCGGAGGCGAGCGACCTGAGCGCGCTGTGCAGGCCCAGCTCCTCCAGGACCCCCGGCCGCAGGCGCCGCGCGATGCGCCGGATCTCGTCCAGGCCCGCCCGCGTGGTCTCCTGCGCCTGGTGCAGTTCCGTCCGCAGCTCGGCGGGGGCGTGGTCCGCCGCGTGCTTCAGCTGGAGGAGTACCGCCGTGAGGGTCTGCCCGACCTCGTCGTGCAGTTCCTGCGCGATGCGGTGACGCTCGGCCTCCTGCGCGGAGAGCGCACGCGCGCTGCTGGCGGCCCGTTCCGCTTCGAGCCGGCCCAGCATCGTGTCGAACGTCCGCGTGAGGTCGGCGATCTCGCCGCGCCCCGCCACCGCCGACCGCCGCCCGGGCTTCGACAGGTCCGCCGTCCGCATCGCCCGGGTGAGGCGCTGGAGCGGCGCGAGGCCGACCCGCAGGAGGAAGGCGTTGGCGAGGAGCATCGCGACCAGGCCCGCCACGAGCACGACTGCCTCACCGAGGAGTACGGGTGTGGAGACCGTGACGGGGCCGAACAGGAGCAGGACGGCGACGAGGAGGACGGAGGCGTTGAGGAGGAAGATGCGCCAGTACAGCGTCACTGCCCTCGCCCCTCCGCCGTCTTCCTCGATGCCACCGTCGGCTGCGATGACGCCGCCTGCTTCGATGCCACCGTCTTCGTCGATCTGCGCCACGCGCCGGTCCCTTGTGCCTCTGACCTGCGGTGGGACTCTTCACCCCGGCCCATCCTGACCACTTTCCCGGGCCCTGTCCATCCGTGCCGACACCCATGTTCCGGAGCTCCGGACGGATGACACCATGGCCCGCGTCACGACCACTCACGTACGACAGGAGGGGACGGGCCAGTGCCTGCTCCGCGGATGAGAACGACACCCCTGCCCGGCATCGGGGTCCAGTACGACCTCACCACCCGGGAGCACCGCCAGCTGTCGGTCATCGCGCACCGCGACGGGACCCGCACCGTGAACGTGTACCGGGCCGACGACCCCGACGCCTGCGCGCAGTCCCTGCACCTCACCGAGGCCGAGACGGCCTCGCTGATCGACGCGCTGATGCCCGCCCACCACAGCCCCAACGTCCTGCACACCACCGACCTGGGGCTCGTCGCCGAACGCGTCGAGCTGTCCGCCCACTCGTACTGGAACGGCCGGCTCCTCGGCGAGACACGGATGCGTACCGAGGCCGGCGCCTCCATCGTCGCCGTACTGCGCCGCTCCGGCGCCGTACCGTCCCCGACGCCCGCCTTCCGGCTCGCCGGAGGTGACACCCTCATCGTCATCGGCACCCGCGAGGGCGTCGACGCGGCCGCCGCGATACTCGGCCGGGAGTGAGGGCGGCGTGCACTCCGCGGTCTTCCTGATCGAATTCGGCGCCATCATCCTCGGCCTCGGCCTGCTCGGCCGCTTCGCCGGCCGGTTCCGCTTCTCCCCGATACCCCTCTATCTCCTGGCGGGCCTCGCGTTCGGCAAGGGCGGTCTGCTGCCGCTCGGCGCCAGCGAGGAGTTCGTGGCCATCGGCGCCGAGATCGGGGTGATACTCCTGCTCCTCATGCTCGGCCTCGAGTACACGGCGAGCGATCTCGTCTCCAACCTCAAGACCCAATACCCCGCGGGGCTCGTCGACTTCGCCCTCAACGCCCTCCCCGGCGCCGCCGCCGCGCTGCTGCTCGGCTGGGGGCCGGTCGCCGCCGTCGTCCTCGCCGGCGTCACCTGGATCTCGTCCTCCGGCGTCATCGCCAAGGTCCTCGGCGACCTCGGGCGCCTGGGCAACCGCGAGACTCCGGTCATCCTCAGCATCCTGGTCCTCGAAGACCTCGCCATGGCCGTCTACCTGCCCATCATCACGGCCCTCCTCGCCGGTGTCGGCCTCGCCGCCGGCAGCGCGACGCTCGCCATCGCCCTCGGCGTGGCCGGCGCCGTGCTGTTCGTCGCCGTCCGCTACGGGCGCCTCATCTCCCGCTTCGTCTCCAGCGACGACCCCGAGAAGCTGCTCCTCGTCGTCCTCGGCCTCACCCTGCTCGTCGCCGGCGTCGCCCAGCAGCTCCAGGTCTCCGCGGCCGTCGGGGCGTTCCTCGTCGGCATCGCCCTGTCCGGGGAGGTCGCCGACGGAGCCCACGCGCTCCTCAGCCCGCTGCGTGACCTGTTCGCCGCGGTCTTCTTCGTCTTCTTCGGTCTGCACACCGACCCCGCCAGCATCCCGCCGGTGATCCTCCCGGCGCTCGCCCTGGCCTTCGTCACCGCGCTGACGAAGATCGCCACCGGGTACTGGGCCGCGCGCCGCGCCGGGATCGGGACCAAGGGCCGGTGGCGGGCCGGTGGCGCCCTGGTGGCGCGCGGCGAGTTCTCCATCGTCATCGCCGGGCTCGCCGTCACCGCCGGGGTGCAGCCGCAACTGGGCCCCTTCGCCACGGCGTACGTCCTGATCCTCGTCGTCATCGGTCCGCTCACGGCCCGCTTCACGGAGCCCGTGGCGGCCCGCCTCACGAGGCACCGGGCGCGGGCGAACACGGAGCCCCGGACGCGCGAGGGGGCACAGGCGCCCGAGGCGGGGCCGGCGCACGAGGCCGCGGCGCCCGGCACGGCATCGGCGCCCGAGCCCGTGGCGCCCGAGACCTCCGCTCCCGAGTCCGTGGCGCCCGAGACCACGGCGCCCGAGGCGGCCTCCGACCGCGTCTGACGAACCGGCCGGAGCCGCGCGGGGCTGCCCCCAAGGTCTGGCCGGCCGGAGCCGCGGCTGGCTCAGCCCCAGGTCCGGCCGGCCGGCTCCTTGACGGTGCGGTTGAGCCGGTTGAAGAAGTTGGTCAGCGCGATCTCCAGGTTGATCGCGCCGATCTGCTCCTCGGTGAAATGGGCGTTGACCTCCTCCCAGATCGCGTCGGTGACGCCCTCCGCACCGTCCTGCAGCCGGGTGGAGGCCTCGGCGAGCGCCAGGGCCGCGCGCTCCGCGCCGGTGTAGAACGGCGCCTCGCGCCACGCCGCCACGTTGTGCAGCCGCTCGTCGGTCTCACCGGCCTTCTTCCCGCCGGTGACGGAGGCGTAGACGCACGCCGAGCAGCTGTTGATCTGGCTGACGCGCAGGTGGACGAGGACGAGCAGCTTCGGGTCGACGCCCCCGGCGGCGATCGCCTTGTGGAGGTGGGTGATCGCGGTCCACAGATCGGGGTTGTTCGTGTTCTTGTTCTTGAGCCGGTTCTCCATGGGGAGTGCTCTCCTTGATCGGGGTTACGTTCCGGGGCTGGTGCCCGTCACCCCTATGACGGAGCAGCTTCCAGAGAGGTAACACCATGCCTGACGCCCATCCCACGGATCCGGTCGCCGACGCCTTCGAGACCCACCGCGAACGGCTCCGAGGCGTCGCCTACCGCGTCCTCGGATCACACGCCGACGCGGAGGACGTGGTCCAGGAGGCATGGCTGCGTCTCTCCCGCCAGGACAGCGACACCATCGACAACCTCGGCGGCTGGCTGACCACCGTGGTCGGCCGCATCAGCCTCGATGTCCTCCGGTCGGGCCGGACGCGCCCGGAACTCCTCTTCGGTGACGAGGCGGCCGAAGTCACCGTGACGCTCGACGACGCTCCCGCCCCGGAGGACCTCGTGGCGCTCGGGGACTCCGTCGGCCTGGCGCTCCTCACGGTCCTCGACTCGCTGCGCCCGGACGAACGACTGGCGTTCGTCCTGCACGACGTGTTCGCCGTGCCCCACGGGGAGGTCGGCACCATTCTCGGCAAGTCCGCCGACGCGACCAAGATGCTCACGAGCCGCGCCCGCAGGAAGGTACGGACCGCCCAGCAGCCGGCGAGCACCGGGCGGCAACACCGCGAGGTGGTCCAGGCTTTCCTGGCGGCGGCCGGCGAGGGCCGGTTCGAGCAACTGCTTGAGGTTCTCCACCCCGAAGTGAAGTTCACCGTCCACACGCCGAACGGCCGGTTCGTCACGCTCGGCGCCACCGAGGTCGCAAGTCGCGCGCGCGTGGCCGGCGCGGCGGCGCGAGGACATGCGGCGACCATCAACGGCCGCCCCGGTGTCATCGCCTGGAACGAGGACGGCACCCCGCTCTCCCTCCTCGTCTTCACCGTCGCCGACGGCCGCATCACCGAGATCACCGCCATGGTCGACCCGACCGAACTCGCGCTCATGGACCTGCCGGCCCCGGTGTGACAGCCCGTACGTCCTGGCGGTGACGGCCGCCCGGCCGGGTGCCGGGCGGCCGTCACCAGGTGGTTTCCCGGTCGCTTTCCGGTGGTTTCCCGGCGGCTTCCGCGCCGGAATGCCGCCAGACCCTTGCCAGTGCAATTTCACATTACTATGGTACTGCTCGCACCACAGCTGGAAAGAACGTCAACTCGGCCCACAAACAACTGAGTTGACTGGGAACCACCCCCACATCCCCCTCCCTTCACAGGAGTTCTGGTGTCCCAGCACAGATCAGTGCGCAGCACTTTGCTCGCCTCCGCACTCGCGGTCGGCCTGCTCGTACCGCTCGGACAGACCGTCAGTCAGGCGGCCGAACCCGTCAGTTCGCCGATCGCTCCCGCGACGGTCCCGCAGCCGCACCCCTACGACGAGGTCGACCGGCTCGCGACCGCGCCCCCGGCCGTCGCGGCCCCGGCGCCCGCACCGGGCGGTGCCGTCCCCGGCCGAATACCCGGCGCCGCCCCCGAGTCCTCGACCGACTCCGCGTCCGCGTCCGCGTCCGCCACAGGCCTCCCGCCTGCGCAGCGGCAGACCGCCGCCGCGCCCTGCACCCTCGACGGCGTCACCGGCCTCACCCCCGAGCGGTTCGCCGACTTCCTCGCCGATCCCGCCGTGACCGCCGACGACTGTCTGCGCGGACTCGTCTGGACCTGGGACGCCCGGCTCACGCCGGTCATGTCCGACGCCCACGTCCAGGCCGTCGCGCGCCGTGCCACCACCCTCGCGCCCGGCCACGACGGGAAGAACGCCTCCCACCTGGAGGAGATGTTCACCTACCTCCACGCGGTGGCGTACCACGACTTCTCGCGCGACGAGATCGACACCACCGACGCCCCGACCGTCGACGCCGTGCGGCGGGCCGTCGCCGCCTACGGCACGGCCCCGCGCACCTTCGACGTCACCGCCACCAACGCCGACACCCTCCGCGAGGCGCTGTACGCGGCGAGCGCCCCCGGGCTCCGCCAGCACCAACTTCCCCTGATCCGCAAGGTGCTCGCGACGATGGACGCCGCCCACCCGGCCACCCACCTCGACCCGGCCTGGGCGGGCGCCGCACTCGCCGGACTCTCCCTCAACTACCTCGGCGTCTACCCCGGCAACCAGGACACCGCCTTCCACAAGGCGGCGGCCGCCGACCCCGCGTACCGCGCCGCCTTCAAGGCCTTCTCGGGCTACGGGCACCTGAAGGGGACCGACAACAGCTGGGTCGCGCGCGACGCCCTGGGCGAGTACGGCCGCTTCGGCCAGATCGAGGGCCTGCGCCCGGCCGTCGTCGCCGACATCGGCGCCCTGCTCGGCCCGGTCGAGACCACCTTCGGAACCGGCAGCGCGCAGTGGGCCTCGCTGGTCTCCTGGCTCAACGTCTATGAGGCCTGCGCCCCGTACGGGGTGTGCAAGGCGGACATCGAACGCCGGATCTTCCCGTACACGTACACGTACGACAGCGGCGCGATCAAGGTCCGCACCGGCCTGCCGCGCACGACCGTCGACACGCTCTACTACGCGAGCAAGCAGGTCAAGGCGCACTTCCACCGGGTCCTCGGCACCTTGGAGCCGCTGGCCGGCGACCCCAACACCAGCCTGAACATCGTCCTGTACGCCTCGCGCGCGGACTACGAGAAGTACCACCCGATCCTGACCGGGATGGACACGAACAACGGCGGTATCTACATCGAGCGCGGCGCCACCTTCTACACGTACGAGCGGCGCGTCCCGCAGGACTCCTCACTGACGCTCGAGGAGCTGTTCCGGCACGAGTACACGCACTACCTCAACGGCCGGTACGCCGTGCCCGGCTTCTTCGGTGAAGGCCCCTGGTACCAGGACGACCGTACGACGGCGATGGACGAGGGCACGGCCGAGTTCTTCGACGGAGCCACCCGCGACAACGGCATCGCCGTCCGCAAGTCCCTTGTCCGCAGCGTCATCGCCGACACGGCGGGCGGCGGGCCGCGTATGACCGTGCGTCAGATCCTGAACGCCACGTACGACGGCGACGGCTTCCGCTTCTACGCGTACGCCGGCACGTTCTTCGAGTACCTCTGGACCGACAAGCCGGCCGCGCTGCGCGAGATGTACAAGCACCTGCGCGGCAACGACGTCGCCGCGTACGACGCCTGGCGCGAGCGGCTCAGCGCGGACGTGACGGTGCAGCGCGACTACGGCCGCTTCCTGGACGCGCGGATCGCCGAGGTCGAGAAGCTGTTCGTACCGGCGACCACGTTCACACCCGTCGACCGGCTGCGGGACTCCCGGGCCGTCGACGTGTCCGCCTCGTTCGCCGCGGCGACGTCCAGCACCCCCGTCTGCGCGGAGAGCGGCGCGCCGGGCGGCCGCCGCTTCACCTGCACGGGCCGGATCACGGCCAACCTCGCGAACGCGGGCAGCGCCGACCAGGTCTTCAAGGACATGTCCGAGACGGTCGACTACTTCCTCCTCGACCGGGCGGGCCTGGCCTCGAACAACCTGGCCGACATGAACTGCTCCTTCGGCCCGGTCGACATCTGGACCGGCGGACGCGCGGGAACGTCGAGCTACCACTGCGAGGGCCCGCTGCGCGGCTGACGCGACGGGGCGGCCTTGCTCAGGCTCTGAGTCGGAGCGAGGCCGCCAACGCCGACCTGCATCACTGGAGTTGACATCCACCGGCCCCCTGTTGGGCTCCGAGAGAATGTGACATATTACTGCTGTGTCCAAGAGACTGAGGAGCCTGGACGCCGTGATCATCGGCGCGGGCGTCGTCGGAGCGGCCTGCGCATACTTCGCCGGCCGCGCGGGACTGGACGTCGCCGTCGTCGACCGGGGTCCCGTCGCCGGCGGTACGACCGGCGCCGGAGAGGGCAACCTCCTCGTCTCGGACAAGGAGCCGGGACCCGAACTCGACCTCGCGCTGCTCTCCGTACGCCTCTGGAGGGAACTCGCCGCCACGCTCCCGCCGGACATGGAGTACGAGACGAAGGGCGGCCTCGTGGTGGCCCCGGACGCCGCCACGCTGAAGGCCCTGCGCGCCTATGCCGAGGGGCAGCGGGCGGCCGGGGTGGAGGCCGCCGAGATCGGGGGCGACGCCCTGCGGGAGCTCGAACCGCACCTCGCGGACGGTCTCGCGGGCGGCTTCCACTACCCGCAGGACGCCCAGATCCAACCGGCCCGCGCGGCCGCCCGCCTGCTCGCCGCCTCCGGCGCGTCCGTCCACCTCGGCGAGGAGGTCACCGCCATCCTGCGTACGTCCTCGGGCGCGGTACGCGGAGTCCGCACGGCCCGCCGTGAACTCGCGGCCCCCGCCGTGGTCAACGCCGCCGGTACGTGGGGCGGGGCGGTCGCGGCGCTGGCCGGTACGGAGCTGCCGGTGCGGCCCCGGCGCGGGTTCGTGCTCGTGACCGAACCGCTCCCCAGAGTCGTACGGCACAAGGTGTACGCCGCCGACTACATCGCCGACGTGGCCAGCGGCTCGGCGGCGCTCCAGTCCTCGGCCGTAGTCGAGGGCACCCCTGCCGGGCCCGTGCTCATCGGCGCCACCCGGGAGCGGGTGGGCTTCGACCGCTCCCTGTCCGTCGAGGCCCTGCGCAGGCTCGCCTCCCAGGCCGCCGCGCTCTTCCCGGTACTCGCCGACGTACGGGTGCTGCGCGCCTACCACGGCTTCCGCCCGTACCTCCCCGACCACCTCCCGGCGATCGGCCCCGACCCCCGCGTCCCGGGCCTCCACCACGCATGCGGCCACGAGGGCGCGGGAATAGGCCTGGCCCCGGCAACGGGCCTCCTGATCGCCGCAGCGCTGACGGGGGAGCAACCCCCGCTGGCCCGATATCCGTTCCGACCGGAGCGGTTCGGGGACGGGGACGGGGACGCCAGGCACAAGAGCGCCCCCGACCGCGCCGCCGGTCCCGGCCGCGGTCCTGACCCCCGCCCCCGCCTCCGGACCCCGGGAGACCGCACCATGAGACGACGCCGTACCGCGTCCGCAGCCCGCACCCCGCGTTCGCTCGTCGGCGGGTCGGCCACGGACGCGTTCACCGTGGCCTTCGACGGGCGCACGGTGCCCGCGCTGGCCGGGCAGTCCCTCGCGGCCGCACTGTGGAGCGCGGGCATCCTGACCTGGCGCACCACGCGCGTCTCGGGGGCACCGCGCGGTGTCTTCTGCGGGATGGGCAGCTGCTACGACTGCCTCGTCACTGTCAACGGGCGCCCCAACCAGCGTGCCTGCCTCACTCCCGCCCGCCCCGGTGACACCGTCACGACACAGGAAGGGACCGGCCGTGCCGACCTCACCGTCTGACGCCGCCCCTGCGGACCCGGCCGGTCAGGCAAGCCCGGCGGACCCAGCCGACCCGGCCTACCTGGCGGATCCGGCCTACCTGGCGGATCCGGCGAACCAGGCCGACCCGGCCAACCTGGCGGATTCGGCCGACCCTGCCGACCCTGCCGACCCGGCGGTCCCGGCCTACCCAGCCGACCCGGCCTACCCAGCCGACCCGGCCTACCCAGCCGACCCGGCCTACCCAGTCGGCCCGCCCAACCCACCCCACCTCGCCATCATCGGCGCGGGGCCAGCCGGCCTCGCCGCGGCCGTGGAGGCGGCTCGGCTCGGGCTTCGGGTCGTGCTGCTCGACGCCGGGGACCGGCCCGGTGGCCAGTACTACCGGCATCCCGCGCCCGAGCTCGGCGCGCTCCGGCCTGAGGCGCTCCATCACGGCTGGCGTGCGTTCGCCCGCCGGGCGGCGGCCCTGGACGGGCTCGTGCGTTCCGGGCGGGTGACCTATCGCCCGCGTTGTCACGTCTGGACCGTGGTGCCCGAGGGCCCCGCTTGGCGGCTGCACGCCGTCGTCACCGGCGACGACACCGCCGTGACCGTACGGGCCCGTGCCGTGCTCCTGGCCACCGGCTCGTACGAACGTCAACTGCCCTTCCCGGGCTGGACCCTGCCCGGGGTCGTCGCGGCCGGGGGCGCGCAGGCCATGCTCAAGAGCGGGCTCGTCCTGCCGGGGCGCCGCGTCGTCGTGGCCGGCAGCGGTCCGCTGCTCCTGGCGGTCGCGGGATCACTCGCGGAGGCGGGCGCACGCGTCCCCGCCGTCGTCGAGGCGGGGACGTACCGGGGGTACGCCGGATTCGCGCCCGCCTTGCTGCGTAACCCCGCGAAGCTCACCGAAGGCGCCCTGCACGGAGGCGCGTTGCTGCGGCACGGGGTCAGGCTCCTCACCCGCCACGCGGTCGTCGAAGCGCACGGTACCGACCGCGTGGAGGCGGTCACCGTGGCGCGGATCGATGCCGACTGGCGTCCCGTACCCGGCACCGGGCGGCGGATCCCGTGCGACGCGCTCGCGGTCGGCCACGGGCTCGTACCCCAGGTGGAACTGGCCACCACCCTCGGCTGTGCGACCCGGACAGCCGCCGACGGAACATCCGCCCTCGTCCTCGACACCGACCAGTCGACCTCCGTCCCCGGCATCTGGGCGGCCGGTGAACCCGGCGGCATCGGCGGGGCACGACTGGCGCTCCTGGAAGGCGAGTTGGCGGCCGCCTCCGTGGCCCGAACCCTCCTGGGAGTCCGGCCGCCGAAGCTCCCCGCCGACCGCCCGACGGCGGCCGCGCGGCGACGCCACCGCGACCGACTGCGCGGGTTCGCCGAGGCGATGGGGGCCGTGCACCGGCCGGGCGCGGGGTGGGTGGACTGGCTGCGGGAGGACACCGAGATCTGCCGCTGCGAGGAGGTGCCCGTCGCCCGCGTCACGGAGGCCGTCGAGACGCTCGGCGCGCGGGACGCCCGTACGGTCAAGCTGTTCACCCGCGCCGGGATGGGCTGGTGCCAGGGCCGGATGTGCGGCCCCGCCGTGTCGGCCCTCGCGGGGCGGCAGCCGGGTGCCGCCCCTGACGGGCCCCCGGAGCGACGCCCGCTGTCCTGCCCCGTACCCCTGCGACACCTGGCCGAACTGCCGGAACCGGCGACGAGCCGCGACGAGATCTGATCAATCGTCAAATTCCCCTCGTGCACGGGCCCTTGTGGCTCCTCCGCCCATCAGTAAAATGTCACACACCACACAAGGGAGTTCCTTCATGTCCCACGAGCAAACCCCTGTGCACCGCGCCCACCCCTGGCACGGAATCATGGTCGCCACCGCCCTCCCCCTCCGCGAGGACGGCTCCGTCGACCACGGCGCCTACGCCCGCCACGTCGCCTGGCTGATCTCCCAGGGCTGCGACGGCGTCGTACCGAACGGCTCGCTCGGCGAGTACCAGACCCTCACCGACGCGGAGCGCGCCCACGTCGTACGGACCGCCGTCGAAGCGGCCGGGGACGGCGACCGGGTCATGCCCGGCGTCTCCGCGTACGGCAGCGCGGACGCCCGGCGGTGGGCCGAGCAGGCCGCCGAGGCCGGGGCCGGTTCGGTGCTGCTCCTGCCGCCCAACGCCTACCGGGCCGACGAGCGTTCCGTACGCGCCCACTACGCCGAGGTCGCGGCGGCCGGGCTGCCCGTCGTCGCGTACAACAACCCCCTCGACACCAAGGTCGACCTCACCCCCGCCCTCCTCGCCCGCCTGCACGCCGACGGCAGCATCGTCGCGGTGAAGGAGTTCAGCGGGGACGTCCGCCGCGCCTACGAGATCGCCGAACTCGCCCCGGGCCTCGACCTGCTCGTCGGCGCGGACGACGTCCTCCTCGAACTCGCCCTCGCCGGAGCGGTCGGCTGGGTCGCCGGCTACCCCAACGCCCTGCCGCGCACCTGCGCCACGCTCTACCGCGCGGCCGTCGCCGGAGACCTCGAAACGGCGCTTCCGCTCTACAAATCCCTGCACTCGCTCTTCCGTTGGGACTCGAAGATCGAGTTCGTCCAGGCGATCAAACTGTCCATGGACCTCGCGGGCCGCCCCGGCGGCCCCACCCGGGCGCCGCGCGTCCCGCTGACACCGGAGCAGGAGGCGGTCGTACGGGCCGCGACGGAGAAGGCCCTCGCGGAGGGCCACGCGTAGCTTCCGGCAGCCCGGCGCCCATACTCCGTACACAGACCCGAAGGGGACCCATGCGCACCCGTCACGTCTACCACGCTGTGGACTCCCACACCGAAGGCATGCCCACCCGGGTGATCACCGGCGGCGTCGGGGTGATCCCCGGCGCCACGATGGCAGAGAAGCGGCTCCACTTCGTCGAGCACCTGGACCACGTCCGTACCCTCCTCATGTACGAGCCGCGCGGCCACGCGGCGATGAGCGGCGCGATCCTCCAGCCGCCCACCCGCCCCGACGCCGACTACGGCGTCCTGTTCATCGAGGTGTCCGGGCTCCTCCCGATGTGCGGCCACGGCACCATCGGCGTCGCCACCGTCCTCGTCGAGACGGGAATGGTGCCGGTCGTCGAACCGGTGACCACCGTCCGCCTGGACACCCCGGCGGGCCTGGTGAGCGTCGACGTCCGTGTCGAGGACGGACGGGCGTGCGCGGTCACCCTCACCAACGTGCCCTCCTTCGCCGCGGGACTCGACCTCAAGGCGGACGTGCCCGGGTACGGCACCGTCACCTACGACCTCGCCTACGGGGGCAACTTCTACGCCTTCGTCGCCCTCGAATCCCTGGGGCTGCCGTTCGACCGCGCCCACAAGGACGAGCTGCTCGCCGCGGGCCTTGCCGTCATGGAGGCGGTCAACGGGGGCCCCGACCGGCCCGTCCACCCGGAGGACCCGGGCATCGCCGGGGTGAAGCACGTCTACCTCGCCGCGCCCGGCTCCGACGCGGCCCGGTCACGCCACGCCATGGCCATCCACCCCGGCTGGTTCGACCGCTCGCCGTGCGGCACCGGGACCAGTGCCAGGCTTGCGCAGTTGCACGCCCGTGGACTGCTCGCCCCCGGCGTCGACTTCGTCAACGAATCCTTCATCGGCACCGAGTTCACGGGGCGGATCGTCGAGGAGACGGAAGTGGCCGGCCGGCCCGCCGTCGTGCCGACGGTGACGGGCCGCGCCTGGATCACCGGCACGGCCCAGTACTTCCTCGACCCCGAGGACCCGTTCCCCGCCGGCTTCCTGCTCTGACCGCGAAGGAACGCGGTAACTCCCGTACCCCGGAAGGAGAAACGTGACATTGTACGATGCTCCTCCCTGACTTCTCGGAGGACGCACGATGGGTGACCTGAAGCAGTACGGCCTCGTCAGGGCGCAGGAGAGGCTCCGTGACCAGGTCGGGCACGCCCTCCGCGCGGCCCTGATCGCCGGTGAACTGCGGCCCGGCCAGGTCTACTCGGCCCCCGGGCTCGCGAGCGACCTCGGCGTCTCGGCGACGCCCGTCCGCGAGGCCATGCTCGACCTGGCCCGGGAGGGCCTGGTCGAACCCGTCCGTAACAAGGGCTTCCGTATCACCGAGGTCAGCGAACGGGACCTCGACCAGTTCACCGAACTGCGCACCCTCATCGAGGTCCCCACCATCGGCCGCGTCACGAGGAAGGCCGACCGGGAGCAGCTGGAGGCACTGCGCCCGGTCGCGGAGGAGATCGTCTCCCGCGCCCGGGAGCACGATCTCATCGGCTACCTGGAGGCGGACCGCCGCTTCCATCTCGCGCTGCTCGCCCTCTGCGGCAACGAACGCCTGGTCGAGACGGTGGGGGAGCTGCGCAAGCGCTCCCGCCTCTACGGTCTGACCGGCCTGGACGAGGCGGGCAAACTCGTCTCCTCCGCCGAGGAACACCTCGAACTCCTTGACCTGATGCTCGCCGGCGACGCCCGCGGCGCGGAGGCGTGCATGCGCCGCCACCTCGGCCACGTACGGTCCCTGTGGGCCGACGCCCGCGACGCACCGCCCGGCCGCGCGCGAACTGCCGGAGCCGGAGGAAAGTAGCGCAGTGATCACGGACTCGCAGACTCCCGCAGCCCTCACGCCCACCGCCACCAGGCAGCCCGGGTCAGGATCCGGGCGCTTGCGACCGAGGTGCGTGCCGTGGTCCACGAGGGCATCAGCGACGAGGAGTACGTGACCGCGCTCAAGGTGCTGCGCAGAATGGTGGCCGATGCCGAGGCCGACAAGAGGTCCGACCACTGACCCCTCACCTCCGTCATCCGGGCATCACCTCGTGTCGTTGTTGGGCCGAACGGGTGAGGAGCGGGAGGATGGGGTCATGAGTAGGTACGAGAGGTACGACGTCACCGACGAGCAGTGGGAGGGCCTCGCCCAGGTCGTGCCCCTGCGCGGCCGTGACGAATGGCCGTCCAGGGTCGACCACCGCACGATCCCCGAGCAGTACGAATCCGTCGAGCAGCGCCGTATGGTCGTGCTCCGCGTCCAGGTGTTCGCCGACGCCCGTGAGGTCGCCGACTACCTCATCGCCCAGATCCCGGTGCTCCTGGACCTGACGAGCGCCGACACCGAGGTCGCCAAGCGCATCCTCGACTTCAGCAGCGGCGTCGTCTTCGGACTCGGCAGCGTGATGCACCGCGTCGACCGGAACGTTTTTCTTCTCGCCCCGGCCGGCACGGAGGTCGAGGGCGCGGAGGGCGAGGACGAGGAGGGCGCCGTCGGCGGCAGGACCGCCGGGGTCCCCCGTTCGTAGGAAGGTCATCTCGACGTAACGGTTCGTCACGGAATGAACTGCGTACGGTCCGGGCATGGACCTCACCGGCGGCTTCACGCTCGACCACTCCACGACCGTTGCGCCTTCCTCCGGCACGCACGCGGGTACGCACACGGGCACGTACACCGGCTCTCCCAACGGCGGAGCCCTTTCCGCCGTGGCCCCCGCCCGAGCCGGTGCGCCGTCCGGTCCGCGTGTCTCCGTCCCCGAGGCGCGGGGGCCGGCCGCGTCGGAGAACCGGCCTCGGGGCGGGCCCGGGCGGAGGGCCGACGGGGAGGCCGCCCGTGGGGGTGGAGGCGGGCGGCTCCAGGCACGGCCCGCCGTCACCGAGCTGCGCCTGTCCGCGTTCGCGGGACACCGCGCCGCCGTGCACCCGCTGGGACCGGTCACCCTCTTCACCGGACCCAGCGGCAGCGGCAAGTCCACCACCCTGCGGGCGTACGAGGCACTGGCCCGGCTCGGCGCGGGCGACCCGCTCGACGAGGTGTTCCCCGACGCCGCCGACTGCGTCCCCGAGCGGGCCCGGCCCGACGCCCAGGGCAGGCGCGGCTTCCGGATCGGATGCACGGTCGACGGACCGGAAGGCCCGGTCCACCTGGACCTCGCCGTCCAGGCCGAACCCCGGCTCCGTATCGTCGGCGAGCGACTCACCGGACGCGGCCGCACCCTGCTCGCCACCGCCCTCCGCGACCCCGGCCGCACCAGCGTCCAGGCCGAGTGGCACACGGCCGGATCCACCCCCGTCACCCGGGCACCGCTCCCCGACGACCTCCTCGGTACGGCGCTGCTGCCGCTGCGGGTCGCGGGGAAGACCCCCGGGCAGCTGGAGGTCCTGGCCGCCGCCGAACAGATGGTCATCGGGCTGCGGTCCGCCTTCGCCTGCGACCCCCGGCCCGAGCGGATGCGGGCCCCCGTCCTCCCCGGCGAGGGACGGCTGCGGCGGGGCTGCGGCAACCTCGCCGAGGTGCTGCACCGCACCCACACGGAGTGCCCGCGCCGCCACCACCGCCTCGCGGCCGTGGCGGCGGCTGGCTGCGCGGGATCTGTCGCCGGTCTCGGGGTGCGGGAGCTCCCGGAGGGCACGGTCCTCGCGGTCCTCGAACGAGGGTCCCGGCCCGCGACCCCGCTCGGCCGCCTCGGCGACGGGGAACTGCGCTATCTGGCGCTCGCCCTCACCCTCCTCACCGGCCCGGGAGTGCTGGCGATGGACCAGCTCGCCGAGGTGCCCGACGCCATGCAGTCCCTGACGCTGCTCGCCGACGGCCTCGACCGGGGGCTCGACGGGCGGCAGGTGGGCGAACTGCTCCGCCTCGCCACGGGCATCGCCGCCGACGGACACATCCGGGTCGCGGGAACGGTCGGGTCCGGGGCGGCGGAGGAG
This sequence comes from Streptomyces sp. NPDC093795, assembly GCF_044764665.1. Lineage (NCBI taxonomy): Bacteria > Bacillati > Actinomycetota > Actinomycetes > Kitasatosporales > Streptomycetaceae > Streptomyces > Streptomyces sp. NPDC093795. The sequence continues at coordinate 170,584 of NZ_JBIWIO010000008.1, forward strand.
GCGCGCCGGGTGCCCGGGGTGACGGTGGTGGACCTGAGTGCCTGAGGGGGACGAGGGTGGACCTGAGTGCCTGATGGTGACGGTGGTGGTCTGAGTGCCTGATGGTCACGGTGATAGACCTGAGCGCGTGACGGACAACGACGTAGCGGGACTGCAGCGCAGGTTGGTCGAGTTCGCGGCCGCCCGCGACTGGCAGCCCTACCACACGCCCAAGAACCTGGCGGCGGCGCTCAGCGTGGAGGCATCCGAACTCCTGGAGATCTTCCAGTGGTTGACGCCCGAGCAGGCGGAGCGGGTCATGGACGAACCCGGTTCCGCGCACCGGGTCGCCGACGAGGTGGCGGACGTCCTCGCCTACCTGCTCCAGTTCTGCGCGGTGCTCGGGGTCGATCCGCTGACCGCGCTCGCGGCGAAGATCGACCGGAACGAGGTCCGATTTCCCGTCCGGAGGCGGGGCGGAGGGGGTGAGAAGGGGGATGCGGCCGACGATCGTCACTCTTCGGAGTGAGGAACTTTTCCCCGTCGAGCTTCCTGTCCACAGATTTCCGAATTCCCCTGGTGACGGGGCTCAGGCGGCTTCACTCTGGGTAGTGGACTCAGTGGGCAGATAAGTCGTACGAACGGGGGCGGCGTTGATGGAAGCGGAGCGACTCATCGCGCTTGGCCGGCAGGCGCTGGCCGAGAGCGGAACGGCACAGGACATCGTGGTGGAGGCCTGGCAGGCCCAGGCGCTCGCCCAGGCGATAGGGAACCATCTCGCGCTCTGCGGACCGCAGGAGCTGCGCGGCGAGGCGCGGGGGCTGAGCGAGACGGGAGAGTACCCGACGTGGGGCGCCGGAGGGCCGCGAGCGACCCAGCTGTCCGAAGTGGCGGACCCGAGTGGGGCGTTGACCCTGCTCGGGGAGCTGCTCGGGGAGGTGGGCATCGCGCTGGTCGGCGTGGCGTGCGCCACCGACGAGGAGGGGCTCTACTGGCAGTGCATCGAGGCCATCGACGCCGCCGACGAGTCGAGCGACCGGGTGCGCGGGATGCTGCGGCGTCTCGCCGTGCGGGACGGGGAGCGGGCCCGCCCTCCCGACGCCGCCCGAGGCCGCGCGGGCCCCGGACGGGGCCGGTGGTGAGCGGCGCGCGGCGACCGGCCGGAGACGCGGGACTTCTAGAGGCCGGGACGCTCCGGGCGGACCTGCTCGCGCTGGGGCTGGTGGCGCTGCTGGGGCTGGTGGTCGCGCTCGCGCGGATGCATCTGCGACTGCGGCTGGTGCGGCTCGTGCTGGGCCGGCTCGTGGCGGTCGGGCGTGGACCGGAGGCCGGGCGTGGGCCGGAAGTCGGGCGGGGACTGCGCGTCGGACGTGGACTGAAGGTCCGCGTCCAGCTGGGAGAGGTCGGCGGAGAGCGCCGCCATCAGCTCCTCCATCTGCTGGAGCAGACCCTTGGGGGCGCCGGTTCCCTTCTGCTCGGGCACGGACTGCGGTACCGGCTGCTGCTCGGGAACGGCCCGCTCCGGCGCGGCTTCCTGGGACATGGGGACCTCCTCGGCCCGGACCCCGCGCCGCCGAGGGCGGGGTCACGAGTGAGAGCGACGCACCGGCAGCGGCCGCCGGCACGTGGGCCGGGCGGTCCGGCTCCGCCCGAGCCAACGACGGGCGCCGGGCCCCGGTCACTGGCCGGGGAGGACGCGGCCCGCCAGGGGGCCGGATATTCACCCGACCGAGCCGGGGCGGACAACGCGCTGACGGACAGGTTGACACGCACCCGACGGTGCAGGATGGAGGCATGGATCTTCGCATCTTCACGGAACCCCAGCAGGGAGCCGACTACGACACCCTCCTCACGGTGGCACGGGCCACCGAGGAGCTCGGATTCGACGCCTTCTTCCGCTCCGACCACTATCTCAGCATGGGCTCGGCCGACGGGCTGCCCGGACCGACGGACGCCTGGATCACGCTCGCCGGGCTCGCCCGGGAGACCAAGCGGATCCGCCTCGGCACGCTGATGACCGCCGGCACCTTCCGGCTTCCCGGTGTCCTCGCCATCCAGGTCGCCCAGGTCGACCGGATGTCCGGTGGCCGGGTCGAACTGGGCCTCGGTGCGGGCTGGTTCGAGGAGGAGCACAAGGCCTACGGCATTCCGTTCCCGAAGGAGAAGTTCGGCCGCCTCGAGGAGCAGCTGGCGATCGTCACCGGCCTGTGGGAGACCGAGGTCGGCAAGACCTTCAGCTACGACGGGGAGTTCTACCAGCTCACCGACTCTCCCGCGCTGCCCAAGCCCGCCCAGGACAGGATCCCGGTCCTGATCGGCGGGCACGGCGCGACCCGCACGCCACGCCTGGCCGCGCGGTACGCGGACGAGTTCAACATCCCCTTCGCCTCCCTGGAGGAGAGCGAGCGCCAGTTCGGCCGGGTGCGGGCCGCGGCCGAGGAGGCCGGGCGGGCGCCCGACGACCTGGTGTACTCCAACGCGCTGGTGGTCTGTGTCGGCAAGGACGACGCCGAGGTGGCCCGCAGGGCCGCCGCCATCGGACGGGACGTGGACGAGCTGAAGGCGAACGGTCTCGCGGGCTCGCCCGCCGAGGTCGTCGAGAAGCTCGGGCGGTACGCGGACATCGGCTCCTCCCGGGTCTACCTCCAGGTCCTGGACCTGGACGACCTGGACCACCTGGAGCTGATCTCCGCGCGGGTCCAGTCGCAGCTGGGATGAGAGGGGCGATCCGATGAAGCCGGTCCCCGCGCTCGCCGAAGCCCTCGGGGCGGGAGTCCTCGTCCTCGACGGCGGGCTGTCCAACCAACTGGAGGCACAGGGCTGCGACCTCTCGGACGCGCTCTGGTCCGCGCGGCTCCTCGCCGACGCACCCGAGCAGATCGAGGCGGCCCACGCGGCGTACGTACGGGCCGGTGCCCGGGTGCTGATCACCTCCAGCTACCAGGCGACCTTCGAGGGCTTCGCCCGGCGGGGCGTGGGCCGTGAGGAGGCGGCCCGGCTCCTCGCGCGGAGCGTGGAGCTCGCCAGGGCGGCGGCGGACGGGGTACGGGAGGAGGTCTGGGTCGCCGCGTCCGTGGGGCCGTACGGCGCGATGCTCGCGGACGGCAGCGAGTACCGGGGGCGGTACGGGCTGTCCGTACGGGAGCTCGAAGCGTTCCACCGGCCCCGGATCGAGGTGCTCGCGGCGGCGGGGCCGGACGTGCTCGCCCTGGAGACCGTTCCGGACGTGGTCGAGGCGGAGGCGCTGCTGCGGGCGGCCGAGGGGTGCGGGGTGCCCGTGTGGCTCTCGTACACGGTCGAGGGCGGGCGGACCCGGGCCGGACAGGACCTGGCGGAGGCCTTCGCGGTGGCCGCCGGGAACGACGGCGTCCTCGCGGTCGGCGTCAACTGCTGCGACCCGGCGGAGGCCGGGGCGGCCGTGGAGGTGGCCGCGGCCGTGACCGGGAAGCCGGCTGTGGTCTATCCCAACAGCGGCGAGCGGTGGGACGCGGGTGCGCGGGGCTGGCGGGGGGACATGGCCTTCGACCCGGCCCACGCCACCGCCTGGGCGGCGGCCGGCGCCCGGCTCGTCGGCGGCTGCTGCCGGGTGGGCCCGGCCACGATCACCGCGCTCGCGGAGTCACTGGCCACCGAGGGCAGAGCCTGAACCACACCCCGGCCGCCCTCGGCCCCCGCCCCGCCCCCAGCCTCGCCCCCGGCCGCTCCGCACCCGCTGTCGGGCCCCCGCCCCCGGTCCCGGGTCCCGGGTCCCGGGCCCTGGGTCCCGGGAAAATGCCTGGTCGGGAGGGGAGAGGGGAACCATACTCGGACGGGTGTTCCTGACGATCAGTACGACCGGCGACCAGGAGCGTCCCGCGACCGATCTCGGCTTTCTGCTGCACAAGCATCCCGAGCGGGCGCAGGCGTTCTCGACTTCCCACGGCACGGCGCATGTCCTCTACCCCGAGGCGAGCGCCGAGCGGTGCACGGCGGCACTTCTCCTGGAGGTGGACCCCGTGGCGCTGGTGCGCCGCGGCAAGGGCAAGGGCCGGGGCGGCGCCCCGGACTCCGCGCTCGCGCAGTACGTGAACGACCGGCCCTACGCCGCGTCCTCGCTGCTCGCCGTCGCCCTCGCCGCGGTCTTCAAGACGGCGCTGCACGGCGTGTGCAAGGCGATGCCCGAGCGGGCCGCCGCGCCGCTGCCGCTGCGCGTCGAGGTCCCCGTGCTGCCCGCCAGGGGCGGCGCCGACCTGGTGTGCGCGCTGTTCGGGCCGCTGGGCTGGGACACGGTGGACGCCGAGCCGGTGGCGCTCGACGCGGAGTTCCCCCAGTGGGGCGACTCCCGTTACGTACGGCTGGTCCTTGAGGGCGAGCTGCGGCTCGCGGACGCCCTCAACCACCTCTACGTCCTGCTGCCGGTCCTCGACGACGCCAAGCACTACTGGGTGGCGCCCGACGAGGTCGACAAGCTGCTTCGCGCCGGTGACGGCTGGCTCGCAGGACATCCCGAGCGGAAGCTGATCACGGCCCGCTATCTCTCCCGTCGCTGGGGCCTGGCCCGCGAGGCGACGGAGCGGCTCGAACTGGTGCGGCTCGCCGAGGCCGAGGGCCTGGACGTCGACGACGTCGACAACGCCGTGGACGAGTCGACCGACACCGAGGAACGGCCGGTGCCGCTGGCCGAGCAGCGCCGGGAGGCGATCCTCGGCGCCCTGGAGACGGCGGGAGCGGCCCGGGTGCTCGATCTGGGCTGTGGGCAGGGGCAGTTGGTGCAGGCCCTGCTCAAGGACCCGCGCTACACCGAGATCGTCGGCGTCGACGTCTCCGTGCGGGCGCTGACCGTGGCCGCGCGCCGGCTGCGGCTCGACCGGATGGGGGAGCGGCAGGCCGCCCGGGTGAACCTGATGCAGGGCTCGCTCGCGTACACCGACAAGCGGCTCACCGGCTACGACGCGGCCGTGCTCAGCGAGGTGATCGAGCACCTGGACCTGCCGCGGCTGCCGGCCCTGGAGTACGCGGTGTTCGGCTCGGCCCGGCCGCGTACGGTCCTCGTGACCACGCCGAACGTCGAGTACAACGTGCGCTGGGAATCGCTCCCGGCCGGGCACGTCCGGCATCGCGACCACCGCTTCGAGTGGACCCGGGACGAGTTCCGGAGCTGGGCGGCCTCGGTGGCCGGGCGGCACGGGTACGACGTCGGGTTCGTCCCCGTCGGCCCCGACGACCCCGAGGTCGGACCGCCCACCCAGATGGCCGTCTTCACCCGTACCGACGAGACCTTGAAGGAGGTCGCGGCATGACCCGTACGCTTCCCGTCACCGACCTGTCCCTCGTGGTGCTCGTCGGGGCCACCGGCTCCGGCAAGTCCACCTTCGCCCGGCGCCACTTCAAGGCGACCGAGATCGTCTCCTCCGACTTCTGCCGGGGGCTCGTCGCGGACGACGAGAACGACCAGTCGGCGAGCAAGGACGCCTTCGACGTCCTCCACTACATCGTGGGCAAGCGGCTCGCGGCGGGGCGGCTCGCCGTCGTCGACGCCACCAACGTGCAGCAGGAGGCCAGGCGCCAGCTCGTCCAGCTGGCCAGGTCGCACGACGTGCTGCCCATCGCGATCGTCCTCGACCTGCCCGAGGACGTGTGCCGCGCCCGGAACGCCGTACGGCCCGACCGTGCCGACATGCCCGCGCACGTCATCCAGCGCCACCGCCGTGAGCTGCGGCGTTCGCTGCGCGGCCTGGAGCGCGAGGGCTTCCGCAAGGTGCACGTGCTGCGGTCCGTCGAGGAGGTCGAGGAGGCCGAGGTCGTCCTGGAGCGCCGCTTCAACGACCTGCGTCACCTCACCGGACCCTTCGACATCATCGGTGACATCCATGGCTGCCGATCCGAGCTGGAGACGCTGCTCGCGAAGCTCGGTTACGTCGACGGTCACCACCCCGAGGGGCGTACGGCCGTCTTCGTCGGCGACCTCGTCGACCGGGGGCCCGACTCCCCGGGCGTCCTGCGCCGGGTGATGGCGATGGTCGCCGCGGGCGACGCGCTGTGCGTGCCCGGCAACCACGAGAACAAGCTGGGCCGCTGGCTCAAGGGCCGCAAGGTGCAGGAGACGCACGGTCTCGCCGAGACGATCGAGCAGCTGGGGCAGGAGAGCGAGGAGTTCCGGGCCGAGGTCGCCCGGTTCATCGAAGGACTCGTCAGCCACTACGTCCTCGACGGCGGCAACCTCGTCGTCTGCCACGCCGGCCTGCCGGAGAAGTACCACGGCCGCACGTCGGGGCGGGTGCGTTCGCACGCGCTGTACGGGGACACCACCGGCGAGACCGACGAGTTCGGGCTGCCGGTGCGCTACCCGTGGGCGGAGGACTACCGGGGGCGGGCCACCGTCGTGTACGGGCACACGCCCGTGCCGGACACCTCCTGGATCAACAACACCATCTGTCTCGACACCGGAGCGGTCTTCGGCGGGAAGATGACCGCGCTGCGCTGGCCGGAGCGCGAACTCGTCGACGTACCGGCCGAGCGCGTCTGGTACGAGCCGGCCCGGCCGCTCGCGACCGAGGCGCCGGGCGGGCACCAGGGGCGCCCCCTGGACCTCGCGGACGTGCACGGCCGACGGATCGTGGAGACGCGGCACCTCGGCAACGTCGCGGTGCGGGAGGAGAACGCGGCGGCGGCCCTTGAGGTGATGAGCCGGTTCGCGGTCGACCCGAGGCTGCTCGCCTACCTGCCGCCGACGATGGCACCGACCGCCACCTCGAAGGAGGAGGGCTACCTGGAGCACCCGGCCGAGGCCTTCGCCCAGTACCGGGCGGACGGCGTCGAGCGGGTCGTGTGCGAGGAGAAGCACATGGGCTCCCGGGCCGTGGCCCTGGTCTGCCGGGACGCCGAGGCGGCGCGCGAGCGCTTCGGCGTGGACGGCGACGGGGTGACGGGCGCGCTGTACACCCGTACGGGACGGCCCTTCTTCACGGAGTCCGTCAGCGGCTCCGCCGCGGGCCCGGCCGTCACCGAGGAGGTCATCGGGCGGCTGCGCACGGCGATCGGCGCCGCCGGGCTCTGGGACGAGCTCGGCGCGGACTGGCTGCTGCTCGACGGCGAACTGATGCCGTGGTCGCTCAAGTCGGCCGGGCTGCTTCGCGCGCAGTACGCGGCGGTCGGCGCCGCGTCCGGTGCCGTCTTCCCCGGCGCCGTCACCGCCCTCGAACAGGCGGTGGCGCGCGGGGTCGAAGGGATCGACGGGCTGCTGGCCAAGCAGCGGGAGCGCGCCTCGGACGCGGCGGCGTTCACGGAGGCGTACCGCAGGTACTGCTGGCCGACCGAGGGGCTTGAGGGTGTGCGGTTCGCCCCGTTCCAGCTGCTCGCCGCGACCGGACGCTCGCTCGCCGCCGTACCTCACGACGAGCAGCTCGCCTGGCTCGACCGGCTCGTGGAGCACGACCCGACCGGGCTGCTCCAGCTCACCCGCCGGCTCGTCGTCGACACCGGCGACGAGGCCTCGGTACGCGCCGGGATCGACTGGTGGCTCGACATGACCGGCGCGGGCGGCGAGGGCATGGTCGTCAAGCCGCTGGCGGCGCTCGTCCGCGACCCCAAGGGCCGGCTCGCGCAGCCCGGGGTGAAGGTGCGCGGCCGGGAGTACCTGCGGATCATCTACGGCCCCGAGTACACCCGCCCGGAGAACCTGGAGCGCCTCCGTCAGCGCTTCCTGGGCCACAAGCGGTCCCTGGCCCTCCGCGAGTACGCCCTCGGCCTCGAAGCCCTCGACCGCCTGGCGGAAGGCGAACCCCTCTGGCGCGTCCACGAGGCCGTCTTCGCGGTCCTGGCCCTGGAATCGGAACCGGTGGACCCGAGACTCTGACGCGGTGAGGCGCGCGGGGAGACCCGGAGCCGGGCGGGGCTGCACGCAGCCCCGCCCGGCTCCGGTCCGGCTTCCGCCCGGCTCCGGTCCGGCTTCCGCCCGGCTCCGTTCCGGCTTCCGCCCGGCTCCCGCCGGACCTGGCCCGGCCGGAGACTCCCCCGTGCCGGCCTCAGCGGTCTTCGCGTGGTCTCCGCAAGGTCTTCATGTCGCTCTCGCACTGCTTTCGCGTGGTGTTCGACCCGGCTCCGCGAGGTCGGCGCACGGCCCCGGCCGGGGGGCGCAGGGGGGCCGGTCGCGGCGCTCCCCTGCGCCCCCCGTGCCCGTTGACGCGTTTCTTCCGCACCCTCTAGCGTTCTTCACCCCATGACGTGACGCAGCGTCAACAACGTGACGTGGCACGACACATGAGGTGAGAACACACACGCGAACGCGCCGGTCGATCACCGGTGGGCGGTCTTCCCCGGAGGGCCCGAGGACGGTACGGGGGTGAGCGGACGGTGAGTCTCTTCGGCCAGGACCGCTCCTTCCTCCACGCCCTCCCGGCGGCCGACCGGCGGTTCCTGCTCACCGAGGGCGCCCGGCGCGTCTACGAACCGGGGGAGGTGATGATCCGCGAACGCGACACCAGCGCCTTCGTCCTCGCGCTCCTCTCCGGCTGGTCCGTCGTCTCCGTGGGCACCGAGCGCGGATCGCGGCTCATCCTCGCCCTCCGCGGCGCCGGCGAGGTCGTCGGAGACCTCGCCGCCGTCGACCGGCGCCCGCGCAGCGCCAGCGTCACCGCGCTCGGCACGGTCGAGGCCGTGGCCATCTCCGGGGACCGGTTCCGGCACTTCCTCGCCGCCCGGCCGCACGCCACCGCGCTCGTCATGCGCCAGCTCGCCACCCGGCTGCGCAGCGCCGACGTCGAACGCCGCGCCCTCGCGTCCGAGACCGTCCTCCAGCGTCTCGCCGCCCGGCTCGTCGAACTGGCCGAACGTGCCGGACGGCGGGCCGACACCGGGACCGTACTCGAACTTCCACTACCCCAGCACGACCTGGCGGCGGCCATCGGAGCCACCCGGGAGGCAGTGGCCAAGGCGCTGCGCCTGCTGCGGGAACAGGACGTGGTCCGCACCGCGAACCGCACCGTCGTCGTCATCGACATGCGGGTCCTGATCCTGCTCGCGGAGGGGCGCGCACGCCCCGGCGCAGCCCCGGCGGACGAATCTCCACCGGTTGTGTAAACGGCTACATCGCCGGCCGCGGAACGCGGCCAGTCTGGACACGCACCACCACAGCACAAACGGCACCAGGGCATCACACAGGGAGTCCGAGTGAGCAGTGCGGGAGTGAACGGGCAAGTGGGCGGAGAAGTGGCCGCAGAAGCGGGCGGCATCCACCGGTTCGTCGTCTTCGGCGACATCTGCGGATCAGGGTCCCTGGCCATGGCCGAGAAGAAGCTCCAGCGCACGGCGATGTACGCCGCGTTCGAGGATGCGTACAGCTCCGTCGGCGTCGAGCCCGGCACCTTCCACCAGGAGGACCGGGGGGACGGCATCCTCGCCGCCCTGCGCCCCGACGTGCCGCCCACGCTCATGGTCGGACGGTGGATCGACACCCTGTACGAGAGCCTGCGCGCCCACAACCAGGGCCGGACGCGGCCGCTGCGGCTGCGGATCGGCATGAACGCGGGGCTCGTCGTCCAGGACCGCCACGGGCTCGTCGGACGGGCGGTGGACCTCGCGGCCCGGCTCTGCGACAGCCCTCCGGCCAAGCGGATCATGAACGAGACGCCCGAGGTCGCCCTCCTCGTCGTCGTCTCCGACTGGCTGTACGTGAACGTGGTCGCCGAGGGCGGGCGGTACGTCGAGCCGGACCACTACCGGCAGGCCCGCATTCGGTCCAAGGAGACCGACGAGGCCGCCTGGTTCCACGTACCGCGCAGGCCCGCGCCGCCGCTCATCGGGCCCGAGGGGGAGCTGCCGCCCGACGGGGAACGGGCGGTGGTACCGGCAGGGGCAGGGGGGTCACGGACCGGCGTTGGGCCGTCGCGGGGGGACGGCCCAACGCCCCGGACCGGGGGAGGGAACCGTACGTACCACGTCGGCGGCGACCTGCTCGACGTCCACGGCAACACCATCCACGGCGGCTTCACCGGCATCCGCAAGAGCGCGGCGCCGGATGCCGGGACCGGAGCCGGGGCCGGAGCCGGAGCCGGCGAGGCCGCGGCGGGTGAGGCGGAGTGAGTGACGAGGACGAGTCTTCGCCGCAGAACGACTCCCCGGATGCCGGACAGGGACAGGGGCAGGGCCACACCGACCGGACGGACACATCGGGCCGGGGCGCCGACCGAGGCGACCGAGGTGCGGATCGGGGCCCGAACCGCGGCTCGGACCGCGGCTCGGATCGCGGCTCGGACCGTGGCGCCGGTCGTGAGGGCGGGCGCGGGCCCGAGAGGTCCGACTCCACCGGCGAACAGCCGCGCGAACCCAGCGTCTTCGCCGCCGCCGACCGGGGGCCCCTCGGCGGCGAGAGCGACACCGGCGGCGCCGCCACCGCGCGCCGGGCCGTCCGCACCTGGGCCGGCGGCGGCGCCGACCGCCTCACCACCATCCACGGCGACGGCACCGTCTTCGAGGGCAACCAGATCTTCGCCCTGTACGGCTCCGACCGCTCCTCGCACTTCGTACAGGGCCCCGTCCCGCCGGAGACGCTCGACCACCTCGGCCGGGTGTACTGCGCGACCTCCGGCTACCGGCGCATGCGGGACCGGCTCCGCGACCACCGGGTCCTCGTCCTGTGCGGCGAACCCGGCAGCGGCCGCAAGGCCACCGCGCTCGCCCTGCTCGACGAACTGACCGGTGGCAAGGTCTTCCGCCTCGACCCGCGCCACGGCGTCGACGAGATCACCGAGGACGCCCTCCAGGAGAGCGGCGGCCACCTCCTCGAACTGCTCGCCGAGGACGTACGCGCCGAGAGCGAGCCGCACCCCACACGCTCCGGGCGCGGCGAGCACACCGCCGCCGCCCGCCGCTCCTTCACCCGCCTCTCCGAACTCCATCTGGACCGCTTCGGCGACCTGCTGCGGGGACGGGACGCGTACGGGGTCGTCCTCGTCGAGAACGGGGAGCTCGCGGACCGGCTGCTGCGCGGACGGTACGGGATGTACTGTGCGCCGCCGCCGGCGGACGAGGTCCTCCACCGCCACCTCTGGCACCTGCTGCGCGCCGAGTCCGACGAGGCCCTCGGCGCCGCGCGGGCCCGCGCCGCACGGCCGGACGTCGTCGGCGCCCTGGGCCTGGAGGAGCTGCGCCCGCGCGAGGCCGCCCGGCTCGCCGACCACCTCGCCCGACATTGGCGCGGCGAGATGACCGACGGGCAACTCCTCGTCGAATGCGCCTCGTTCGTACGCTCCCAGGCCCGCGAGTGGTTCGCGGGCGCCGACCGCCCGGGCGCGCTCCCCGAGGCCCAGCCGGCCCTGAACGCCGGGGCGTTCCGTATCGCCGTCGCCGTCTTCAACGGCTCCGCCTACAGCCTCGCCGCCGAGGCCGCCGAACTCCTCGCCTGGGAACTCGCGGTCACCCTCGACCCCGAACACGCCCCGGGCCGACGCCTGTTCGGCACCCACGCCGAGCACCGGCCGGTCCAGGCCCGTGCCGTCCTGGAGGACGGCGAGCTGGACCTCGGCCCGGCCAAAGTGCCGGTGCGCGCCGTCCACTTCCAGGGCCAGGCCCTCGCGGCCGCCGTCCTCGGCGAGGTCTGGCACGGCTACCACAACGTCCGTGGCCCGGTGGCCCGTTGGCTGCGGTCGCTCTGCGACGACCCGCGCCCCGAGGTGTGGGTACGGGCCTCCGTCGCGGCGGGCGTGCTCTGCTCCTGGGACTGGATCCACGGCTTCCGTGAGCTGGTGGTGCCGCTCGCCGTGACCGACGAACCGGTCGCCCGCATGGCCGCCGCCACCGCGCTCGCCGAGGCCGCCCGCGACCCGCGCGTCCGGCCCGCCGTCGCCGCCGTACTCAAGGACTGGGCCGGGTCCGGCGACGACGCGCTCGTCAGGACCGCACTGCTCGCCCACGGCTACGTCCTGGCGGCGGGCGGCGTCCCCGGTTCGCTCGACGCCCTCGCCCGGGTCGTCAGGGCCCGCGAGGCGACCGACATCGACGTGCTCGTGCCCGCCTCCTTCAGCGTGGCGCGGCTGCTCGCCTCCGGTGAACCCGCGCCCGTACTCCGACGGCTCCGGCAGTGGCTGGAGGACGGGCGCCAGAACCTGGCCAATCTGGTCCACCTCGCCGTCATCCGCGCCCTGAGCACCCGCACCACCCACCTCTGGGGGCTGCGGGAGGTCCCCGAACTCGACGGCCACGCCGCCCGCCCCCTGCTCGTCGCCCTCCTCGCGACCCGCCCCGACCTCGCACCGGAGCTGGCGTCACTGCTGCGGCACACGCTCACCACGGCCCGCTCGGGGGAGGCGGCCCTCGAAGCGCTCGGAGGTCTGCTCCGGCGGGCCGCGAAGGACCCGGAGTCGGTCGGGCACGTCTGCGCCTTCCTGCCCCGCCTCGCGGTGGACCGCCGGGACCGTGACCGGCTCAGGGGCCTGCTGAACGAACTGGTCCGGGACCGCGACCGGCCCCTGGACAGAGCCGCGGCGCGCCGGATGTGGGACGCCGTGACGGAAGGAGCGAACCGATGACCGGGCCCGAGCAGGACAGGAACGCGCGGCCGGACGAGCGGGCGCGCCAGGACGACAGGGGACGCGAGGAGCGCGGTCGTGACGGCCGGGAGCGGCAGCGGTACGAGGGGCAGCAGCGGTACGAGGGGCAGCGGCAGGAACGGCAGCGCCACGAGGGGCGGGGCGACGGTCGGCGCGGCGGCGGCCGCGGCGACGAGGACCGGGACCCGGACCGGGGCCCGGCGCAGGGGCCGGACCCGGACCCGGACCGCCGGCAGGACCAGGGGCAGGCACGCGTACGGAACCAGTTCCAGGGACCGAGGGCCGGGGAAGCCTCCGGCGGGCGTCCGCGCGGGCCGCTGATCGGGGAGTACGCGCCCCCGTACCGCCGCCGGAGCGGCCGGGTCGCCGCCGTGCTCCTCTACCGCAACGGCGGCCACCGGGTGGTGTGGCCGGACCGTACGGAGGACGTGAACAAGCCCCTGTTCGGCTCCCCGTACACCGTTTTCGAAGTGCAACTCGGCCGGAACGTCACCGAGTTCAGGCTCCAGCTGCCGGCCGCGGGGGACGGCGTCTTCTTCGAGGCCGTCGCCAAGGTCCAGTGGGTGGTGACCGACCCGCACCTCGTCGTCCGCGAACAGGTCGAGGACGTCGCCGAGCTGCTCCACGACGAACTCCTCGACGGCCTGCGCAGGCTCTCCAGGAGGTTCCGGATCACCGAGGCGCAGCGCGCCGACGAGGCGGTGCGGGAGGAGCTGAGCGCCGGACGTCTCAGCTTCGGCCGGGACATCGGGCTGCGGACCCGCGTCCTCGTCTTCATCGACCTCGACGCCTCCGTCAAGGCCGAGGTCTCACGCCGTGACAGGGTCGGCGTCACCATGGAGGCCGACGAGCGCGTCGCCGAGGCGGAGCGGCGCCGGGAGGCCGCCGACCGGGTCCGCGTCGCCGACCGCGCCCGCGAGTTGGAGGCCCTCTTCCGGCGCGGCGACCTGGCCCAGATCGCCCACCACATGGCGACGCACCCCGACAAGCAGTGGGAGATCCGCACCCAGCTCCAGCGGGAGCGGCGCGAGAGCCAGGAGGACTACCTGGCCGTCTTCAACCGGCTCCTGGACACCGGCGTTCTGGAACGGCACGACATCGGCGAGCAGATGTACCAGGTCCTCATGTACCTGCGGACCCAGACCGGCACCGTCCTCGACGGCATCACCGACCGGGTGCTCAACCCCTCGGGCGGCGCCCCGGGGCGCCGCCTCGCCCTGGAGGACGCGCTCCCGGAACCGCGCCGCCCGGACTGGGACGAGGAGCACGCGGACGCCCCCCGGGTCTACGAGCCGACCCGGGTCGAGTCGGGCTCCGAGCGGGAACGGGAGCGGGACCGCGACGGCGACCACCGCGACCGGAGCCGGCCGCGGGAGCGCGACGACGACGGCCGCGACCGGTACGAGGAGGACCCGTACGAGCGGCGCGACGCGTACGAGCGGAACGACCGGTACGACCGGTACGACCGGTACGACCGCGACGACCCGTACGACCGCGAACGGCGCGACGGCTCCCCGCGCCCCGCCCGCCCGGCCAGGCCCAGCGCCGAGTTCGACGACTGGGACGACGCATGACGCCCCCGCCCGCCGCGACGCCGAGCCCGGGGGAGACCCCAGCGCCGGCCCCCGGACCCGCCGAGGACGCCGGCCCGAGCCCCGCCCCCGGCCCCACCCCCGTACCGTCCCTCGACCCTGGCCCCGCCCCCGCGCCGACCCCCACCGCCGCACCGACTCCTGCGCCGTCCCCCACCCCCGTACCGTCCCTCGACCCTGGCCCCACCCCCGTCCCACCCCCCGCCCCCCTACCCCCCGAAGAGCTCCGGTTCATGGCCGAGCGGCTGCTCACCACCGTCCGGGAGGACATCGGACGCGCCGACACCAAGGCCGCGATCCTGCTCTCCGGCGCGCTCGCCTTCCTCGCCGTCGTGTTCTCCGCGGACCGCGGCCCGCTGCCCTCCGCCGGCGCCGGGCTCGCGTTCCTGCTTGTGGCGGGCGCGCTGTGGACGGCGGGGGTTCTGATGCTCGTCTCCGTGGTGCTGCCCCGCACCCGGATCGGGGCCGACCGCACACTGCTCCGCGCCCTTGCGGCGGGCCCGTCCGAGCCCGCGCTGCGCGAGCGGCTCTCCGCGTCCGGCGCGGACGCCACCGGCTGGCTCCTCGAACAGGCCAGCGTGCACGGGCTCGTGCTCGCGGCGAAGTACCGATGGCTGCGCCTGGGCGTCTGCGCGCTCGTGCTCGGCGCCCTCCTGGCCCTCTTCAGCGAACTGTGGTGAGAGAGAACATGCAGTGGACCGACAAGGGGGGCGCCCTGCTCCTCGCCGGGGCGCTCCTCGCGCTCTCCGGCCCGTTCGCGACGCCCACCGCCTCGGGCGCGCCCCGTACCCCCGCCGACAAAACCGCCACCGCGCCCACCGCGCCCGCCGATCCCACCGCGCCCACCGCGCCCGCCGATCCCGCCGCGCCCGCCGATCCCGCCGCGCCCGCCGCGCCCACCGATCCCGCCGAAGAACCCGACCCGATCGACTTCGCCGTCGTCGTGGACCAGTCGGCGAGCCTCGCCGACGAGGACCTGGCGCGCGAGACGGAGGCGGCGGCGCTGATCGGCCAGGGCGAGATATCGGAGCGCTCCCGGGCCACCGTCATCGGTTTCGGCAGCTCGGAGAAGCCCGGCCAGTCGCCCGTACGCGAGGTGTGCCCGCTCGCCGCCGTCGACGCGGCCGGGCGGGAGCGACTCAGCGACTGCGTACAGGAGTTGCTGCGGCGCAACCCGGCCCGTATGGGACCGGGCACCGACTTCCCCGCGGCCATCCGCCAGGCCGTCACCCGCCTCACCGGCGCGGGGACCCCGAAGAAGCCCGCCACCCCCAAGGTCGTCTTCCTGCTCACCGACGGCAGACTCGATGTCGCCGACAGCCCCGAGTACGGCTCCGACCGCGAGAGCCGCCAGTCCAACGGGGCGCGGCGGCTCACCGAGGAACTCGCCCGCGCCCGGACCGCCGGCGTGCAGATCTGGCCCCTCGGCTTCGGCAAGGAGATCGACCGCGCCGCTCTCACCGCCATGGCCGAGGGCGGCTACCGGAGTGCCTGCTCCGAGGTCCCCGGCTCCGTCCCGCGCATGCGGGTCGTCGACACCTCCGCCGAGATCGACAAGGCGCTCCAGGAGACCTTCGCCGCCGCCCGCTGCGCCCGGATCGAGCACGGCACCGCCGGCAAGCCGCCCGCCGACCTGACCGTGGTCATCCCGCCCATCGCCACCGACGGCTCCCTCACGGTCGCCAAACACGACCCCAAGGTGCAGGTCACGACCTCACCGAAGAGGCGCGGGCGCGCGCCTGGCGGCAGGCGGTGGAAGGACTGACCGGCCCGGACGTCCCAGCCGGCACCGCGCCCGCCTCCGCCTCCGCCGAGCAGCTGCCGGGCGCCCTCGGGCTGCTCCTCGACGAGGGCGTGCCGCGTTCCCTCGCCGGACACCGCTGGCTCCCGCCGCAGGGCAGGGCGGGGGCCCGGCTCGCCGCCTGCGACGAGGCCGTGGAAGACGCCGTCGACGGCTATCAGCGGGTACGGGGCGCGGCGGGGCTGTTCACCGGCGTCGGCCTCACCGTCGACCTGCCGGGTGACATCGAGCGGGCGACGGAGGAGCTGGCCCGGTTCCGTACCGCCGTCGCGGACGCCTTCGGCGCCGCGGGCGGCAGCAGGCTCACCGCCGAGCACCGGGGCGTGCTCCGCGACCGGGGGGTCGAACTGCCGGAGATGCCACGGGAGATGTCCCGGACCGGAGTCGTCCCCGCCCTGCGCGACCACACCCACGACCTGATCGGCAAGGGGCTCCCGCTCCGCTCCGTGGCGGCCCGGCTCTCCGCGCTCGCCGCGCGCACCGCGCCCGTCGGCAGCGCCGCCCGGCTCGCCCGGCTCGACGTGATCTGCGGGCCGGAGCGGCTGCGCAGGCTCGGTGGCCGGTACCCGTTCACGGCCGGCGGCTCACGCCCCGTGGCCCTCGTCGTGACCGGGGTCCTCGCCCTGCTCGCCGGGCTCTGGCCGGTCCTCGGCTGGTCCCTCGGCCCGGCCGTGGGCGTGCTCGCCGCGGGGCTCGCCCATCTGATGCTGCGGCGCAGGCCCAACCGTTCCCCGGACGGGCGGATCGACGGCGGCGGGGCCACGGGGGCGGCGCCCCGGCTCGTCGGCGGGATGCTCGGCGGCCTCGTCGGGGCGGGACTCGGTGGGTTCCTCGGCCCACCGCCCTGGCTGGGGGCCGTGGCACTCGCCGGGTCGGTCACGGCCGTCGTCCTGCTCGCGCTGCGCGACTGGAGCCGGGCCGTGGACGACTGGTGGGAGCGGGCGGACCCGGAGGAGGCCCGGCGGATCCTGCGGGAGACCGAGGCCCTGGTCGTCACGACCGCCGTGCACGACTGGCTCTTCGCCGAGGTACGGCACCACTGCTCGGCCGGGGCGGGGGCGGTCGCCCGGCTGCTCCGCGGGCTCGCGGAGACGGCCGACGCGCGGGGGCAGGCGTACGGGCAGGGGCCGTCGTACGCGCGATCGGCCGCGCCGCCGGAGAAGGAGGCCGCGCCGGAGGCCGTACGGGAGGCCGTACCGTCACCGGCCACGGACGGCCGTACGACGTCCTGGAGTTGGGAGGACTGGACGGACGGAGGGGAGGAGGACGTCTGGTCCGACATGGACGAGGACCTTCCGCCGGTACGGACCTCAGCACCGACCCCGACTCCGACCCCGGCCCCGGTTCCGCACCCGACCCCGGCCCCGACTCCGGACGTGCCCTCGTCGACGGCCCCGCCCATCGCCCCGCCCCCGCTCGGCGGCACCCCGTCCCTCCCCGCGCCCGCGTGGCTCGAGCGGCGGTACGGGGACGGCGGGCCCCTGCTCGTCGACACGCTCGTCGGCGATCTGGTCACCGGCACCCTCCTGATCCTCGACCGGTGCTGGGCAGGCATCGAACGCGACCCCGGCGCCCTCACGCCGGCCGTCCACGAGCAGCGGATCGCGGAGCTTTTGGACGAGACGCGTCTCCGTCTCGAACGCGATGTGGCAGCCTCGCCGCCGCCCCGTTACGACGGCCTCCGCGACCCGGACGCGCTGTCCGGCCCCGCCGCCTTCACCGACCGTTCCGACCGGCCCGACGCCGCCCGGCTCACTGGGGTCGCCCCCGACGCGGTGGCCCTGCTGATCCTGTCCGAGGACGACCCCCTCCGTACGGTCGCGCTCTGCGGCCCCGAACACCTGCGGCTGCTCTCGCACGACCCGCTCGCCGCCCGGCAGGTCCGCTTCGTGCCCGAGGCGATGCGGAGCGGGGCCGCGGGGAACGACATCTGGCGGGGCACCGCCGAGGACGTCGTGTGGACCGGTGCGGGACGCCACGCCGGAATCCTCCGTCTCGTACCGCTGCGCGCGGACGTCGTGCACACCGTCCGCGCCGAGGAGGCGGGAGAAACGTGACCGACCCGAACCGACCGACCGACCCGAACCGACCGACCGACCCGGCCGGCCCGGCCGACCCCCGTCACCCCCTCGGCCCGGACCACCCCGACCACCTCAGCCGGCCGAGCCCGCCACCCCACCCGTACTACCAGGAGCTGGAGTTCCTGACCCCGCAGGAGGCGCGGCTCCGCTTCGCCGTGCGTTTCGGTGAGGACCGCAAGCCCCCCGACCGCCCCGGTGTCCTCGCGCGCCGGGCGGTCCTGGGGGCCGGTTCGGTGCCGGTCGTCCAGTACCGGCTGACCTCGTCGCACGGCGACCCCCAGGCGTACGGGCTCCTGGAGCGGGAGGTGGCGGCCGCCGTCGCCCTCGAACGGCGTTACGGCACGGCCCAGTTCGTCGCCGTGCTCCCCCGGATCGTCGGCTTCGACCTGACCGCCGCCGAGCCCTTCGTGCTGTACCGGCCCCCCGGCGGGCGACCCCTCTCCGCCTGGGCGGGACACCTCGGCGCCGACGCCCCGGAGGCCATCACCGGCCAACTCGCCCTCGCCGTCCGCCTCCTGGGCGACCTCGGCCTCGTCCACCGGGCCATCACCCCCGACACCGTACGGTGGGACGGGGCGCGCGTACGGCTCTGCGAACCGTACGCGGCGCTGCGCGCCGGGGAGGCGCGCCGCCCCTTCGGCGCCGCCCCCTGGGCGTCGCCCGAGCAGCGCGCGGGGCTCGGCGCCGCCGATCCGCGCGACGACCTGTGGTCCGTCGCCGAGCTCGCCTACTCCCTGCTCTCCGGCCGCCCCGACCGGGGTGAAGGACCCCCCGCCGACCTGGCCGACTACCGCCGCCTCGCCGCCCTCGAGCACAGCGGTCTCTTCTCCCCGCAGGCGGCGGAACGCCCGCAACCGGCCGAGCTGTTGCGGCTCCTGAACGTGCCCGACCCGCTCGCCGCCGGCGTCGGCGCGGCGGACCCGCTCGACCGGTGGCGCGCCGAGTACGACACCCAGATCGCACGGAAACGCGCCCTGTCCGGGGGATCCCCGCCGGGTGCGGGAGTGGTGGGGGAGACCCCAGAGCCCTCCGTCCGGGACGCGCGGCCCTCGCGTACCTCCGTGTTCCGCCGGGTCTTCGGCGGCGGCGGCGAGGCGGCGGCCCGCCCCGCCGCGCCCGCGCCCGAACCCGTACCGGCGCCGCCGTCACGGAGCCGGATGTGCCCGCACTGCCTGCTCCCCGTCGAGTACGACGAACGGCTCCTCGTCACCATCGACGCCAAGGGCAACCGGATCCCGCTCGACCTCAGCGCCGAACGCCGGCCCGGCCACCGCACGGACGCCCTGCGCAAGGCGTACCACCTGTGCCCCCACACGCGGGACGGCGACGAGGGGCACGAACTCCCCGTGCCCTACCTCACGAACGGGGAGCCGCTCTCCATCGCCCTCGTCGGCAGCTCCTCCGTCGGCAAGACCCACCTCCTCGCCGCCATGCTCGGCGAGGTCGAACTCGGCGGCCTCGAACCGTACGGACTGAAATGCCGGCCGCTCAACCCCGACGCGCACCGCACCTATCTGCGGGAGCGCGTGCAGAGCCTCCAGCAGGGACGGCAGCTGGCCCGCACCGGACAGCAGACCTTCGCGCGCTTCGCCGACGGTCTCCTCGTCTCGGCGGGCGGCGCGCCACCCCGGCCCGTCGTCTTCTTCGACCTCGCGGGCGAGGACCTCGCCCAGGACAGTGAGGTCGGCCGGTTCCTCATGGGCGTCGACGCGTTCGTCTTCGTCCTCGACCCGCTGCGCGCGCTCCGGCTTTCGTCGCTCAACCCCGTGCGGGAGCAGAGCGGGCTGCGCCGGCGCGAGCTCGGCGACGAGGCCTTCGCCACCGTCCTGAACCGCATTCCCCGGCAGCGCGGCGGACTCGTCGCCGCGCCGGCCGCGCTCGCCGTCAACAAGAGCGACCTGGTGCGGTTCGAACCGGTCGTCGACCGCTGGCTCGGCCGCGCCCTGCCCGCCGGTCACGACCCCGCCGCCGCGCGGGCCGAGAGCCGGGACGCGTACGCCTTCCTCGCCCAGCACGCCAGCGCCGCCTGGCTCAAGCCCTTCGACGACTGCGCGGACTGCACCCTGCACTTCGTCGCCGCGACCGGCGGGCAGGCCCGCGGCGACCGGTTCCCGCACGGGGCCCGGCCGCGCCGGGTCCTCGCACCACTGCTTTCGCTCTTCGCCATGTGCGGGCTGCTGCCCGGGGCGGAATCCGTGGGGCCCGAGGGGCCCGGAGAGGGGATCGTCCGATGACACGGTCGGAGAACGAGGTCGACCAGATCGTCTTCCGCTGGGACAGCGAGAACCTCACCGGCAGCACGGGCTTCGGACCGGTCGCCTGGTCGGGGCCCCGCGACGAGGCGGAGAACCTCTTCCGGACCTCGGGGCCCGTGCTCCGCGCCAGCGGCGAGGAGACCCGGCCGGCCCTGATCCGGCTCCAGCGGCGCGCGGAGGTGATGCTGATCCGGCGCCTCCCGCTCAAGGACGCCGAAGGCGGGACCTCCGTGCTCTGCCACGCCCTCGTCGGTTCACCCGAACTCCTCGAACCCGCCACCTGCCTCGGGCTCCACGCCTGGACCTGGGAGGGCGCGGACATCGACGCGGCCCGGGTGCGGGGGCGGCTGCCGGTCGTTCCGGAGGAGGTCCTCGTCCCGGCGACCGGCCGGGGGCAGGCGGAGCTCGACCAGACCCTGGCGTACGCCTCCGAGGAACTCACGGGAGCCGTCGCGGAGTTGCTCCGCCACCCCGACGAACGCTTCACCGTCCTCGACGAACAGGGCGACACCGCCTGCCCCGTGCTCTGGGGGCTGCACAGCATGTTCGGGACGCTCACCGACCGCCGGTGGACCTTCGCCACCCACGACACCCTCGAACTCCCCGCGCTCCGGTACGTGTTCGTCGGCCGCTGGTCCGGTGCGGCGAGCCGTAACACCGAGCGCCGCCGCGTCGACCCGCGCGAGCGGAGCGGCGACCGGGCGGAGGAGATCGCGGCCCGGCTCGTCCGCCACCACCTGCGGGGGGTCGCGGAGGGCGAGGGCGGCGAGTACGCGGTCGGCAGCGCCCTCCACGCGGCCTTCGCCGCCCGCCGCGGCCCCCTCCTGGACACGGCCACGCGCGCCCTCGGCGCCCTGGACGGCCGCGCGCCACGTGACGACGTGACCCCGGCCGCACCGGAGGCCCCGGCCCGGAAGCCCGCGGGACGGCGGTGGGGCTGGGCGTCGGGCGGCCGGACCGCGGAGGACCAGCCCGGGGATCCCGGGGGAACGGCCCGCCCCGGCCCCGCGGAGCGCCCCGACCTGTGGTTCCGCCAGGACCCGCAGCCGGAGGCCCCACCCCTCCCGGCCACGGAAGAAACCCGCCCGGACCCGAACGACCCCGTCGGTACGGCCCCGAGGACGCCCCCGTACCGACAGGAGGCGAACGAACCGGACCCCCGCCAGACCACCCCGGGCGGCCCCGCCCCGGAGCCGTCGCAGCGGCCCGGGTCCGTACCGCCGGAGCCGTCGCGGTGGCCTGGGACCGTATCGCCGGAGCCTCCGCCGTGGCCTGGGACCGTATCGCCGGAGTCTTCGCCGTGGCCTGGGTCCACACCGCCGGAGCCTTCGCACCGGCCCGAGTCCACACCGTCGGAGCCTTCTCAACGGCCCGGGTCCACCCCGGCGGAGTCGTCGCAACGGCCCGGGTCCATACCGCCGGAGCCGTCCCAGCGCCCCGGGGCCGCTCCCGGAGAGCCGTCGCACCGCCCCGGGGCCGACCCGTACCCCCGCCCCGTGCTGCCCCAGGTCCCGCCGGAGTGGACCGGGCCCGGGGCGGCAGCCGGGAGGACCTGGGCCAGGGTGCGGGGGCGGGAGCGGGACGTCGAGACCGGGCTCGTGCACAAGCTGCCGATGGTGCGCACCGTGGACGAGGCCCGCGAGCTCGTCGAGCGGGGCGGCAGCCGCGAGTTGCTCGACGCGTTGCGCCGCACGCAGGCGTACGTCGTCCTCACCCTTCTCCTGCGCGAGACCGCCCGCCGTCTCCCGTCCTGGGAGCATCCGCTGCGCAGGGAGCTGTGCGAGGTGGCCCTCGGCCAGGACTTCTGGGCCGTGGCGCCCCCGGGCGGCGATGCCGACCCCTCCGACCCGTCGGGGGAGCAGCGCGCGGCCAACGCCGCCGAGCTGTACCGCTGGGCGGTCCGCCCGCTCCTCGGCGGCGGCGACGCCCCGGCCGGCACGGTCGCCGCGCTGCTCTCCCGGCTCCGTACGAGCCCGGTGCCGTCCGCGCGTGAGACCTTCTGGCTGATCGTCGACGGCGAGCGGCCCGGCCTGCCGGAGACGGTCTGGCTCACTCTCCTCAAGGAGGCGTACGGAGTGCCCCGGGGGCCCGCCCGACCGGGAGTTCCCGCACCCCGGCCCTCCGGCCCCCACCCGGACGACCCCGGCAGCGGCTACACCCGCCGCTTCCTGCGCCGCGCGGGGATGCTGATCGGCGGCCTGGTGGCGGCGATCCTCGTGGTCGCGGCATGGGGGCGGTTCACCTGACCGCTAGGACCGCGCAGACCGCGAGGACGGCGCAGACCGCGAGGACGACCGCGACCACGCTCCAGGCCCCGACCCCGACCACCCCCGCCTCCTCCGAAACGCAGGCCCCGGCCGCCCCGCTCCGTCAGGATGGGCGCATGGGATTCCACGTCGATTCCGAGACCGGGCGGCTGCGCCGCGTCATCCTGCACCGCCCCGATCTGGAGCTGAAGCGGCTCACCCCCAGCAACAAGGACGCCCTCCTCTTCGACGACGTGCTGTGGGTGCGCCGGGCCCGCCATGAGCACGACGGCTTCGCGGACGTCCTTCGGGACCGGGGGGTGGAGGTACATCTCTTCGGGGACCTGCTGAGCGAGGCCCTGGAGGTGCCGGCCGCCCGCGCGCTCGTGCTCGACCGGGTCTTCGACGAGAAGGAGTACGGGCCGCTCGCCGCCGACCACCTCCGCGCCGCGTTCGACTCGCTCGACGCGGTCGCGCTGAGGGAGGCGCTCGTGGGCGGGATGACGAAGCGGGAGTTCCTGGCGGCGCACCGCGAGCCGACCTCGGTCCGTTTCCACGCCCTGGACCTGGACGACTTCCTCCTCGGCCCGCTGCCGAACCACCTCTTCACCCGGGACACCTCCGCCTGGATCTACGACGGCGTGTCGATCAACGCGATGCGCTGGCCGGCCCGGCAGCGCGAGACCGTCCACTTCGAGGCGATCTACAAGCACCACCCGCTCTTCACGGGCACCGAGGCGGGGGCCTTCCACCACTGGTCGGAGGGGCAGGCCGACTACCCGTCGACCATCGAGGGCGGCGACGTCCTCGTCATCGGCAACGGCGCCGTGCTCATCGGGATGAGCGAGCGGACGACGCCGCAGGCGGTGGAGATGCTGGCCCGGGGCATGTTCGCGGCCGGTTCGGCGCGCACGATCATCGCGCTCGACATGCCGAAGCGGCGCGCGTTCATGCACCTGGACACGGTGATGACGATGGTCGACCAGGACACGTTCACCCAGTACGCGGGCCTCGGGATGCTCCGCTCGTACACGATCGAGCCGGGGGACGCGGGTCAGCCCCTGCGGGTGACCGACCATCCGCCGGAGCACATGCACAGCGCGATCGCCGAGGCGCTCGGGCTCCGGGAGATCCGCGTCCTGACGGCGACGCAGGACGTGCACGCGGCCGAGCGGGAGCAGTGGGACGACGGCTGCAACGTGCTCGCCGTGGAGCCGGGTGTGGTCGTCGCGTACGAGCGGAACGCCACCACGAACACGTTTCTGCGCAAGCAGGGCATCGAGGTGATCGAGATCCCCGGCAGCGAGCTGGGCCGGGGGAGGGGCGGCCCGCGCTGTATGAGCTGCCCGGTGGAGCGAGATGCCGCCTGAGTCCCGGGAGCGAGGCCGTACAGAAATGCAGGCTGTATAGAAATGCCTACATGCGTATACACTTCCAACCGTCCCCGACCGTCGTCCTCCGACCGTCCCGCACACGTCCCACGACCGTACCCATAGGAGCGCGTCCCATGGCCACAGACCTCATCGGCCGCCACTTCCTCAAGGAGCTGGACTTCACCGCCGAGGAGTTCCGCGCCCTGATCGCGCTCTCGGCCGAGCTCAAGGCCGCCAAGAAGGCGGGCGCCGAGGTCCAGCGGCTGCGGGGCAAGAACATCGCCCTGATCTTCGAGAAGACCTCGACCCGCACGCGCTGCGCCTTCGAGGTGGCCGCCGCCGACCAGGGCGCCTCCACCACCTACCTGGACCCGTCCGGCTCCCAGCTGGGCCACAAGGAGTCGGTCAAGGACACCGCCCGCGTCCTCGGCCGGATGTTCGACGGCATCGAGTACCGGGGTGACAGCCAGGCCGCGGTCGAGGAGCTCGCCGCGTTCGCGGGCGTCCCGGTCTTCAACGGGCTCACCGACGACTGGCACCCCACCCAGATGCTCGCCGACGTGCTCACCATGACCGAGCACACGGACAAGCCGCTGGACACGATCGCCTTCGCCTACCTCGGCGACGCCCGGATGAACATGGGCAACTCCTACCTGGTCACCGGCGCCCTGCTCGGCATGGACGTACGGATCGTGGCCCCCGAGGCGTACTGGCCGGCCGAGGACGTCGTCGCCGCCGCCCGCAAGCTCGCCGAGGTCAGCGGCGCCACCGTCACCCTCACCGAGGACCTCGCGGAGGGGGTCAGGGGCGCCGATTTCGTGGCCACGGACGTCTGGGTCTCCATGGGGGAGCCCAAGGAGGTCTGGGACGGGCGGATCGCCGCCCTCGCCCCCTACTCGGTGACCATGGACGTCCTGCGCGCCACCGGGAACCCGGACGTCAAGTTCCTGCACTGCCTGCCGGCCTTCCACGACCTCGGTACGGCGGTCGGGCGGGACATCCACGCCCGGCACGGCCTGACCGAGCTGGAGTGCTCCGACGAGGTCTTCGAGTCGGACCACTCGGTCGTCTTCGACGAGGCCGAGAACCGGCTGCACACCATCAAGGCGGTCATGGTGGCGACGCTGGCCGGCCCGACGGCGTAATCCCCTTTACGGGTACATGTACACGCGCGCGTGCCCGGTCACGGTGCCGGGCGGCGCTGGGCC
Source organism: Streptomyces sp. NPDC093795 (assembly GCF_044764665.1). NCBI lineage: Bacteria > Bacillati > Actinomycetota > Actinomycetes > Kitasatosporales > Streptomycetaceae > Streptomyces > Streptomyces sp. NPDC093795. The sequence goes on from NZ_JBIWIO010000008.1 coordinate 195,643, forward strand.
GGTATCCCCGGCAGGGTGAACCAGACCGCCTTGCCGTGGGCGGTGGGGCGGTGTCCTCAGTCGCTGCTGAGCGCGCGGATGAGGAGAAGGCCGCGGCCGTGCTCCTGCCAGGGGTCGACCTCGGTCCCCGGTTCGGGGCAGACGAGCTCGCCGGGGCGGCTGGGCTCGGGGTCGTGGACCTCGATCTGGCAGCCGCCCAGCCCCGGGAGCAGCTCGACGACGAGCTCGATGGGGCCGCGGCCCCCGGTGTGCTCGACGGCGTTGGCGACGAGCTCGGCGGTGAGGAGTTCGGCCGTGTCGCAGTCGGGGCGGTCGGCGGCCCCGGGGTCGATGTCGGTGAGCGCGGTACGGATCAGGGCACGGGCGATCGGCACGGCGGCGGTGGTGTGCGGCAGCTGGATACGCCAGGAGGCGGCCGCGCCGGGGGGCCCGGACGGGGCAGGTCCGGTGGCTTCGGGCATGGAGGGCAGGGCTCCCTTCACCGAGTGGGGGCGGCGGGCGGGGCGTCCCGAGTGGGCGGGGGCATCCCGAGACGTCCTGGTTTCAACCTTACGAGCTGTAATTTCTCCCTCCAGAGGCGCCCCTCCCTCAGCGCCCGGGACCTCCGTCACACGCTCCCCAGGACCTAGGGCGGCCAGCCCTCACCCCTCCTTTATCGCGCACTCGTGACGACAGTCACAGTACGGTGATACCCTCCGAACGGAGGAAGGAGGCCCTTCCCGATGAGCCCTTTCACCGGCTCCGCCCCCCGCACCGCGGACTGGCGGCATCTGCGCCTCGCCATCGACCGCGGCGTCGCCACCGTCACCCTCGCCCGCCCCGCGAAGCTCAACGCCCTCACCTTCGGCGCCTACGCCGACCTGCGTGACCTCCTCGCCGAGCTCTCCCGCGAACGGACCGTCCGCGCGCTCGTCCTCGACGGCGAGGGCCGCGGCTTCTGCTCCGGCGGCGACGTCGACGAGATCATCGGCGCCACCCTCTCCCTCGACACCGCCGAGCTCCTCGACTTCAACCGGATGACCGGCCAGGTCGTCCGGGCCCTCCGCGAGTGCCCCTTCCCGGTCGTCGCCGCCCTCCACGGCGTCGCCGCCGGGGCCGGGGCCGTCCTCGCCCTCGCCGCCGACTTCCGGATCGCCGACCCCACCACCCGTTTCGCCTTCCTCTTCACCAGGGTCGGCCTCTCCGGCGGCGACATGGGCGCGGCCTATCTGCTGCCCCGGGTCGTCGGACTCGGCCACGCCACCCGGCTCCTCATGCTGGGCGAACCCGTCCACGCCGCCGAGGCCGAGCGCATCGGCCTGCTCTCCGAGCTCACCGAGGAGGGCCGCGCGGGCGAGCGGGCCGCCGCCCTCGCCCGCCGCCTCGCCGACGGCCCCGCACTCGCCCTCGCCCAGACGAAGGCCCTGCTCACCGCCGAGCTCGACATGCCGCTCGCCGCCTCGATCGAAATGGACGCGGCCACCCAGGCCCTCCTGATGCACGGCGCGGACTACGCCGAGTTCCACGCCGCCTTCACCGAGAAACGCCCCCCGAAATGGCAGGGCCACTAGCCATGGCGGGGCCGCGGGCCACGACCGGGCCGTCGAGGATCGCCGTCGTCGGCGGCGGACCCGGCGGGCTCTACGCCGCCGCCCTCCTCAAACGGCTCGATCCCGCCCGTGAGGTCACTGTCTGGGAGCGGAACGGGCCCTCCGACACCTTCGGCTTCGGCGTGGTCCTCTCCGACGAGACCCTCGGCGGCATCCGGGACGCCGACCCCGTCGTGTACGAGGCACTCCGCCGCGACCTCGTCCGCTGGGACGACATCGACGTCGTCCACCGGGGCCACCGCACCCGCTCCACCGGCCACGGCTTCGCGGCCCTCGGCCGCCGCCGGCTCCTGGAGATCCTGCACGCCCGCTGCACCGATCTGGGTGTACGGCTCCGCTTCCGCACCGAGGCCCCGCCCGCCGACGTCCTCGCCGCCGGCCACGACCTGGTCGTCGCCGCCGACGGCGTCCACAGCCGCACCCGCGAGGCCCACGCCCCGCACTTCCGCCCCACCCTCACCACCCACCGCTGCCGCTACATCTGGCTGGCCGCGGACTTCGCCTTCGACGCCTTCCGCTTCGAGATCGCCGAGACCGAGTACGGCGTGATGCAGCTGCACGCCTACCCCTACGAGGCCGGTGCCTCCACCGCCATCGTCGAGATGCGCGAGGAGGTCTGGCGGGCGGCGGGCTTCGACGAGCTCGACGAGGCCGAGTCCACCGTCCGCTGCGCGAAGATCTTCGCCGAGGCGCTCGGCGGCCGGGAGCTCCGCGCGAACAACTCCACCTGGACCGCGTTCCGTACCGTCGTCAACGAGCGCTGGTCATACGGCAACACCGTGCTCATCGGCGACGCCGCCCACACCGCGCACTTCTCCATCGGCTCCGGCACCAAACTGGCCGTCGAGGACGCCCTGGCCCTGGCGCACAGCATCGAAGAGCACCCCACCCTCCCCGCGGCCCTCGCCGCCTACGAGGCCGAGCGCCGTCCCGTCGTCGCCTCCACCCAGCGCGCGGCCGCCGCCAGCCTCCAGTGGTTCGAGGAACTCGCGGGCCGGGTCGACCGGCCGCCCCGCCGGTTCGCCTTCGACCTCCTCACCCGCAGCCGCCGCGTCACCCACGCCAACCTGCGGCTGCGTGACCCGGCCTTCACCGCCGCCGTCGAACGCGACTTCGGCTGCCCGCCCGGCACCCCGCCCATGTTCACCCCGTTCCGGCTGCGGGGACTGACCCTGCGCAACCGGATCGTCGTCTCACCCATGGACATGTACGTCGCAGAGGACGGCGTCCCCGGCGACTTCCACCTCGTCCACCTGGGCGCCAGGGCCCTCGGCGGCGCCGGACTCGTCATGACCGAGATGGTCTGCGTGAGCCCCGAGGGCCGTATCACCCCCGGCTGCACCGGCCTCTGGTCGGACGAACAGGCCGCCGCCTGGAGCAGGATCACCGCCTTCGCCCGCGCGCAGGCACCCGGCACCGCGCTCGGCGTCCAGCTAGGCCACTCCGGCCGCAAGGGCTCCACCCGGCGCATGTGGGAGGGCATCGACCAGCCGCTCCCCGAGGGCAACTGGCCCCTGGTCGCCGCCTCACCGCTCCCGTACCGACCGGGTGTCAACCAGACCCCGAAGGAACTCGACCGCGCCGGACTCACCGCCGTACGCGAGGAGTTCACGACCGCCGCCCGCCGGGCCGCCCGCTGCGACTTCGACCTCCTCGAACTCCACTGCGCGCACGGCTACTTGCTCTCCGGCTTCCTCTCCCCGCTCACCAACCACCGCGCCGACGCGTACGGCGGCGACCTCGACGGCCGGTTGCGCTACCCCCTCGAAGTCTTCGACGCCGTACGGGAGGTGTGGCCCGACGAGCGCCCCCTGACCGTCCGCGTCTCGGCCACCGACTGGGCCGAGGGCGGCACGACCGACGAGGAGGCGGTCGCGGTCGCCCGCGCCTTCGCGGCCCACGGCGCCGACGCGATCGACGTCTCCACCGGCCAGGTCGTCCCCGACGAGACCCCCGCCTACGGCCGCTCCTACCAGACCCCGTACGCCGACCGCATCCGCAACGAGCTGGCGGTCCCGGTGATCACGGTCGGCGCGATCTCCTCCTGGGACGACGTCAACTCCCTGCTCCTCGCCGGCCGCGCCGACCTCTGCGCTCTGGCCCGCCCGCACCTCTACGACCCGCACTGGACCCTGCACGCGGCCGCCGAACAGGACTACGAGGGCCCGGCCGCGCCCTGGCCGACCCCGTACCGCGCGGGCAGCCGCCGGCCCCCCACCGGCCGCCGCGAATAACGCCTCAAGGCGTGTCCGCCGAGTCCTCCCGGAGGAACGGGCGCACGAACTCGGCGCCCCGGTCCCGCAGCAGCTCGTGCAGGGCCGTGAAGACCTCCGCCGAGCGCCGGCCCGGCCAGTCGTCCGGGAGGAGTTCCGCCGGGAGGACCGGGTCCGCGTACGGCAGCCGGCGCCAGGAGTCCAGGGCGAGGAGGTAGTCCCGGTAGGCGTCCTCGGGGCCCCCGGGCGCCGTCCGCCAGGCCCGTAGCACCGGCCCGTGGGCCGCGAGGAACTCCTCGTGGAGCGCGGCGATCGCCGGCAGGTCCCACCAGCGGGCCGCAGCCCCGGCCGTCGCCGCGTACCCCAGGTGGTCGCCCCTGAAGAGGTCCACGTACGGGGAGAGCTCCAGGCGCTCCAGGGCGTTCCTGGTCTCCTCGTACAGCCGCGCGGGCGCGATCCACACGCCCGGCGCCGCCGTACCGAAGCCGAGCCTGGCGAGCCGGGAGCGCAGCAGATGGCGCTTGTGGCGCTCGGCCTCGGGTACCGAGAAGACGGCGAGGACCCAGCCCTCGGACAGTTTCGGTTCGGTACGGGCGTAGATGCGGCGGTCGCCGTCGTCCAGGAGCCTGCGGGCGTCCTCCGAGAGCGCGTACCCGGCGGACCCGTCCGCCGTACGGCCCGGAAGGAGCAGCCCGCGCCGCTTCAGCCGCGACACCGAGGAACGCACCGAGGGCGCGTCCACCCCGAGCGCCGCGAGCAGCCGGATGAGCGCGGCCACCGGCACCGGCCCGTCGGGCGCCCGGCCGTACGCGCCGTAGAAGGAGACGATCAGGGATCGGGGAGTGTGCTGCTCGGCCACGTGATCACCTTAGGGGGTGGCGCCCGCGTCGCGCCCGGATCGCACCTGGTCCCGCAGCCGGAAGCGCTGGAGCTTGCCCGTGGGCGTGCGGGGCAGCGCGTCCAGGAAGACGATCTCGCGGGGTGACTTGTACGGGGCGAGGCGGGCGCGTACGAAGGTGCGCAGCGCGGCGGCCGTGGTGGCGTCGCGCGGCACCCCGTCCCGTACCACCGTGTACGCCACGACGACCTGACCCCGCAGCTCGTCCGGGCGGCCCACCACGGCCGTCTCGAGGACGTCGGGGTGGTCGAGGAGCGCCTCCTCGACCTGGGGGCCCGCGATGTTGTACCCCGCCGAAATGATCATGTCGTCGGCCCGTGAGACATAGCGGAACCAGCCATCCGGCTCGCGGACGTACGTGTCTCCCGTGACGTTCCAGCCCTCCCGTACGTACTCGGCCTGGCGGGGATCGGCCAGATAGCGGCAGCCCACCGGGCCGCGCACCGCGAGCAGCCCCTCCTCGCCGTCCGGGACGTCCCGGCCGTCGCGGTCCGTGATCCTGGCCTGCCAGCCGGGCACCGGGCGGCCGGTGGTGCCGGGCCGGATGTCGCCGTCGGCGGCGGAGATGAAGATGTGCAGCAGCTCGGTCGCGCCGATGCCGTTGATCAGGCGGAGCCCGGTGCGCCGGTACCAGGCGGTCCAGGTGGCCTCCGGGAGGTTCTCGCCGGCCGAGACGCAGCGGCGCAGCGAGCCGACGTCGGGGGCGGTGCCGAGGGCCAGCTCGTCGAGCATGACCCGGTAGGCCGTCGGGGCGGTGAACAGCACCGACACCCGGTGCCGCTCGATCGCCGCGAGCAGCTGCTTGGGCCCGGCCTGTTCGAGCAGGACCGCGCTCGCCCCGGCCCGCAGGGGGAAGACGACGAGCCCGCCGAGGCCGAAGGTGAAGGCGAGCGGCGGCGAACCGGCGAAGACGTCGTCGGGCAGCGGGCGCAGGACGTGCGCGGAGAAGGTGTCGGCGACGGCGAGGACGTCCCGGTGGAAGTGGACGCAGCCCTTCGGCTGCCCGGTCGTGCCGGAGGTGAAGGCGATCAGGGCCACGTCGTCGGCGGCCGTCGGAACCGCCGGGTACGGGCCGGGGTGGCGGGCGGCGAGGGCGAGGAGGTCGTCCGGCCCTTCCCCGCCGAAGGGGGTGACGCGGAGGCCCGGGATCCCGGCCGCGACGAGCTCGTCGAGGGTGTGGGCGTCACAGAGGGCGTGGGTGCAGCGGGCCGCGTCCGCCATGACGGCCAGCTCGGGGGCGCGCTGCTGGGCGAGGACGGTGACGGCGATCGCGCCCGCCTTCATCACGGCGAGCCAGCAGGCGGCGAGCCAGGGGGTGGTGGGGCCACGGAGGAGGACCCGGTTGCCTGGCCGTACGCGCAGGTCGGAGGTGAGGACGTGGGCGATGCGGTCGACCCGGTCCTGGAGGTCCCCGTAGCTCCAGACGCCCCCCTCGCCGTCGTGGAAGGCGGGCCGGCCGGCGCCGAACCGTTCCACCGTACGGTCGAGGAGCTCCGCGCCGCAGTTCAGCCGGTCGGGGTAGGCGAGCTCCGGAAGATCGAAGAGGAGACGTGGCCACCGGTCCGGCGGCGGCAGCCGGTCGCGGGCGAAGGTGTCGAGGTGGGCCGAGGGTGTCAGCTCCATGAGTCCGTCCCCCTGTCGTGGTGGGGTCGCCCGTCGCCCCACGAGCGTATCGTGTTGGTGACGGCAGTCAACGGTTCGCGACAAGGGTGCTCGGGAGCGCCCGGAGGGAGGCACCGGACGGCACGGGGCCGGCGCGGTCCGGCGCAGGAACGGCAGCGCCCGACGGCGCAGGGACGACGGCGACGCCCGAGGGCGTCAGAGAGGGCCCACATGCCCGCATTCTCGCTCGATACGGCACAGCTCACCTGGTGTGCGGAGCTCCGCACCCTCGCCGCCGAACGCCTGCGGCCCCTCGCCGAGAAGGGCGAACCCGGCCGGGTCAACCGCCCTCTCGTCGCCGCCCTCGGCGAACTCGGCCTCCTCGCCCGGCTCTTCGACGCGGGCGCCCTCGACCTCTGCCTCCTGCGCGAATCCCTCGCCCGGACCTGCACCGAGGCGGAGACCGCCCTCGCCCTCCAGGGCCTCGGCGCCCACCCCGTCGCCGCCTTCGGCACCCCCGCGCAGCGCGCCCGCTGGCTCCCCGAGGTCACCGCGGGACGGGCCGTCGCCGCCTTCGCGCTCTCCGAGCCCGGTGCGGGCTCCGACGCGGCCGCGCTCGCCCTCGACGCCGTCCCCGACGGGCGCGGCGGCTGGCGGCTGCACGGCGAGAAGCAGTGGATCTCCAACGCCCCCGAGGCCGACTTCGCCACCGTCTTCGCCCGCACCACCCGGGACGCGGGCGCCCGCGGGGTCACCGCCTTCCTCGTCCCCGCCGACCGGCCGGGCCTCGGCGGCGAGCACCTCGACATGCTCGCCCCGCACGCCCTCGGCACCCTCACCTTCGACGGTGTTGCCGTCGGCCCCGAGGACCTCCTCGGCGAACCGGACCGGGGCTTCCGGGTCGCCATGCACACCCTCAACCTCTTCCGGCCCAGCGTCGGCGCCTTCGCCGTGGGCATGGCCCAGGCCGCCCTGGACGCCGCCCTCGCCCACACCGCCGCCCGCCCCGCCTTCGGCGGACACCTCGCCGACCTCCAGGCCGTCGCCCACCGGATCGCCGAGATGGCCACCCGTACCGAGGCCGCCCGCCTCCTCGTGTACGCGGCGGCCACCGCGTACGACGAGGGCGACCCGGACGTGCCCCGGCGCTCCGCCATGGCCAAACTGCTCGCCACCGAGACCGCCCAGTACGTCGTCGACGCCGCCGTCCAACTCCACGGCGCCCGCGCCCTGCAACGCGGCCACCTCCTGGAACACCTCTACCGCGAGGTCCGGGCACCCCGGATCTACGAGGGGGCCACCGAGGTCCAACGGACCATCATCGCCAAGGAGTTGTACGCGTCCCAGCGCCGTTCCGCCCCATCGTCGACAGGAGTCGGGAACCAGGAGGAGCCGTCCCCATGAGCCTGCACCGGCACAACCCCGCCGAACTCGCCCCGCCCAGCGGCTTCTCCCACGCCGTCACCGCCACCGGCACCCGTCTGGTCTTCCTCGCGGGACAGACCGCCCTCGACAGCGAGGGCGCGGTCGTGGGAGACACCCTCACCGAGCAGTTCACCACCGCCCTCGCCAATCTCCTCACCGCCCTGCGGCACGCCGGCGGCACCCCCGCCGACCTCGCCCGCGTCACCGTCTACACCACCGACGTCGAGGACTACCGGGCCCACGCCCATGAACTCGGCCGCATCTGGCGGCGGTTGGCGGGCCGCGACTACCCGGCGATGGCCGTCATCGGAGTCGTACGCCTCTGGGACGAACAGGCCCGGGTGGAGCTCGACGGCTTCGCGGTCCTGGACGAGCCCGCACGCGCCTGATCACGCCCTCGATCGCCCCTGGTCTCCGGTGATCTCTCCGGTGATCTCTCCGGTGATGGCGATTGATCAACTGGTAAGGCGTGCGGGCCGGGCTTAGTGTCGAAAAGGTGGACCGCCCGGCCCACAGCTTCCTCCGCGAGGGCGCGATGCGCCATGAACAGCCATGAGTAGTACACCGAGTACTCCCGAGCCGAAGGCCCCGACGGCGACCGCCCCCCACGGGAGCGGCGGAGACGGCAAGGGCATCGCCCTGTTCGTCATCGCCTCGTGCCAGCTGATGGTGGTTCTCGACATCACGATCGTGAACATCGCGCTCCCACACATCCAGACCGCGCTGGAATTCTCCACGACCAGCCTGGCCTGGGTCGTCAACGCGTACACCCTCACCTTCGGCGGCCTGCTGCTGCTCGGCGGCCGCGCCGGCGACATCCTGGGCCGGCGACGCGTCTTCATCTTCGGCGTGCTGCTCTTCGGGCTCGCCTCGCTCTTCTGCGGACTCGCGCAGAGCGAATGGCAACTCCTCGCCGCCCGGGCGCTCCAGGGCGTCGGCGGCGCCATAGCCTCACCGACCTCGCTCTCCCTCATCACCACGACGTTCGACGAAGGCCCGGAACGCAACCGGGCCTTCGGCGTGTTCGCGGGCGTCTCGGCCGGCGGAGGCGCGATCGGACTTGTCGCGGGCGGCATGCTCGTCCAATGGCTCGACTGGCGCTGGATCTTCTTCGTCAACGTCCCCATCGCCCTGCTCATCGCCTTCCTCACCCCCCGCCACGTCAAGGAGTCCGAGCGGCGCCCCGGCCACTTCGACCTCACCGGCGCCCTCACCTCGACGCTCGGCATGGTGGCGCTGGTCTACGGGTTCATCCGCGCCGCCCAGGAGGGCTGGCGCGACCCGTACACGATCGGCTCGTTCGTCGCGGCCGTCGTGCTCCTGGCCGTGTTCCTCCTCGTCGAACGGCGCTCCCAGCAACCCATCACGCCGCTGCGCATGTTCGCCGACCGCAACCGCTCCGGCACCTACGCCATCATGCTGTGCCTGGCGGCGGCGATCTTCGGGATGTTCTTCTTCCTCACCCTGTTCGTGCAGCAGGTACTGGCCTTCAGCCCCTTGAAGACCGGCATGGCGTTCCTGCCGGTGAGCGCGATCATCGGGGTCGGCGCGGGGCTCACGTCCACCCTGCTGCCCCGGTACGGGCCGAAACCGTTCATGGTGACGGGCTCGGTACTCGCCGCGGCCGGCCTCGCCTGGCTGACCCTGACCGATGTGCACTCGACCTATCTGGGCAGCATCCTCGGGCCGATCCTCGTCTTCGGCTTCGGCATGGGCCTGATGTTCGTCTCGCTGACCATCATGGCGCTGTCGAACGTCGAACCGAGGGACTCCGGCGCCGCGTCCGGCCTGCTCAACGCCACGCAGCAGGTGGGCGGTTCGCTGGGCCTCTCGATCCTGGTCACGGTCTTCGGTACGGCCAGCCGCAACGAGGCGGACAAGCAGGTCCCCGCCTTCCTCTCCCAGGCGGGCCCGCTGGAGAAGGCGCAGTTCGCCAGGACCGGCCAGCTTCCGCCTCCCTGGGGTGACCAGGTCCTGACCTCCGGAGTCTCCGCGGGCTTCGTCACGGCGGCGATCTTCGCCGTGGTCGGCGCGCTGATCGCCCTCTTCGTGATCCAGGTCCGGGCCTCGGACATCGAGCGGCTCAAGGGCGGCACGCCCATCGCGCCGGGTGGCTGAGTGCGAGCGGGTACGCCCCCGTAATGAAAATGATTGTCATCCTGGTATGGTCGGCGCGTACCCGCTCGCCGCGCCCTCCGAGGACCCCCTTTGCTCCGCCTGCCCGCGCGCTCCGGCCTGCCCGGAACCAGCCGCACACCCCGCACACCCCACGCCCACCGTCGCCGCACGCTCGCCGCGCTCGCCCTCACCACGGCGGCCGCGACGCTGCTCACCGGCTGCTTCACCGGAACCGGAGCCGGAACCGGAACCGGGACAAGGGGCGCTGGCGATGCTGCCGACGGCCGCCTCCGGGTCGCCATGATGCAGCCGCCCCGCTCCGGCCTCTCCCCGCTCTCCGACGACGCCTTCAAGCTCTCCCGCTGGTCCACCGCCGAGACCCTCGTCCGGCTCGACCGCGACGGCAACGCCGAACCCGCCCTCGCCACCTCCTGGCGGCAGACCGGCCCGACCTGGACGTTCACCCTCCGCGACGGCGTGACCTTCCACGACGGGACGCCCCTGACCGCCGAGGCCGTCGTCCGCTCCCTGACCACGGCGGCGAAGGCCTCGCCCAAGCCCCGCATCCTCGACGGCGTCGCCCTCACCGCCCGCGCCACCGGTCCCCACACCCTCACCGTGACCACCGGCACCGCCGACCCCCTCGTGCCCCAACGGCTCAGCTCGCCTCAGCTGTCGATCCTCGCCGCCAAGGCGTACCGGGGCCGGACCGTGAACCCCGTCGGCGCCGGCACCGGACCGTTCGTCCTGGTCCGCGCCGAGGGCACTTCCTCCGCGACCCTCGACCGGTACGACTCCTACTGGGGCGGCCGCGCCAAGGCCGCGGGCATCGACGTGCGGTACGTCCCCGACGGCACCGCCCGCGCCGCCGCGCTGCGCGCCGGGGAGGCCGACATCGTCGAGGCCGTGCCCGTTTCCCAGGCCCGCCTCCTCGACCCGAAGCTGATCACCGAGGTCCCCATGCCCCGGACCAACACCCTCTACCTCAACACCCGCAGGGGCCCGTTCAAGGACCCGGCCCTGCGTGCCGCCGCCCGCGAGGCCGTCGACGCGCGCGCCCTCGTCGCCGGGGTGTACGAGGGCCGCGCCGACGTGGCCGGCGGACTCCTCGGCCCCGCCCTGCCCTGGGCGGCCGAGCTCCGCGCCCCCGTCCGCCGCCCCCACGCGGCCGCCGCCCCCAAGGGCGCCACCGTCACCATCGGGACGTTCACCGACCGGGCCGAACTCCCCGAGGTCGCCCAGCTCCTCCAGCAACAGCTCCAGAAGGCCGGATTCACCGTGAAGCTGGACGTACGGGAGTACGCCACCATCGAGGCCGACGCGCTCGCGGGGAAGTTCGACGCGTTCGTCCTCTCCCGCGCCACGGTCCTCGACTCCGGGGACCCCGCCGCGTACCTCTACAGCGACTTCGCGGGCGACGGCTCCTTCAACATCGCCCAGCTCGCCGACCCCACCGTCGACCGGGCGCTCGCCGCCGCGACCGGCACGGCGACCGGCGACTCCCGCCGCCGGGCCGTGATCGCCGCCGAGGCCGCCGTACTCGCCACCGACGCGGCCGTGCCGATGCTGCACGAGCGCGTGATCCAGGGCGACGCGGCCCACGTGGTGGACGCCGCGCACGACCCCCGGGAACGCGAACTCGTCACCGTCGACACCCACGTACGGTGAAGTCACCCGCGGTGACGACCTTGGCGGCCCGGCTCCTCGTGGCCAAGGCCCTGACGGTCAAAACCCTCCTGACAAGGCCCCGCCCATGAGCCATCAGCCGGGAGGCCCCTCCGTGACGAAACCCTCGCAGGGGGCGCAGGGCGGCCCCGAGTCCGTGAGCGCCTTGACCGGCCCCGTGGCGGCGAACGCCCCGGCCGGCTCCGGAGCCGCGGCGGCCCAGGCCGACCCTCGTACGCCAAACCCCGCCGCCCGCTGGCACCCCGCCAGCTGGCAGGTCCCGGCCTGGTGGCGGGCCACCCCCACCCGCCGCGAAGCCACCCCCACCGGCCGCGAAGCCACCCCCACCGGTCGCGAAGCTGCTCCCACCGGCCGCCGGGCCACCCCCACCCGCTGGAAGGCGGCCTCCACCCGCCGGCGGCCCGCCCTCGCCGGCTTCGCCGCCAGGGCCGCCGCCCTGGCGGCCCTCCTGGCCGTCGTCGGGCTGCTGCCGTGGCTCTCCGGCAAGGATCCCGCGCTCGGGTTGCTGCGCGCCCGGTCCGCCGAGCAGGAGCCCACCCCCGAGGCGCTCTCCGCGATCCGCGCCGACCTCGGGCTCGACGCCGGGCCGTGGGGGCTCCTCGGGGGCTGGGTGTCCGGGCTGCTCCGGGGCGATCTCGGGGCCTCCTGGGTCTCCGGCACCGACGTCCTGCCCTCCATCGTGGCGGGACTCGGGGTCTCCCTGACCCTCATGGGCGCGGCCCTGGGCGTCGCGCTCGTCGTCGGCTCGCTGCTCGCCGCGCCCACGCTCGTACGGGGCCGCCCCACGGCTGGCGCGGTCGCCGCGGTCCTCACCTCGCTGCCCGAGTTCCTGCTCTCCCTCGTGCTGCTCATCGTCGCCGGCGTGTGGCTCGGCCTCCTTCCCACCTCCGGCTGGGCCGGACCGGCCCACCTGGTGCTGCCCGCGCTGGCCCTCGGCGTCCCGGCGGGCGCGCTCCTCGGCCGGCTCGTCGCCGTCGCGTTCCCCGCCGTCCTGGAGGAACCGTGGGCGGAGCTGTGGCGCGGCGCCGGGACCAGCCGCGCCCGGACCACACGGGCCGCGCTCCGCCGCGCCCTGCCGCCGCTCGTCCCGCAGTTCGGCCTCGTCGTCGTCGGCCTGACCGGCGGCGCCGTCGCCGTCGAGACCGTGTTCGCCGTCCCCGGCATCGGCCGTACGGCGCTCGGCGCGGCGAAGGCGCAGGACCTGCCGCTGCTCCAGGGCTGCGTACTCGCCCTGCTCCTCCTGGGCCTCCTGGTCGGCGGCGCGGCCTCGCTCCTCCGGCGCCGGCTCCTCGGGCCCGCGCTCCGCGAGGCGGGCCTGAGCCTGCCGCCGCCACGGCGACCCCGGCAGACGCGGATGTCCGCCGTGGCCCCGCTGCTCCTGGCCGCCGTGCTCGCGGGCGTGATCGGCTGGGGGCTGCTCCGCGACCCGTACGCCGTGGACGTCGCCTCCCGGCTCGCCGGGCCCTCCACCGCGCACCCGCTCGGCGCGGACGCGCTCGGCCGGGACGTCCTCGCCCGGCTCGGGCACGGCGCCGCCGCCACCGTCGGCACCGCCGCCGCGGTGACCGCGCTGAGCTGTCTGATCGCCCTCGTGCTCGGCTTCCTGCCGCGGACGACGGCCGGCCTCGCGGACATCGCCAACGCCCTGCCGCCGGTGATCGTCGGCCTGCTCGTCGCGGCCGTGACCGGCCCCGGCGCGGGCGCGGCGGCCCTCGCCGTGACCCTGGTGTCCTGGCCGCCGCTCGCCGCCCACGCGGCCGCCCTCGCCCAGGAGGTACGCGCCTCCCGCTTCCTCCAGGCCCAACGCGCCCTGGGGGCAGGCCCGTTGTGGATCGCCACCCGGCACGTACTGCCGTCGGTGGCGGGCCCGGTGGCCCGGCACGCGGTGCTTCGGCTGCCCGGCGTCGCCCTCGCCCTCGCCTCGCTCGGCTTCCTCGGCCTCGGCGCCCAGCCGCCGTCGCCCGAGTGGGGCCTGCTCCTCGACGAGTCGGCCGACTACGTCGAGCGGGCGCCCGTCGCCGCGCTCGCCCCGGCCGTGGCCCTCGCGCTGCTCGCCGCCCTGGCCGTCAGCCTCTCCAACAGCGCTTCTCCCGTAGCCCGTTCAAGAAAGGCCCGACCCGTTGCCGCCCCCACCGACTGACCCGCTCCTCACGGTCGACGCCCTCCACGTCTCCATCGGCACGACGGACGCCGTCCGGGGGATCGGCTTCGAGGTGTACCCGGGCGAGGTCTTCGCCCTGGTCGGCGAGTCCGGCGCGGGTAAGTCGCTGACGGCCCGCGCGCTGCTGGGCATGGCGCCCCGCACGGCGACCGTCTCCGGCCGGGTGCTGCTGCACGGCGCACCCGTCACCCCGGCCGACCTCGGTCGCCGCCTGGCCCGGATCCCGCAGGACGCCCTGTCGGCACTCTCGCCCGTCCATCGCGTAGAGGAGCAACTGGCCCTGGCCGTACGGTCCGTGCAGGGCCTCGGCCGTCGCGAGGCCCGTGCGGTGGCCCGCCGTGCGCTCGCCGCCACCGGCCTCGCGCCGGAGGCGGCCGCCGTGTACCCGCACGCCCTGTCCGGCGGCATGCGCCAGCGCGCCGTGATCGCGATGGCGCTGGTCAACGAGCCGGACCTGGTCGTGGCCGACGAGCCGACCACGGCGCTCGACCCCGAGCGCCAGGAGCGCGTCCTCACCCTCCTGCGGGAGCGCTGCGCGGCCGCCGGGGCCGCCCTGCTGCTCGTCAGCCACGACCTGGAGGCGGTACGCCGTCACGCCGACCGGGTGGCCGTCCTGTACGCGGGCCGGATCGTGGAACTCGGCCCCGTGGAACGCGTACTGGAGCACCCGGCCGCCCCGTACACCCACGCTCTCCTCGCCTCCCTGCCCACGCCCGGCCTCGCACACCGCTCCCGCCTCCCGGTCCTGACCGGAGCTCCACTGCTGCCGGGCGCGACGGACGAGGGTGTAACGAGTGTCGGCCCGACGGGTAAGGCCGCGACGGGCGGGAGCGCGACAGGCGAGGGCCCGACGGGTAAGGCCGCGACGGGTGATGGCGCGCCGGACGAGGGCTGCGCCTTCACGCCCCGCTGCCCGGCAGCCACCGCCCTCTGCCGACGCGAGGACCCAGCACCGAAAACGACCAACGGACGCAGGGTCGCCTGCCACCACCCCCTGGGGGAGACAGCGTGAATCCCCTGCTCCAGGTGCGCGACCTCGTCGTACGGTACGGAGGCCGCACCGCCGTCGACGGGGTGTCGTTCGACGTGGCGGCCGGCGAGACGGTCGGCCTCGTCGGGCCCTCCGGCTGCGGCAAGTCGACCACGGCCGCGGCCGTCCTCCGCCTGCTGAGCCCCGACGCCGGATCGGTCCGGTTCGACGGGGTGGAGCTGACGACCCTCCGCGAGCGCGAACTGCGGGCGCTACGGCCTCGGTTCCAGCCGGTGTTCCAGGACCCGTACGGAGCACTCAGCCCGCGCCGCCGCATCCGCGACCAGATCGCCGAACCCCTCCGGCTGCACGGCCTCTGGACGAAGGCGGACGGCCCCGCGCGGATCACGGAACTTCTCGGCCAAGTAGGCCTCGACCCGTCGCACGGCGACCGGCTGCCCCACGAACTGTCCGGCGGACAGTGCCAGCGCGCCGGGATCGCCCGCGCCCTCGCCACCCGCCCGGAACTCCTCGTACTCGACGAGCCGACCTCCGCCCTCGACCCCTCCCTGCGGGCCGGCGTCCTCAACCTCCTGATGGACCTTCAGGACACCCTCGGGGTCAGCTGTCTGTTCATCTCCCACGACAGGGCGGCGGTGCGGCACACCTGCGACCGCGTCCTGACGATGCGCGAAGGAAAGCTCACCGCGTGACCCCCCTCACCCGACTCCTCATATCGAGCCAGTTCGCCTTCAACGTAGGCTTCTTCGCCGTCCTTCCCTACCTCGCCGACCACCTGGGCGGCGCCCTCGGACTGGGCGGCGCCCTCGGACTGGGCGGCGCGCTCGTCGGACTCGTCCTGGGCCTGCGGACGTTCAGCCAGCAGGGCCTCTTCGTCGTCGGCGGGGCACTCACCGACCGGTACGGCCCCCGGCCCGTGGTCCTCGCGGGCTGCGCACTGCGCGTGATCGGCTTCCTCTGCCTCGCCGTCGCGTCGAACCCCTGGACGGTGACCGGGGCCGTCGTCCTCGTCGGCTTCGCCGCCGCGCTCTTCTCCCCGGCTGTCGAGTCCGAGATCGCCCGCGAGGCACTCCGCGCCGAGCGCTCCGGCGGCCCCCGCCGCACCCGGACCCTGGCCCGCTTCTCGGCGGGCGGCCAGGCCGGCGCCCTCCTCGGCCCGGTCCTCGGCGCGCTGCTCCTGTACGGGACCGGCGACGCCCACTTCCGTACGGCCTGCCTCGCCGGAGCGGGAGTCTTCGCGCTCGTCCTCGCCGCCCACGCGCGCCTGATGCCCGGAGGCGGAGGCCAGGAGCGGCGCCCGGGGGAGTGGCGGACGGTCCTGGCCGACCGGCGCTTCCTCCGCCTCGCGCTGGCCTACTCCACCTACCTCCTCGCCTACAACCAGCTCTATCTGGCCCTCCCCGCCGAACTGGCCCGCGCCACCGGCTCCCAGGCCGCCCTCGGCTGGCTGTTCGCCCTCTCCTCGGCCCTGGCCGTGTTCGGCTCGACCTCCCTGGAACGCCTCGCGGCCACGCGACTGGACAGCCCGTCGATGCTCCGCACGGGACTCCTCCTGACAGCCACGGCGTTCGCCGCGACGGCAGCCCTACGGCCGTACGAGGGCATGGCGGCAGCCGTAACCTTCACGACCCTCCTCACCCTCGGCCAGATGCTGGTCCTGCCCGCGACCAGGTCCCTGCTCCCCGACCTGGTGGACGAACGCCACCTCGGCCTGGCCACCGGCGCCCTCTCCTCCATAGCCGGCCTCGCGGTCCTCGCCACATCGGCCCCCACAGGCGCCCTCCTGACCCTCCCGGGCCCCACCCCCTGGCTACTCCTCACAGCGGCCCCCCTCCTGGGCCTGGCCCTCGTACCGGCGGCGCCGACAGAGGACCAGCCCGAGCACCCGTCCGACGGCCGGACCGAGGCCCGGACCGACGGCCCCACCGCACCTGCCACCGACCGCCCCGGACGGCCTTCCCGCGGCGCGCCCGGCCGGGACGCCGCCTAGGGTGAGCCGCGGAAGGGTGAAAACCGTGCATATCGGTGTCCTGTTGCTCTCCTGCGAAGACACGGAGCGCGAGACGACCTTCACCGCCGACTGGGCCAGGAAGGCCGTCGCCGAGGTCGCCGCCTACTTCCACGCCCAGTCGGGCGGCCGCGTCACCCTCACCGTCGAGGTGAAGGACTGGCAGGTGGCCCCCTTCGCCCCGGCGAAGTGGCACGAGCTGGGCATGGGCGCGACCCAGGCGGTCGCCGACGAGCTGGGCTTCTCCCTTGCCTCGTACGACCACGTCGTCACCGTGATCGACGAGCCGGATTCCAGCGGCGGCACGACTCCCGGCTCCCTCACCCACATCGCGGCCGTCGACTTCAGCCCGGCGGGCCTCTGCCACGAACTCGGCCACCGCTTCAAGGCGCACGACGACGCCTGGGGCGAGGTCGCTGGCGTCCTGACGCGGTACGAGAACCCCTGGTGCGTGATGGGGTGGCTCGGCCACACGTACACCGTGCCCGCGCTCGGAGGTACGGGGACCGCCGACCTCGACCAGGCCGGCCCCGGCATGTGCGTGCCCAATCTCCTCCGCACCGGCTGGCTCGTCCCCGAGGCTGGGGACGTGCTCACTCTGCCCCGAAGCTGGCGTCGTCCTCGACCCGTTCACCGGCAGCGGCTCCACGGGCGTCGCGGCCCTGCGCGAGGGACGCCGCTTCGTGGGCGTCGAGCTGTCCTCGTACCACGCAGACGTTGCCGAGCAGCGCCTTCACGCGGAGCTGACGAAGGACGCCTTCACTCTGGCTGGACCGGAGGCATGAGCATCAGACCAACCAGGCCGAAGTCGACGGAGCGCGACGCAGAGGGACGGCTAGGGAAGCGGCTCGAAGACTCCAGCTGACTCGTCCAGCCAAGGACCTCCGGTTCAGCACCACGCGATGCAGAGCCCTGTAGGACGGTCATGAGGCACAGCCTTTGCGCCCCCGCCGGGCAGGCCTTCGTCTTTCACTATTGGGAAATATATGGGCTCGACGTCCCGTGCCAGCTGATGCGGAGGGTGTCTCGGGCGCGGGTGGCGGCGACGAAGAGGAGGGAGCGGGCCTTGCGTTCCTCGCGGGCGTAGCGCAGGGGGTCGGATTCGCGGTAGCGGTCGATGACTGCGGTGCGGGGGATGATACCGTCGCGGGCGCCCACGATGGCGAGCTTTTGGTATTCGAGGCCCTTGAAGCGGTGCGTGGTGCCGACGTGGACTTCGCCGTCGCCCTTGACGCCGTCCTTGGTGAGTTCGGCTACGGTGATGCCGGCCTCGGTGGCGAGGTAGTACATGACCTGGTTGACGGAGTCGCGGTCGGCGACGCAGACGGCGATGTTGCCGCGGGGGTCGCGGCGCGGCTTGTTGCCGCCGTCGCCAGAGGTGAGTTCCTCACGCCAGGCGTGGAGGGTGGCGGCGAGTTGGGTGAGTTCGTCGTCCCAGGTATCGCAGGGGGCGAGTTCGGGGACGGGGCCGCGAAGGACGGAGCGGTAGCCGGCGAGAGTGTCGGTGCCGTCGTCGAGGTCGTCGTAGGCGGGGGCGTTGCCCTTGGCGTCGACGACCTGCATCGCGCGGGCGAGGATCTCCTTGGTGGTGCGGTAGCTGAGGGTGAGGCGGGAGGAGCGGCCCCGGATGTTGACGCCGACGGCGCCGAGGGTGACCTGCTGGTCGTAGATGCGCTGGTAGGTGTCGCCGGCGATGAACATGTCGTCGGGTCCGGGGGCGACCATGGCGCGGAGCATCTTCCAGTGGGCAGGGCGCAGATCCTGGGCCTCGTCGACGACGACGTGCTGGTAGCGGTGGGCGATGTAGCGCATGCCGGAACTGTCGTCGCGGTGGATGAGGTCTTTGCCGCCGACCTCGTCCTTACGGTCCTGCCGGGCCTTGATCTTGGCGGCGCGTTCCATCTCGAAGCGGGCCGCGCGTTCGGCGGCCTGGCCCCAGGTCTCGCGGTTCTCCTTGTCGAGGCGGGCGGTGAACTGCTCGAGGATCTTCCAGATCTGGGCGCGTTCGGGGCGGGTGACGGACCGGCCGCGGCCTGCGCGGCGGGCCTCGAAGTACGCCTTGCGGTTGCCGAGCGACTGGCCGAGGATCACCTGTTCCCATTCCTCGTAGAGGAACTCGGGCTCCCAGCGCTTCTCGTCGAGTTCGAACAGGAGGCGTTGGAGGATGCCGATCGCGACGCTGTCGTAGATGCGCTGCTTGCCGGTGCCGCTGAGTGAGTTCTCGTTGAGGACGCGGGCCGCGAGCTTGTCGATGTTGGTGATTTCGACGCGGGCGACGAGGTCGGGTTCGAGGAGGGAGGAGAGGCGCGCGCGGAGGTCGACTGTGAGGTTGGTGGTGAAGGTGGTGAGCAGGATGGGCTTGTTGTGGCCGGGAGGGAGCTGCTGGGCCAGGTGTTTGACCCGATGGAGGGCGACGATCGTCTTGCCGGTTCCAGGGCCGCCTGAGACCCGGGCGGGACCGTTGTAACGGCGGTCGACGAGCTTGGCCTGGGCGGGGTGGAGGAAGACCTTCCAGGCCCGGAAGTCGCCTTCTTCCAGCACGACGCGGAGGTCGTCGTCGATGGTGGTGACGGTGGTGCGGGCCAGCGCCGCGCCGAGGTCGTCACGTTCGGTGTCGGCGAGTTCGACCTCGACGGGGGCCGTGATCTCGCGCCGGACCTCGTCGATGGACATCCCGGCGGCCAGGCCGTAGAGGATGTCCTTGGTCAGGAGCGGGGCGCCGGAGACCAGCTGGTCGAGCTCGCCGCTCTCGGTGACGGCGAGTGCGAGCTCGATGAGCTGTGCCGCGACGCCGAGCGACCGCAGGTCCTCGCCGGTGATCCCGGAGAGGAGCGGTGCGACGGGCTCTACCGCGACCGACTCGTGAACCTCCGGGGTCGGTGCCGGCTGCTGGAGCTCGGCCTCGGGCGTCGGGTCGACCGGGGTGAGGGTGACGCCGGCGCGCTGCAGCACGCTCTGCCCGACGACGGACAGGTCGACGAACTCGATCTCACCGGTGACGCGGTTGATCGCGACGGAGAGTTCTTCGTAGACGTGCTTGCGGTGGCGTACCGCGACGACGAGCCACCGCTCCTGGCCGTGCTCGTCCACGCCGGCCTTGGCGAGGAGGGCCCGGTAGGACTGGTCGATCTTCGCGCGGAAGACCCGTCCGTCGCCCTTGAGGGGCTTGAGATCGAGGCCGGGGTGGTCGGGGTTCTGCCGGAATCGGTGGCAGAAGTCGTAGAACTTTCCCTTGACCGAGCGGTCGAGCTTGTACAGCTCTTGTTCGGCCTTTTCGTACAGGCTGAGCCGGGCGGTCATCAGGAGTTGGAGCCTTCCGTGTCGGGGAGGAGTGTCAGGAGGGTGTCGAGGTGGTCGAGCCAGTCGGCGGCGGTACGTACGGTCCAGCCGTCGGCGGCGTATGCCTCGTCGCGTTTGCGGCGCTCTTCCTCGGCTTGGGATCCGTGTGGGTCCGGGGCCACGACGACGGCGATCTTGATCTGGGAATCGGTCCAGGCGAAGTCCGTCTGCCAGCCCCGTTCGCCCAGTTCGTATCCGAAGACAGGGGCCTTCTTGCCCTTGGCGGCGATTTTCTTGGCCAGCCGGGTGAGGTCGGATTCCGGTTCGTCCTCTTCCAGGAGTTCGATGATGTCCTCGTCCCAGGTCCGGTCCCGCAGGACGCCGGCGACCATCTTCTCCAGGGAGGATTCCTCCGTCGATTCGGCGTCGGCCGCACCAGCGAGCACCGCGGTGCGGCTGTCCACCACCGAACTCACCTCGTCGGAAGCCGGGTTCCGCTGAACGATCAGCGATTCGAGTTCGCCGACGCCGCCGCCGATGGTGAGGACCTCCACCGGGTAGTCGGCGGCCTGGCTGCTCGCGAGCTGGATGCCGTCGCCGCCGGCGAAGGCCAGGAACTGCAGCAGGTTCGACCAGTACAGCCAGGACCGCCACATCAGCTTGTGTTCGGCGGTGCCCAGGCTCGCGGTGCGGTCGTCGAGTACGGCGATGGCACTCCAACCCGGCTCCTGACCGGAGGCATCCACGGTGTAGATCAGCGGCAGCCCGCTTTCGTCCACGGCGTGCAGGACGAGGATCTCTCCGTCGCCTTCCCCGGCTTCCGGCCCCGGCGCCTCACCGCGGCCGAGGGCGGTGAGAGCGGCCCGTACGGCTTCGCGTGCCTGGCCTCGGTCGGCCTGCTGTACGAGTGGCTCCGGCGTGCTCATCAACCCGCCGACCAGTGCCTTGGCCCGCCGCCCCCATGCGGTACGGGAGGGCTGGCGCAGGTAGGCGAGGAGCGTGTCGATGGGGTTGGCGAACACAGCGGCCGAGTAGTGGGCGCGGTCGCCGCCCAGCTCCTCGTACCACTCCTTGGCGGTGTCCTGGCCGATGCGCCGATAAGGCGGCCACACCGGCTGTGCCTTGGCGGCGTCGCCTTTTTCGAAGAGCTCCAGGTCGTCCCAGGTGATCTGGAAGACGATGTGTCCGTCGGCCCGCAGCTGGTTGCGCTTGGTGCAGTCGGGCGCGATCCGATTGTGCTTGCGGCTCGCGTGGTACCTGTGGCCGTCGAGGTAGACGGTGACGAGTCGGCGGGGGCCGTCGGTGGATTCAAAGGTGAAGTCGGTGCGGGTGTGCTCCATGTTGCGCTGGGCGATGAGCCGCCAGCCGGTCGAGCGTACGGACTCGGTATCGGCGGCCTCTCCCGCACCGGCCGTGGGACCGGTGAAGCGGAGGTATCCGCTGTTCGTTCCACTCTCGTCGAGTGCGGCGTCGTCCTGGTTCTCGCTCCACTTGCGTAGGGCGGTCAGGAAGCGGGCCTCCAGGTCGGACTCGACCTGTTTGTCCAGGCCGATCAGTTCTGTGGACGCCACCTTGGTGACCGCCCACCCGTCGACGGGGTTACCGTCGGCGTCGCGCAGCGGCTCGCCGTTCTCGTCGACCGGGCCGAGGAGGTCGCCGAGGATCTCCAGGGCCTCGTGGCGTGAGACGACGTCCTGGTGGCGTTCCTCGGTGTAGCGGTGCAGGCATCGGTGGCAGGCCCGCAGTCCCTCGTCCTGACAGGGGCAGGCGAGGAGCGCGGCACGGGCCTTGAGGAGCATTTCCTTGAAGTCGCCGGGGTCGGTCAGCCGGTCCAGATATCCGGTGCCGCCGGGGAGCCGGTCGAAGAGGACCAGGAAGTGGCGCTTCTCGCCGGTGGCCTGGTCGGGCATCCGGGCCAGCGTGGTGTCCAGGTGCGCGGGGTCGCCGCCGAACTGCCGGTCGACGCCGAGCCGCAGTGCGGCCTTGAAGGAGTAGATCTTCTCCTCGACGAGCACGGTGGCCGCCGGCAGGAGCACCCGCAGCGCCTCGGTGTTCAGCTGGTGGGCGAGGAGCACCGGCTGCTGGGGCACGGTAGCGGCCTTCTTCCCACGCCGCAGCGGGCACCACGGCTGGTGGTGCTTTACCTTCGGGTTGTGGGCGGCCGAGGAGTCCAAGGCGTCGATGGCGTGGTCGAAGACCGGTTTACCGTCGGCGGTCGCCGCCCCGCACGCGGTGCACACGTGGAACGGGGCCATGCGGACGTCCTGCCCGGCGAGCTCGTCCTCGGTCTGGCTGTCGAACCGCATCGGACCGACGTTGATGCGGCGGATTACCGCCTTGCGGCAGTAGTCGACGCCGAAGGTGTGGTGGGCGTGCCGCCAGGACGCGCCGTGCTTGATCTCCTCCCGGGGGATGTCCACCGCGTCGATGACGGTGTAGTAGCGCTGTTCCCGGTCGTCCTTGTCGTCGCCGATACGGGCGTCCTCGCGCTTGTCGCGGGAGGTGACGGTCGTGGGCTCGATGACCTGGTGCAGGCAGGAACCGTCGTCCGCGATCCCGGCGCTGCCGCAGCGCGGGCATGGCGAGCGGTCGTCTATGGCGTCCTCGGTACGGACGTAGCCGCACTCCTGGCAGAACCGCCAGGCCTTCCAGTCCGGCTGAGAGGGGCTGCCGATGTCGATGCCGGTGATCTC
The DNA here is from genome assembly GCF_044764665.1 of Streptomyces sp. NPDC093795. Lineage (NCBI taxonomy): Bacteria > Bacillati > Actinomycetota > Actinomycetes > Kitasatosporales > Streptomycetaceae > Streptomyces > Streptomyces sp. NPDC093795. The sequence goes on from NZ_JBIWIO010000008.1 coordinate 218,306, forward strand.
GTGCTTGTAGCCGTTGACGTAGAACGTGTTGCCGGGGGCGAGTTCGGACAGGGCGTAGCGCCGGGGCCGATCGTAGGAGCGGATCTTGGAGTCGAACCGGTCCCGGCCGGTGTTCGGATCCATACCGTCGACCCAGTACAGCGTCGCGTTGAGGGTGGTGACGGAGTCGATGAGCGCGTAGTTAGGCAGCAGTCCGAGATCACACAGGGCCTGCTGGGCGGTGATGAGCCCGAGCTTGCTCAAGCGCTTGCCGAGCGCCCGGTGTTCGGCGTCGAGTTCGGCCTTACGGTCGCGCTGTTCGTCCTCGGTGTCGTGGAGTTCGTCGCGGGCCTCCGCGATGTACCGCAGTCGCCGCCGCAGCACCTCCTCGGCGTGGAGCCACTGTCGCTCGGCCCGCTCCACCGCGCTGCGCAGCCCACGCCCGGCGAAGGCCCGCAGGTCGTCGGCGGCCTGCTCATTGACGCCGACGGGAAACAGGTCCAGGAACCCCTCGACCAGGTTCGAGGCGTCCGCGAGCGCCGCTTCGACGAGATCGGCGAGGTATCCGGACGGGCCGAAGAGGGCCGGGGCCTCCCGTACGACTGCGGGCAGCGGACGGCCGTCAGTGCGCGACAGCCGGCCCCGCGCGGCGAGGTCGAGGAGGTGTGCGAGGTACTGGCGGCGCAGGATCTCGATGGCCGACAGGTGACTGCCCGGCGGCACGATCTGCCCGGCGATCATCTCGCGCGGCTGCTCCAGGTAGTACAAATCTCGGCAGCTGCGGTCGGGGATGGTCAGCAGGAACGCGTTTCCGGTACGTCGCCCGGCCCGGCCCACCTGCTGGGCGTAGTTGGCAGCGCGCCTGGGCAGCGCGGCGAGCACGACGGCCGACAGGTCGCCGATGTCGATGCCCATTTCGAGCGTCGGCGTACAGGACAGCAGGTTGGGATCCTTGAACCCGCTGCCGTCCTTGAACGCCGCCTCGACCCCCTCCCGCTCCGGCCGGGTCAGCATGCCCGTGTGCTCAGCCGTGATGACCTGGTACGTGCCCGCCTTCCGGTACAGCCTGCGGTAGTAGTCCTCGCGGTAGTTACGGTCCCGCTGGTGCTTGCCGAGCCCCTCGGGTCGGTCGCCCGCGACGAGGAGGCCGGTGCGGCAGCGGTAGGACGGGCAGCGCTGCCCGTCCCACTGTGCGAGCAGACCGGGGTGGACGGTCTGCTCCCAGAAGCAGTCCGGGCAGCGGACAAACGCCTCGTTCACCTCGGCGTCCTTCAACAGCTGTACGTCGATCGCGCCCGGCTTCAAACCGTAGACGCGCAGGCTGCTGTCGGTCGGAGTGCGCACCGAGAGCAGGCCCGCCTCGACCAGCGCGGGCAGGAGCCGTGACCAGAACTCCGCGGCCTGCTCTCGCGGCAGCCCGAGCGTGCGCTGTGCCCACCGCTCGTACCAGGAGAGACGGCCGGTCGCGAAGTCGAACTCGCTCTTCGTCTTGGGGGCGCTGAGCAGGAACACCGGGGCCGCGATGCCCTTGGGGAAGGCGCGCATGCCGGGAGGCCGCTTGCCCCAGATGAAGTACCGGCTGGTACCGGCCTCCGAGAGGTACCCCTCCAGCCACTTGTGACCGATCGCGCCACGGGTCCGCAGCCGCTCCAGGAAGATCCGCAGGAACCCGAGGTAGCGGGCGTCGTCCTGCTCGATGACCGGCAGCCCGCCGCCGCGCCCGTACGGCTCGGTGTGCGCGGCTTTGACCAGGGCGATCGCGGAGGCAGGGTCCTCGATGCGCACGTGGGCGGCGGCGGTGCGGGTGAGTTCCAGAGTACGGCCGTTGCGGGAGCGGAAGCCGAACTCCATCAGCGCCTCGAACGCGAAGCGCTCGCCGATCAGCTCCCAGGTCTTCTTGTCCCCGCCTCGCCCCTGACCGGACAGGAGCCGCTTGACGCCCTTGAAGTCGTGCAGGTCGGTGGGGACGACGGCGGCAAGGGTCTCGCGGTCGGTGGTCGCCGCGACCACGTCGGCGATCAGGTCGTGCAGCGCGGTCGGCGCCTCCTCCGACAGATGCTTCTTGAACAGTGCGCGCAGGGAGAAGGTATACGAGCGGCTGGCCACGAAACCGGCCCGGTGTGCGGCATCCTGCACCGAGTCGTTGAACATCAGGGTCTTGTCCTCACCCTGCGCCCTATCCATCTCGCCGCCGGTGAACAACTGGGTGACCGAGGCCGCGGCGAGGGCGGCGGCACCGGTACCGAGGAAGCGGATCGCGTTGTGCGAACCGCAGGCCGGGCACCAGTCGTCCTCGGCGGCGGTGGTCGCGGTGTCCCCGAGGTAGACGAGGACGAACGCCGAGTCGGAGCCCGCCAGCCGGGGCGCGCCGGTCTCCTGGTCGTAGTCCTCGACCGGATCGGGCAGCCGCAGGCGGCGCTTCGGCCCGTCCAGTACACGCAACTGCCCGGCATTGGTGGCCACGAGGGCGGTGCCACCCCGGCCCGCACCGCGCCCGGCCTCGTCCATCGGGGCGGCACCGGAGCCCTCCTGGGCCTCCTTCTCGGTGGCCGCTATCAGGTTCCGGACCCGCATCTTGTCCTGGCTGACCGAGGCACGCCGGATCTTGTGCGTGTCGACCTGTACGTCCGCGTCGTCGGTCTCCGGGGAGAACACCGCCCAGCCCGAACGCCCGCAGTCACGGCAGTAGACAGCGGGCAGAAACAGGTTCGCGGCCGCGCCCGCGGTCGCCGTCGTCACCGGGGCGGTGCGGGCCGGCTGCTCGCCCGAGTGGTGGGCGGAACCGGCAGAGTCCCACTGGAACTCGGCCTTGGGCCACGGCAGCACACCCCGCACGACCCGCGACACCGACCGCGCCCACTGATGCACCTCGACCTGCACGAAAGGACGCGGCCGCTCGGGCGTGGAGGCCGGATCACGAGCCACCGAGAGCAGCGCCAGGAGCCGGGCGAGGGCGGACGCCGCCACCTCCGGCTGGCGGGTGATCGCCTGCCCCCAGGAGAACGCGCCTCGCCGCCACATCAGGTCCAGCACCTCGGGCACGGTCCGCACCTGCCCGTCCAGAGCGTGCATCACCGCCGAGGTCAGCATGTGCTTCTTCAGCAGGCCGCCGAGCACGAGCGGGTCGGTCTCGCGGGTGCCGGTGACAGCCTCGACGAGCGCGAGGAACTCCTCCTCGCCTAGCGAGGGGTCAGGGAGGGTGGCCAACTCGTCCGGGACCGGGATCGGCAGCATCGGATCGAAGCCGCTCGGCGGCACGAACTCGTCCACTGTCTGCCGGTGTTCCCCGACGATCGAGGACATGTCGAACTCCGTGCCGAACACCTGCGTCGCGACGTCGAGCAGCTGGCGGAACCCGTCCTGGTCCGTGCTGTCGGAGGCGAGCGTTGCCGAGGTCGCCACCGGGCAGATCCGCCCCAGCGGACGGCCCTTCTCCGCCACCCCGACTGCCGAGGCGAGGCGCCGCAGGAGCATCCCGACGTCCGTGCCCTGCGCACCGTCGTAGGTGTGGAACTCGTCCACGACCACGTACCGGATGTCCGCATCCGCCCACAGCGGGGCGTCCTGGGCCCGCTGAAGCAGCAGGTCGAGCATCTTGTAGTTCGTGATCAGGATGTCGGGCGGCGAGACCTGCATGTCCGAGCGGCGTGTGTACACCCGGTCGTAGTGCGTCGCCGCCTTGTCGCCGATGTAGAGCCCGGCCCTCACCTTCTTCAACGCCTCGTGCTCACAAAGGAGTTCGTTGATGCGCTGGGCCTGGTCGGTGGCGAGCGCGTTCATCGGGTAGAGGAATACGGCCTTGACCCCGGCCCGGCCGGCCGCCCGCTCGCGGGCGCAGTGGTCGAGTACGGGATAGAGGAACGACTCCGTCTTACCGGAGCCGGTACCGGTCGTCACCAGCGTGGGCTTCGGCGTACGGCCACCCGCCGAGGACAGCCGCTCGAAGGCTTTCGCCTGATGCGCGTACGGTGTCCAGCCGTCGGTTCGTCGCCAGTCCAGAGACCTGGTCCATGACGCGTCGGCTGAGACGAAGGGCGTACGGAGGCGAAGAAATGGCCCCCGGAACATCCCGGAGTTCTCGTCCCCCAGGAACCGGTGCAGCGCCTGCCGCGCGCCCTCGTCGGTCAGCGCGTACGTGGTGGACAGGTACTGCAGCAGGCTCTCCTTGAGCCCCTGCGCCTCGAGCGTCGGCCTCACGGCTTGGGCACCTCCTGCGTGACCGGGTCCCACTTACCGGCCTCGACGGCGGCGTCGAGACGCTTCTGGAAGTAGGCGTGGGCCTCGCGCATCTCGGTCTCACGGTCAGCCTTATAGAAGGGGGCGGTGTAGCCGTCGGGGACGGGGGTCGTGGCGGGGTCGGCCTGGTACTTCTCGAAGGCCTTCCAGTGGTCGCTGGTCTGACCGTGGCCGAAGGTGTACCGATTCCCGGCGATCTTGCGCTCGGCGGAGTCGAACCAGGTGACCGAATCGAAGTCCTGCATGATCGGGAAGCGGGCCCGGTACATGGTGACGAGCGTGTCCGCGTCGATCCCGAGCCAGACGGCCACGAGCGCGTCAATCTCCACGAGTGCGGCCCGGCGGGCGTACTCGGTGCGGAGAGGGGTGTCGCGCTGCCAGGCGGGGGTGACGGCGTGAAGTTCGGTCGTCATATGCGGCCAGGTGCGGGCCCAAGGCTCGTAGTCGGACGAGGCGGCCAGGGCGGGCCTGCGGAGCTCCTGCCAAAGGTCAGCGTAGGCGGTGGTGAGGCAGTTGAGGCGGAGGGTTCGGAGGAGGAGGGCGGGGGCTAGGGGGTGCACGGGATTAGGCACCGGCATCCTTCGTGCGGGTGAAGGTTGCAGATGCTTCGTCCCTGTAATGCGGAGCATGTAGTCAATTGGTAGCGACGACCAAAATCCGCTTGTCAAACATGTCGCAAGAACGCCCCGAAGTTCCGCGCTGTAGATGGTGAGTACATGGCTTGCGCCTGGTGGAATGATGGATGCGTAGAGACTCCGTTCGGTATCCATGGCAATCCATTCACGCCAGGCGAGGCGATAAAACTTCGAACATTTTGCGATATTGCCATCGGTGCGCACCAGATCCTTATCCGTAACCTCCCAGTCCTCTTGTTCGGCTAGGTACGTGTCCAGAGGCGACACCCGCAAAAATTCTGACTCTGGGATGTAGTCATCTGGAATTTCCTGCGGGTTGATACCGCGAAGCTCCCCTACACCGTGACTTGGCTGCTTAAAAAGAGGGTTGCCTGCACCTAGCTGCGGGCCTTGAAGGATTACCTCATCCCAGGCGGTGGTCTTGAAGTCTTCGCGACCGTCTCGTCCCGTGTTGTAGTCGATGAGCGGAGAGTTTTTATTGGGTCCGTAGATTGCCTTTTTCGCCGTCGTTTCGTTGAAGCCCTCGCTAAGTTGCGGACGAACGGAACCGAGGCGAATCGGGTAGGCGGCAAGGGTCTCGATCGCCGCGTCCTCGGCTGTGCTGACTGGTGTCAGTAGCGGCGCCTGGGAGACTGGGATGTTATCTCCGGACAGCCTCTTCCACCGAGTGAGGGTATCGGTTGTAACGCGAATGACCCGACTCCTGTGGGGTCGCTCGTCCCAATCTCCTCCGTATTTTACGCCGGGTGTATCGCCCTCACCGCTATGGTTGTGAGAGTGGCGCAGTGCGTCTACCGAGAACAGCCATGCCAGATGAGAAAAATCGACTTCGCTACTTTCGCCATAGATGTGGACGCCAAAATGGCTAGACCTTCCTACGGGTGATGGAAAGAATCGGTTTCCTGCATTAACGAAATCGCCGTGAACGCGCAACCGTCGGTAGGCCTCCTCTCTGAGCTCAACAGCCTTGTTACCGCTCAGATGCGCGTCACGATGAACAAGTCCTGCGGACCCCTGGGCGGGAGTGTGATCCCAAACTCGACACATGAAAGCCCAGTAGAGGTCTGGCTGGCTTCCCGCGATCAGTGGATAGGTCGAGCTGGCGCCAAGATAGTGAGCCATGGCGGCAGTGGAAGTGAGCTCACCAAGGACATAGCGGCTCACTTTTTTCTGCGCCAAAACTGCTGTGCGTCGAAGCTGCTTCTCTACCGTTGGCTGCTTCTCCGTCAGCATGAACCAGGGTTCGAACTCCGCGATGACAGAGTTCTCCTTCCACTCCGGCCGCACCCACGGCGGATTCCCCACCTGAAGGTCGAAGCCGCCACCCTCGGCAAAGGCCAGCGCGAAATCCAACTCCCAGTGCAGGAAGCCCTGGTCCTCCGCGATGTCACGGACCGCACCCATCCAGGGAAAGCGCGCTTCAGGCTCCCACTGGTCCATGTCCATCTCTGTCTCGTCCTGGATGAGCTGCTCGTACTCGCTGAGTTCCTCCAGGGTGTTGAGGGAGCCGATGAGCGAGCCGGCGTCCGGGACCGGGCCACGTCCGAGCATGGCCTCCAGGAAGTCCAACCAGTCGTCGAGGTCCTTCAGCGCGATGAGCGGGCGACGGGCGGGGCGGGACTGGTCAGGAGCCGGCTGCTTCCTGGTCTTCACCGTCGTCTTCGACGGGCCGACCTCCTTGACCTCCACGTGGACCACACCGTTGGAGGACGCCTCGATGTCGGACATCGAGATCTGGTCGCCCTTCATAGCGAAGAGCATGGTGTTCTCCACGAAGCGCGGCGCGCTCGTGGGCATGGGCGGGGACGGAGGCGGGGTCACCCCGGCCTCAGCCGCCGACGTGCCCTCGGGAGGCGGCACCGCATCGGCCGGTACCACCTTCGCGGACATCGCCTCGATCAGGTCGCCGATACTGCCGGCGCCCTCACCCCCCACCACCGGGGCACCCGCATACGCGTCGTCCGTTCCGTCAAGGAGCCCCGCCTTCCCCACCGGCCAGAACCACAGCGCGCACCACGCGTCCATGACGCGCTTGATCCGCCAGTACGGGGTCCCCGCCGCGCGGAACAGGTCCGCGTACACCTTTTCCTTCGACATCCGGACGGCGGTGGCATCCGAACCACCCCCATCGTCCTCGGACCGCCGCAGGAAGGCGAACTCCTCGTCCTTCGTGTCAGCGCCCCACACGTCGATACTGCGGGCGATCTCCCGCTCCGACAGCTCCATCCGCTTCACGACCAGCGACCACAGGAACTCCGCCCGCTGCGCCGCATCCCGCAGCCGCGTGTACTGCGAGGCCGCCTCGTCGCCGGACTTCCGGTCGAGGACCGGCTCGCCGGTCTTCTTGTTCAGGCGCCGTGCCGGTGTCTTCAGGATCCCCTTCTTCCACTCCGCGAGATCCTTCACCCCGCCCTCGGCCAGCTGCACGAGCAGCTTCTTCGCGTCGCCACTCGCGCCCGTGATTGCCGCCCACCCCGGTGTCGGCAGCAGGAACTGGTGTACCGCTCCGTCCGGCAGCGGCTGCTCGGCCCCGTCCTTCAGGAACGGCAGCGGTTCCGGCGCGAGCGGCTTGGCGTTGAGCCAGGGGGCCTTGCCCTTCAGCGGGGCCACGTCCCCCGCCGCGTACACGGCGCGCCGCCCGCCGATGAGCGAGTTGCCGCGCCGCAGGTGCAGCCCGAACCATGGGGCCCGCATCCCGGGGTGCATGGTGTTCAGCCACATCGAGACCTCGGCCAGCTCGACGCCGGTCGCGTTGAGGTCAACACCGTAGGCGTTGTGCAGGGCGATGTACGCCTTGGCCTTCTGCTTCTCCGTCAGCGCGTCGCCCGTCGGCACGGAGACACCCAGCTCGTCCTGCCGACGCCGCAGGTACTCCTCGGCGACCTGGTTGATCGCCTCGTTGAGGAACGCCCCCGAGCCCAGCGCGGGCTCACAGATCCGGTACTTGAGGAGCTCCGAGGCGCGCGTCTTCACGACGTTTCCGTCGGCGTCCCGCTCTTGGTCGAGACGGTGCTTGAGCGCCAGCTCGACCGTGACCTTCGTCAGCGACTCGGGCGTGTAGTACGAGGCGGACGTCTCCCGGTCACGGCCGGCCAGGCGGTACACGAACCGCCCCGGCGGGTACTTCTTCGGGCCGCGCAGCCCCTTCACCGCGTCCCGGTCGTCGTACGTCACCCAGGTGTTCTCGGGGTACTCCTTGAGTCGCTGCGAGGGCACCAGCCAGGAGCCCTTCGCCGGGTCGCCGCCCTTGGCGACCTCGCACAACTCTTCCTCGGCGATGATGCCGGTGTACGACATCAGCCCCTCGTACACGGCGCCGAGCTGGTTGATGCCGAGGTTCCGGTAGGAGATGAACCCGGCCCGGCCCCCGGCCCGTTCGGCCTTCTTCAGGGTCAGCAGACGCAGCACCTCGTGCAGGGCGCCGTTTCGCGGTCGCAGGTCCAGCCAGACCGGCTCGCTGTCCTCGTCGCTGCGCGGGTCACGCGTCTCGTTGCCGATGAGCCGGACGGAGTCACGTTCGAAGAGCTCGCTGCGCAAGGGCTCGAAGCGCAGTCCACGGTCCTCGCTCCGATACTTCGCCTTGCGTCGCCGGGTGTCCTCGTCGTCGCCGGGCAGGTCGTCGTTCGGCTCGGTGCCATAGGGCCGGTAACCGTTGTTGACCTTCTTGAAGAGGACGTCCAGCGAGGCGTGCAGATGGAATCCGTTACGAGCTGTCTCCTCGGTCAACAGTTCGTCGCGCTCCACCAGTTCACGCAGGCGCGCCATCGAGTAGCCGGCCTCGTAGGAGCCGTCGTCGGCGGGCAGGATGCCCAATTCGGGACGGGCCTCGGCGTACAGCAAGAACAAAATGCGGTAGAGGTAGCGCAGCGACTCCCGGGTGAGCTGCCGGGCGAACGTCAGGTCCGGGCGCTCGATGTCGCGCGGGTCGAGATCGGACTCATCCAGGCGTTCGAGCACCGCGTTGGCGATGATCTCGACGGACTTCTGGAGCCCTTCGCGAAGCTCTCCGGAGACGCCGACCGCGTTGTCGCGGGAAGCTTTGACCAGCGCGTCGATGGCCGGCGGTTTGCCGTCCTCGGCCGGTGCGAGTACGTCGTGGCTGAACAGGCCCGCGATCGTGGCGAGTTCGCCGTACTGACGGCGATCGTTGCGCTCCAGGGCGGCGTCGAGGTTTGCGGATAGGTAGCGGCCCTCGCCCCAGGCATGCCGGTCGGCGAGGACGATGACGCCGCCGCACAGGAGCAGTACGAATCGCGGGGCCGCGCCACCCTCCTCACGCAGCTCGCTCTGGAACAACCAGGTGGCGAGCGCCTGCCCGGTCTCGTAACTCTCACCGCTGCCCGCCCGCAGCGGGTGGAGCAGGCGGCCGTACCCGTCCGCGTCGAGCGCCGTGTCGTTGCTCGCCGACCAGCCGCAGTCCAGGGCTACGATGCCGTCGCTGTGCCAGGCCACGGTCACCTCGTGCTCGCGCCCGGCGCGGTGCACGATCAGGGTCCGTGCGGCGGGTTCCGCTGAGACGGAGGGGAAGCCGAGCGCAGCGAGGACCTGCCGGTGCCAGTCCTGAACGCGCTCGCACCACTCCGCGTCACCGTAGGTGTTGAGGCGGGCCTCGAAGGCCGCGGCTTCCGGGTACTCGTCATCCTGCTCGTCGGCCTTGGCCTGCTCGGCGAAGAAGCCACGGTACTTCTCGTCCAGGTACGTCGAGCGCAGTGCCCGCACTGACTCGCGCGGCGTGGGGCGCGGGTCGTGCTCGTCGCTCTCTCGGTTGGCCCAGGCGGCGAAAACGCCCTTCTTGAGGCCTTCGCCGAGCTGCTCGGCGAAGTAGAACGCGGACAGGTACTCGCCGCGGTTGGAGAAGGAGTCGAAGTCGGTACTCATCAGGCGATCGTCTCTCCGGCAACAGGCGCAGCGGATACATCGGTGACGCCAGCAGGCGTCGCGGACAGCGGTTCAAGGACGCCGAGCAGGCGCAGCATCGGTGCTCCGGAGGTCCGCAACGACCGGATCATGGACTTGCGACGGCTCGCCGTGAGGTTCACGTCCTGCTTGGCCTTCTGCGAGCGGGTCGAGGCGGCGAAGAGGGCGTCCTGCTGCCACTGGGCGACCCGCTTCTCGTACGGGGCGAGCACCGCGTCGATCGCCTCCTTGTACTCCGCCGCCCGGTCGGTGAGGAACACGGTCGCCGCGTCGACGGCCGCCGGCACCAGCGTCTGGAGCCCTTCCCGGTCGACGGGGGTGGCGCGTCCGGGCATCTTCGGGCCGACACTGCACGCGGCGAGGAAGGCGTCGTCGATCCGCAGGACGCGCGGTGCGGTGGGCAGGCCGACGACGGCCATCCACTCCACGACGGTAGGACGGCCCACCGCGTTGGAGTAGATGCCCTGGACCAGATACACCGGACCGGCCAGGTCGGCCGGTAGCTGCTCGTCCAGCTTCCCGGCCGCTTCGAGATCGGGGGCGAAAGCGAGAACGAACGCCTCGTCGTGGCGCAGGGCGGCAAGGGCCTTGTCGGTCACCCAGTCCAGGACGGGATGGACGTCCGACACGTAACTGACGTTGGGCCACTGACTCTCGGTGGTCTCCCGGGCGACCTCAAGACGCTTGGCCGCGAGCCCCTTGTCGAAGGTGAGCCGCAGCCGGCCCTCCTTCTTGGCGGTCGGCAGGATGCCCTGGTCGGTCAGGTACGACTTGGGCAGCGACTTCAGCCGATACACCAGGTCCGGCGGCGGTTCGAAGGCGACTGTGCCGTCGTCCTCACGGCGCAGCTTGAGCACGTTCTCCGGCTTGTCGGGGAAGTACGTCTGGCGCAACGCCTCGTTGAAGTAGGCGGCCGTGGAACCCGACGTGCCGAACAGGCTCGGCACCGTGGCGACAGGCACGCCATCGGTCGGCTTCTTGGCACCGACATTGCCCATCAGCCGGCCGAGCATCGCCTTCGCGCCGCCGCTGGACTTCTTGATGGACTCCTCGACCGTCCGCCCGGAGATCAAGTCTCGCGTCAGGCGGTCTTCTTCCTCCTTTGCCCGGTAGATACCGGTGACGGCCTCCGCCGAGCCCTCGATCCGGTGCGCCTCCTCCTCACGGGCCAGGAGCTTGGAGCCCACCAGGCGGTCGTCCAGATGGAGCGGCTCGCCCTTCTCACCCGTGCGCCACTCCACATCGGCGGTGAGGACCATGGCCCGGAACTGGGGGGCCTTGCTCTGTCCGTAACGGTCGATACGGCCGTTACGCTGCTCGATGCGGATCAGCGACCAGGGAAGGTCGTAGTGAATCAACTGGTGGCACTGCTGGTGCAGGTTGACGCCTTCGGAGGCGACATCGCCGGTGAACAGGATGCGGACCGGGTCGGTTTTCAGCCCGAACTTGGAGACGATGTCCTTCTGCTCGTCCTCGTTGCTGGCCTCGCCGTGCATGACCTGGACCGCGCCGCCGTAGGCCAGCCAAGGCTTCGCCTCCGCCACGGACTCCTCGAGCTTGGTCCCGGTTCGGAAACCAAGCCTGGACGGGACCACTTCGGCGAGCCACTTCAAGGTGGGGATGCGCTCCGAGAAGACCACGACCCGCATGTCCGACCCGGGACCCACACCGATCTCCTTCAGCTCGCGCACCAGGGCATCGAGCTTCGCGGAGTCGTTGTCGCCGATGTCGGCGGCAAGGCGCTCCAGCTGCACGATGGCCTCGCGCTCGATACGGCGCTCGGCCTCGCGGGCCGCCGGATCCTGCCCCCTCCTGACCTTGAGGGGAGCCTCCAGGACCTTCCGCCGCGCCGCGACCGAGTCCTGGAAGGCCCGGTGCGAGGACAGGAACGACTTCAGCAGGTTGTAGGCCACCATCGTGTCCGCGCACACCGAGGAAGCGGCTGGATCGCGCGGTGTCCATCGCGCGGCGAGCTCCTCCAGGACCGCCCGCTCTTTCGGCCCGGCCTCGCAGACCACCGGCCGGGACGGGCCGCGGTCGGCCCACTTGCCCTTGAGGGAGTCACGGACCTCGCGGTCGGTCTTGGTCCGCCGGATGTACAGGTGGCCGAGGTCCTTCACCTCGTACTCCGACGTGTTCGCGATCGCCGTCTTGTCCAGCATCCGGATCAGCTCGGCGAAGGACTCCGTCGCGCCGTTGTGCGGGGTCGCGGAGGCGAGGATCAGCGCGTCGGTGTGATCGGCCAGGGCACGGGCGAGATCGTTGTTCTTGGTGCCCCGGTTGACCAGGTTGTGTGACTCGTCGATGACCACCGCGTCCCAGTGGGAGTTCTCCAGGTGGTGGGCGTAGACGTCGCTCTTCAAGGTGTCCACGGAGATGATCGCGCGCTTGAAGTACGCGAACGGGTTGCGGCCGGCCGGGATGTCCCGCTGGATGCGCTGGATACCGGTGGAGTCCAGGCGGACCAACGGGATGGAGAAGCGGGTCCACAGCTCGCGCTGGAACTGCTCCAGGACGTGCGCCGGAGTGACCACCAGGATGCGCTCGCCGCGCCCGCGCCGGATGAGCTCGGCGAGCAGGATGCCGATCTCCAGGGTCTTGCCCAGCCCCACCACGTCGGCGATCAGAACCCGCGGCTGCGGGTTCTCTTTGGACAAGGCCAGCTCGGCAGGGCGCAGCTGGTGGGTCTGCTGGTCCATGAGGAAGTTGTCGGCCAGCGCGAGACCGTGCTCGGTCTGCGGGAGCGCGGTCTTGCGGATGACCGCCTCCAGGTAGAGGCGGGCCTTGCGGTGGTTCGGGGAGTCGTCCGGGACCAGGAGAGTTTTCTTCGGGTCGAGGGCCTCGATGTAGTCGAGCTTGTCGTAGAAGACGGCGTCGGTCCCGCGGACGAAGGAGGAGACTCCGGTCGCCTCGACCATCCAGTCCTCGTCACCCACCGGCGTGACGGTTTTGACCAGCCATTGCTCGTCCCGGACCCGGACCTGCGCGCCCGGCGCGTACTTGGCCTGGCGGGTCAGGGAGGCGGCCCCCGTGGGGCCGGGAACGGCGGAGTCCACTGCTTCATCCGCAGCGTCCTCCGTGTCGAACGCGCCCTGACCGTCACCGGTCTCCGTCACGCTGGTCACGTACCGCTCCATTCCTTCATACTGCTGTTTCGCATGCGCTCCGGAGAAGCCCGGAGGTGAGATACGGCGACTCGATCATCCGCCGTTGTTTTACCGCAGTGCACTGACATTGCCTCCGGCTGACGATGCGCCTGATGGGCGAGCTACAGCCCGGACTGCATCGCGTACCGCTTTCGCAAGTCCTCGGAAACCGTCAGAGAGGCTGGCTTCCGACCTCGCCTCGGCTTCTGGGTCGGCGGCTCCGGATCGGGAGTTTTCTCGGCTCCCCGCACGATTTCTTTCGTGAGATCTGCAGGCGCCTCAGCGCCGGAGTCTTCTGAGACCGGGAGGGGACGGTCGAGCGGGCTGTCGTGGTCGTCCTCGTCCGCAGTGCCGGTCTCGCCGACCGGGGCCGCGAATTGTTCGATGCGTTCCCACACCGAGGAGGACGGGCCATTGTTCTGCGCCGCGCGGGCACTGTCCTCGGAGGAAGCCGTCGCCTTTACCAGTGCATGGCGGGCTTGTGCCGCAGACAACCCCGCATCCTCTACGAGCGCCACACACTGCCGGGTCACCTCGGTCAGCATGGGACGGTCGGCCGGCGCGTACGCGAGCATGGCTGTGATCAGCGGGAGGAGGGCATCAGGCAGCCCGGCCAGATTCGGGGACTGCTCCTCGTCCGCTACCTGAGTGGCAATTCCGAGCCAGTCCGCGCCCTCGTACGGGTAGTGGCCGGTCGCCGCATAGAGCAGCACTGTGCCGAGCCCGTACACATCGGCAGGTTCTTTCGGCTTGGTGCGGGCGAGCGCTTGTTCGGGAGGTATGCACCGAATGGTGCCGATGATCATCCCGGCTTGCGTCAGGTTGTCCTTGTCAGCGTCAACGAAGGCCCCGAGACCGAAATCGATCAGTATCGGACCGTACTCGCTGAGCATGACGTTCTGCGGTTTGAGGTCGCGGTGGAGCAGGCCCACCTTATGAACTGCTTCGAGCCCCTCGGCGAGCAGCGCGCCGAGGCTGGCGACGAGCGGGGTAGGGAGCGTGCCCCGGCCCTGTACCTGCTCCTGAACCGTATGTCCTGGGACGTACTCGACGGCCATCCAGGGCTGCTCGGCGTACGGGTCGGCATCGAGGAAGCGTGCCACTCGGTTCGTACCCACGACCGTTCGCGCGATGAGCGCTTCCTTCTCGAATCGGGCGCGCGTGGCCTGGTCGAGGCGATCCCGTCGGATCACCTTCACCGCGACCGGGTCCCCGCCGGGCGAATAGGCCAGATAGACCTCTCCCATGCCCCCCGAGCCCAGCTCGCGCTCGACCACGTAGCGGCCGATCTGCGCGGGCACCTCTGCCATGTTCTCTGCGTCACCCTCTCGCGACCGCGTCACCGTGTTGCACCATCCCCGAAGGTCACCCTATCCCTGCGGCTACGGGAACAGGGCGGGTTTCTGGTCCTTGACGTGCGCAGACGTCAAGGGCGGACGAGTTGGCCCGACGGGAGACAGCCAACGTACTTACGAAGCAGGTCGGCGGACGCCGTCCGCTCGCGCAGGTCCAGCCGCGGTGAGGGTGTCGCTATGGGGCTCGGTGAGGCCGCTGCGGCCGTTGAAGGCCAGGCGCTGCTCGGCGTCCCAGCGAAGGCGGTACGCGTCTGACAGAACTAGCTCCGCAGTGCCGTGTGCTGCCGGTAACGTCGTCCGTATCGTCAGCGGCGGCCCGCGTGCGGCCGAAGTGTAAGAGGGGGCGCTGAGCCATGGGGAAATCAGCACGGGTGTTGGGCGAGAAGTTTGGCCGAACGGCTCGAGAAATGAATGCGCTCCTCAAGGAGTACGGCTATCTGGACGGAAACCCCGGCGCTTATGGGCTCACCGAGAAGGGGCAGCAGTACGCGAAGGAGCAATACCATTCACGCGGTACGGGCGGGTACGCTCAGTACAACCGGAACTGGGAAACTCGTACCTGGAGCGAGGAGACGGTAGCGGCACTTAGGGCCGATATGGAAGCGAATTCCGGTGGCTTCGGCGACGGAGGGTCTCCCGCTGAAGAAGAGGCCATTTTCGATCCCGAGCCCATCGTGGACGACAGCGGTAATGGTGGCGACGATGACCCTCAGCTCAGTTGGAAAGAGTTGGCCATCGGCGGGGCCGTAGTAGGCGCCATTCTCGTCGCTCCTCATGTCAGGCCTTTCTGGGACAACAAGGTGAAACCTGTTGCGAAGAAGCTGCGGGACAGATTGGCGAAACAGGAGGCCATCGAGCCCACAGAGTCCTGACGCTCATTCGTGCTGGGCTGCCCAGGGTGGCGACGACCCATGTCGCACGCTGTGGCCGTGCGCGGGCAGGATGGTGGCCCGAGTGCCGGTTGGTCAACGCGAGTGTCGGCATCCATCCAGGCCGGGAGGTTGCGTGTGATCTGCGCGATCTCGAGCCGGACACGGTTGTGCGCGGTGGGCTTCAGGGGCAGCTTTCGTAGGTCGGTGGAGCGGGCGGGCCACTGGTTGCGGGGTTGACGCTAGTCCCTGAATCGGCCGAGAGGACCTCAATGGCAGGTACTCGGCTCGTGTACCAGCCCCTATTGGAGGACAGTGTGGAAGCGAAATCGATGACCCTGCGCGATTTGTTCGGGCCGGACCGGCGACTCGTCGTGCCGGTCTTCCAGAGGCCGTACGTCTGGACGGAGGACCGGAACTGGCGCCCGCTGTGGGAGGACGTCACCGCTCTGGTCCACCAAAGAATGGCGGATGAGGAAGTTCATCCGCACTTTCTTGGTGCGGTCGTGCTGGATCAGTTGCTGACACTCACGGGGTCGATGCCTGCCAGACAGGTCATCGACGGACAGCAGAGGCTGACAACACTTCAGGTTCTCCTTGCTGCGGTCCGCGATGTCGCACGGGAGCTCGATGTCCAGGACAGGTACGTACGTGCGCTCGTCAAACTGACCGCCAACGACGACGACATGACCGACGACCCGCATGCTGCCTACAAGGTGTGGCCTACCAACATTGACCGTGACTCGTTCCGCATGGTCATGGACGGTCGGCTCCGGCGGCCCGTCGACGTCGCATTCCCCGTCACTCCGGGCGCCTCGGCGATCGTCCAGGCGTACTGGTTCTTTCGCAACCGCACGGTCGAGTGGGCACAAGAGTTGAACTACGAAAGCAGGCTGGACAAGGGCTTTGATGCCTTGGTGCGCGTGCTTCGTGACAAGTTCGAGTTGGTCGTTATCGATCTCAAGCCCGAGGATAACGCCCAGGTCATCTTCGAGGCTCTGAATGACCGAGGCACCCCGTTGCAGGCCTCCGACCTGGTCAAGAACCTGGTCTTCCAGCAGGCGGAGGAGCAAGGGCTCCCGGTGGAGGAGCTGTACAGGGACCTGTGGGCGCAGCTGGAGACGCCCGACTGGCGCAAGGAGGTGCGGCAGGGAAGGCTGAAGCGTCCTCGCCTGGACGTCTTCCTCATGCAGTACCTGACGGGTGAACTCGCCGAGGAGGTGATGGCTCCCGAGCTCTTCCTGACCTTTCGCAGGTACGTCAAGGCCGCTGATATGGGCCTGGTCAATCTGATGGGGCGCCTGGTGGAGCGGGCAGGTGCCTACCGGCGGCTGACGGCCGAGGAACAGCCGCTGACACCGGAAGGCCGCTTTCTGCGCACTGTTGGTGTTCTGGACGCCAACACCGTGATGCCCGTGATCCTGTGGCTGGTGAGCCGTTTCGACGAGGACGACCGGGCTGGGGCGGTGGCCACCCTGGACTCCTACCTGGTGCGACGCACCGTCTGCCGGCTGACGACGAAGAACTACAACCGGCTCTTCCTGGAGCTGCTCAAGGAGCTGAAGGCGAAGGACGACCCGTCGGTCGTGGCGGACTTTCTGCTCCGGCAGGAAACCGACTCCGGGTTCTGGCCCCGCGATCGCGATATCCGAGAGGTCTTTCGGTCCCAGCCGTTGTACAAGCAACTCACGCGGACCCGAATGCGGCTGCTGCTGGCCGAGTTGGAGGACTCGCTGTATTCGGGCAGGACCGAGCGACAGGTTCACAACGGGGAGTTGACGATCGAGCACCTACTGCCCCAGGCCTGGGAAGAACACTGGCCGCTCCCCGAAGGCGGAGGCCGCGGAAGCGTCGAGGCTCATGAGCGCAGGCAGTCCCTCCTCCACACCGTGGGAAACCTGACACTGCTGACCGGCAGACTGAACACATCGGTTTCCAATGGTCCCTGGGAGCGCAAGAGATCCGACATCCTCGTGCACAGTGCACTTTCGTTGAACCGTTCCCTGCCTGCTCAGTGGGACGAGGAGACCATCCTGGCCCGGGCGGACCATCTGTCCGAGGCGTTCTCCCGCCGCTGGCAACGCCCGGATGGAGGCGCGCCCGCCTTCTCAGTTGCAGGCTTCCCGGCACCCCGGCTGGGGGCGAGGGAGGCTACCCCCGTCGATAGGCCGGCGACGGTTCAGATGCCCCGGTCCCGGCGCGATGTCGCCCGCCACATGCGAGAGGCCTTCGCCGGTCTCCCGGTCGGGAGCGTCCTGGCGGTTTCCCAGATAGTGGCGATCCCCACGAGCCAGTACGAGGCTGGGGAGATCAGTCCCGGCGCTGTGGCCGCCAGACTTCGTGCTGACAACGTTCCTGGTATCCGGGCCGTACCTGGTTCCAGCCCACTTTCCGCCCGCAAGACCAGCTGAACCGTCCCGCACTTGTGCGGGGTGCACTTCCTCGGGACAGAATCCGCCACGAACTGGTGATGCCTGCTGTCACGGCGAACTGGTGGAACCAAAGGAGAGGGTTCGGATGGGGTGGCGAGAGGGTGCCGGGGAACTGGACGCGCGGATGCTTGAGCGTCCACTTCCTTCGGATGCAGTGGGAAAGCTGGGAGCCTGGCTGGCCGGAGACGGGGCGCCGTACGCGGACGGGACCGGCGAGCACGCCGTTGGCTACATCCCGGGGGCCTGGGCCGGCATCCGGCCGTGGCCCTCGGGGTTGGCTGAGCAAGTCGGACGTAAGCCAACTTTGCTGAGCCGGGCGCAGGTGCTGGCGGTGGCCCGGACTGGGGCAGCAACGGCGAGCTGGACCGAGACACTCGTCGCCAGCTACGTCTGGGGACAGGGTGACATCGGCTACGGGGCCCACCGGCTGGGTGAGATCCTGCGCCCAGCGCCGGTTGAGGCGGTGCTTGCACAGGCTATTGCGCTGCTGGCGACCGATGGAGCCGTGGCGGGCTACCGCAGGCTGAGCGGCGCGATCGCAGGCCTTGGACCGGCGTTCTTTACCAAGTTCCTCTACTTCGCCGGCGGCGCCGTAGTGGATGCGCCGGGGCCGCGCCCGCTCATCCTCGACCAGCGCATAGCTCGTGTCTTGCGCGCGTACACGACACAACTGGGGGAGAAGATCGGGCTTGAGGAACCCGCGAAGCTTGCTGCCTGGCTGTGGAGCGACGGAGGGTGGACCCCGCACCGCTACGACGTGTACCTGAGATGGGCACACGGCGCTACCGACCAGCTGGCCGGGTCCACGCACTGGCCGCTCGCTCCCGACGTACTGGAATTGGCACTGTTCAGCGGCACATGGACCCCGTAGAAGGCTCCCCCTCGGGCCGTCCGCCGATTCGGCGGCACCGCGTCCGCTGCCCCTTTGGGTCCAGCCCCCATGGCCAATACTCCCGGACCGCCGCCACGAGGACGCCTGCCGCCAGTTAGCGAGGAATTCCGCTCCGAGATGGGAAAGTTGCGCATGAGGCAGTCGATGGGACGTATCGGCTCTTGTTGCGATAACGCTGCTGCGGAAAGCTGGTTCGCCGTCCTCAAAGCAGGGATCGGAACCATCGCCTGGGAGACCCGCGAGGCCGCCCGGGCCGACGTCTTCCGCTACATCGAGGTCGAGTACAACCGCAGCCCACTGCGTCGGCACCCCGACCACGGATACGTCATCCCGCTCGAAACGAGAACCCTGCTCAGGCAGAACCTCACCCCCGCAGCGTAAGCATTCGCAGTTCACGGTCAGCTTTCGCGTGCTTGCCTACCCGTCCGGCATCGATCTGCTCAGCCGCACCCTGCACCACCTCTCGGGTCTCCTCGCAGGCCACCGCCGCCAAATCGGCTCCCGGTGACGTCGCCTGTCCTGCGGTCGGCAGGCCCTGCTCGTCCTGGCACGCCTGCGCTGCGGCGACACCTGCGCCCGCCTCGCAGCAGGCTTCCGCATCGGGGTTGCCACGACCTACCGCTACATGTGCGAGGCCCTAAACCTCCTGGCCGGCCTCGCGTGACAGGCGCTGCGGCTTGGCAGCCCGTTCCTGCTGCTTGGCCTCCCGGCGCTTCGCTCCGAAGCCCTGCGCCTTCTTCTCGCAGTCAGGGTGTACCGGCTTGCCCCGGGCTAGAGCCCTCTTCCCGGCTGACCCACACCTTGCCCTCGATCGAGGCCTCGCGCATCGCACGCACCGCCAGCCCACGCCGCCGCGACGCCAGCGTCGTCTTGCGAGCCGACTTCGCCGCCCGGACCTCCGTCGATCTGTCAGCCCAGGTAACCGTCACCGGAGACGCTGGCGACACCGTGTAGGAGCGTAAGTCGCCCGGTGCCGCTCCCCTTTTCTGCCGCGCGCACGGGATCTTGCTGGCCATGAACGGCAGGGTATGCGTCCTGCGACCGGCTTGATGCGCTCCTGGAGGCCGCCGCGTCGCCCTCGAGACCGACCGGGGCCCGGTCAGCTGGTCCCGTCCATGCTCATCACGCTCCCTGGCCAGCTCGTCAGCAGCGAGCGCGAAGCCTTCCACCCGTGGCAGAGCCGGAACCGCGAGGCCGCCGAGAAGGCCGCCGACTACGTCTCTCGGCTGGCGCGGCGGGCGGCGGTGTCGAACCCGCGGCGTAAGGAGTGGCCAGTCCACTGCCCCTCGAAGCCGGCGAGCATGGCAGCGCGGGTGACGGTGGCGGCCGCGACGGTAGGGGTGACGCGGCCGGACGGCGCCCTGACACTCAGGGCGTGATGGGTCATTGGAGGGGTGATGCGGTCGTGCCTATCGATACGGACGAACAGCGGCCCATCGGTGCGCCCCTTGGCGTTCAGCGCGGCGAGCAGCGCGCGGACGGCCCACACAGGGCAGGTGGCGGGGGTGGGGCCATAGGGCACAGCCACTTTCTCGTGCCGCTTGAGCGGGCGCCGGTAGAGGGTTACCAGGAGCCCTGCGTTGGTCTCCACCGCGTCGGCCTGGTCGAGCGAGACCAGCTCGGAGACGTGGGCGGTGCACGCGTAGCCAAGCAGCAGCAGCGCGGCGTCCCGCTTCCCAATGAGCGTGTCCTGGTCGAGGGTGGCGAGCATCTCGCGCAAGGCATCCGGGGCGGAGGGTCCGGCCCTAGGGGGGCGGGCGGCCCGGGCTTCGGCCCGGCCTTTGGCGGCGGTCAGGCGTTTACGGTAGCCGGACAGTACCTTGCGGGCGCCCTCGGTCTCAGGGGCGGGCAAAGCGTCCGCCCTGTGCGCAGCGCGGACGGCGGTCAGGATGCGATTGATGGACCCGAGGGCGAGCGGGCGGCCGGTCTGCGGCGACGGGGTTACGGTCAAGTGCGCCACGTACTCGGTGACAGTCTCCGGGGTAGCAGGCAGCGGCCGCCGACCGACGCTCGCGCACCAGGCAGTGAAGGCGGCCATGTCGGCGGAATACATCAGGCGGGTGGAGTCGGTCAGCTGTCGGCCGCTCTCGGCGGTCCCCACGGCTAGGTGCTGAGGGCCAGAGCCTGGGGCGCGGAGGCTTGTCACGATGCTCATCGTAGGGCGGCCCGACACCCCGCTGGCCCGGACGTCACGGCGGGTACTCCCACGAGGTGGGCGCAAACTCAGCCCGCGACACGGCACCCGTCTACGACAGAGGACCCGCGCCCGCGTGGTGCGGGTCCTCTTCTGCGTGGCTTGGTGGTCAGCCGGAGACTCTGATGCGCGGCCGGACTCAGGTTGCGTCGCGAGGCCGGAGAGGTCGGGCAGATGGCGGTTCGCCTCGTCGACCAGACGCGGTCGGCGTGACACGACCGACATCGGACGTTGCGAGGCCACTTCGGCGACAACCCTCCGTGAAGGCTGACGGGTGCTCAAGCTTCCCTGGCGTACCGTCAATCAATCAAGATCATCTTGCACGTGCGTTGCACAAGGTACTGAAATACAGCAGCGATCAGTGGAGTGCTGTGAAGGTAGGTATCCCCAGGTCAGATGGCATGTTGAGTGGTCGTGCCCCTTGCCCCTAAAGGGCACGACCCCGTGCCGGTCAGATGTCCCGGAAAAGACTCGGCAGCCCGATGAGCTGCACAGACTCGCGGCGTGAGGTAGCTGACCTGCGAAGATGACCTTTCCCTTCTTTCACCTTCGTGCCACTTGATGCCGCCGAAAGTCCCAGGAAAGTCCCAGAGGTGTCCCGCGCGGGTGATCCACACAGCTACAGGAAGGAACATGACGCCGCTCGGCGGGAGGTGTGGAGTGCCGCCGACCGGGACGAAGACCGACGTCGCTCTCCGTAGTTGCCCGCAAGGGACACCGCCGGGCACCTGTCGGTACCCGGCGGTGTGGTCCGGTCGGGTCGTCAGCCGACCGATCCGGTGAGGGTGGTCACGTCGCCCACGGGTCGAGCCCCTGCTCCAGCAGGCGCTCCTCTTCGCTCTCGCTCAGGAGGAGCGCGGGATGCCTGCCCCACAGGGAGAGGTCACTCAGGGGGTTGGCGGGGAACTCCGCCCGCAGGACGCGGACGAGGAACTCGACCATTCCGCAGTCGTGGCGCCGCCAGAGGCCCTTGCCCCGGTGGTACACGAGCACTGGCCACGCGGACGGGTCGTCGCCGGAGGCGTCCCAGCAGATGATGTCCGCCGCCGCGTCGGAACCCCAGGCGATGAGCCGCGGCTGCGCCCCCTCGAGTTCGGGCTCCTTTCCGAAGCTCGCCCAGGCGTCCTCGGCGGTGAGGGTCTCCACCAGCATGCCGCCGTAGGGCGACGTCAGCTCCTCCGCCTTCGGTTCGGGCACCTGGACCTGGAAGAAGTCGTCGATCGCTCCAGGTCCCCACACCTCCATGAACGCCCGGTAGTCGGGCGGGAACTCCGTACCCCACGACTCGCCCATGCGGACCCAGTCGACGGACGTGTCGGGTGCCGCCTTCGGCGGCATGAGCTGCCGCAGCGTCTCCAGATCAGTCATCGCGGTGCCTCCTTGTCCTTCCGGCCGGCGTCATCCCATCGATCCCGTCGGTACCTGCCGACCGGTGGCCGGGTCGTTGAACATGCCGAGGTTGCGGCCGGCCAGGGTGTTGGAAATGAAAGTGTTGATGGATATTCCAGCACTCCCGTCCGGGTTCGTCCCCTGTGCGTGGATGGCGAATCCGGCGGCCACTGTAGCGAGGGGTCACCGAGTAGTAGACGTCCTGTCCCGCCTGCACGGCCGCGGCGATGTCCGCCTCGTACTTGGCCATGTTGTTGTCGCCCTGCTGGGACCCGAGCTGCTTGGCGTTGGCTCCGCGGGCGCACGTGGCGAGATTCCGCGGGTCCGTGCCCGATCCGGTCAGCTGGTTGGCGAGGAGGTGGCAGGCGTTGATGTTCTCCCGGATCGGGCGCGCCCCGAGGAAGCCGGCGGTGCGCTGTGCCCACCGGTACCCCGGCGGCGTGAACACCCGGGTGTCCGTCTCCGAACCAGAGTGCGAGTCCACGTAGTCCTTGGTGAGGCAGGAGGTCATGCCGGTGGCGTGGCTGCCGTTCTTCTTGTCCACGTCGCCGTACTGGACCCAGCCGGACCCGCACTTGCTGCTGTCCTCGTCCTCGTCCTCGTCCTCGGGCGCGGGCCTGGGCTTCGGCTTGGGCTGCCTGGCCCGGTCGATCGCATCGTTGATGCCACGAGCGGTGGAGACCAGCGCGTCCCCGATGCTGTCCGCGAGGCTCGGCCGGCCCTGCTGCTCGGCGGTCACTTCGTCGGTGGCGACGATCACGGCTGCGACGACGGCGGCGACGGCGACGACGGCGAGAAGGGCGAGGTGCCCGTCGATCTCGACGTTGCTGATCGGGTTGCCGCCGGTGAAGGCGTAGCGGTTGCCGGTGAAGGGGTCGCTGCCGAGCCCCATGTCGGCGAGGGCGCCGTTGTACATGTCCCGGGTGGTGAAGCGGTTGAGCCCCGGGTCGTAGTCGCGGAAGCCCATGTCGTAGGTGCCGGACTGGGCGTCCCACCGCTTGGCGTTGTAGCGGTAGGAGTTGTACTCCTCCTTCGTCGGGTCGCCGACGTCGGGCTTGTCGATGCCGGCGAATTCGGATGTGTCGTTGCTGCCGTAGGCGGTGTAGCCGTAGGTGGCCTTGGTGTCGCCGTTCCTGTCGGTCAGCGTGTCGACATCGGTGTGACTGTTGTAGCCGTAGAAGCCGTCCTCCGTCGTCCCGTCGCCGTTGTGCTTGATCCGGGAGAGCCGCTCGCCCCACGGCGAGTACTGGTACGACTTGGTGAGCGTGCCCGCGACCTCCTCGTTCAGCACCTCGCCCGACAGGCCGAGGTACGTGCACTGGGTGGTCTTGCCGTCGGCCGTCTTCGACGTGGTGCGGTCCAGCGGGTCGTTCGACGGTAGACCTCGCCTCGGCAGCCGAGGGTCGGCTTCCCTCCGGACGCAGACGGGAAGCTTCGCGCTCCATCTCCGCGAAGACCGGCGGGGTGAAGCCCATGAAAAGCACGCGCCCTCGTGGCGGAGCACCGAAGGACGGCGCTCCGCCACGAGGGCTGGGTCGTGGCGCGTCACTGCCACGCGATGGGCTCGAGCTCTACGTGCCACTGAGCTTCCGGTACCCCTCCATGCCGCGGACCTGGCGGCGGTCCCCGGACGGAAGACTGATCGCACTCGCCTTTACAGCTATTCCTCCAACGGCTCGAACGAGGCCTCAGGAACGTGCCGGGCGATACCGAACGGAGCGAATTCCTCGTCCGTCAGGACTCGGGACAGGAACTCCGATGTCGACATCTCCAGCTCGTGCCAGGGCTCGTCGGTCGCCCGACGCGCCACGATCTTCCACGATTCCGGATTGTCCGACTGGACGAGCCAGTGGAATTCCGCCTCATCGGCTGTGTCCGCCCATTGGATCAGCCTGCCCTCGGGATAGACTCCGTAGGGCTCGTAAAGCCGGCGGGCGGTCGGCCTCCGGTCGAAGATGCTGTGCAGCCTTCGCAGATTTCCGGCCACTCCGGAGGAATCGCTTCCGGCGGAAGCCAGCATGCTGACGTATCCGGAGAACTCTCCACGGCCGAAGGTGGCGCACAACTCCTTGAAGTCGCCCGGTAGTTCGACACCCAGAGCTTCCTCCGCGACAGTCCAGGAAAGCTGGATCCCGCGCGGCTGCCACCCCGTGGCAGCGACGATTCTCTCAACCCAAAGGGTCATCGTCCCTCTTCCCGCTACGGCTCGTTGATCAAGGGGTAGTTCAGTGTATACCCCTTGCTACCGGCAGCGGTCAGAGTGAGACTCGTCGGAATGTTTCCGCCGTTTCCATAGTGCGGAATCACACTGTACAGAATCGTCTCATTCCCTTGAATGCGCTCGGCAATCTCGGACTCGATGTCCCGCATTTCAGGCGTATTGACCCGGGCGTAAAGGGGGACCAGGTTCCTCCGGTCCTCGCCGTCACCGCCCAGTTGACGCCCCAGGAGGTGCCCCCTGTGCATCCCCTTCTTCATGCCCTTCGGGTTGTCTCCGTAGTCCTCGACGGGGAAGGGCGCCTTGGATCCCCAGATCGCGGTGGCGTCATTGTCGGGGAAGGCGGTGTCTCCGTTGTCCTTCGTGTAGTTGAAGTCGCCCTTGTTGAGGCAGGCGTGCATGCCCGTGGCACGCCCCTGATCGTCCAGAGGCTGGTAGAAGACCCACGTCTGCCCACCGTTGAGACAGTTCGGGGGGAGGTCACCGGAACCGATGCTCGGATCCACCTCCACGTCTCCGTCGGGGGTGAGGAAACGGCCCTGGTCGTAGTTCTTCGCTGGGTACCAACGGGCCTCGGAGTCTCCGAAGATCTCGTCGACCGCCGTGTCCACGAGGTCACCGACCGGGTCGAAGTCGAACAGCAGACCCGATACGGAGCTGACCAGACCCACCGGGTTCCTCTTGCCGGCGAACTTCAGGACGTCCTTCGCGAGGTCCGTGATGGAGAAGTGGCCGTCGAACTCGACGAAACTGGTGGGGTTGCCCCCGGTGAAGGCGTACCGGTTTCCGGTGTACGGGTCCACGCCGAGGTTCATGTCGGCCAGAGCGCCGTTGTACATGTCCCGGGTGGTGAAGCGGTTGAGCCCTGGATTGTAGTCGCGGAAGCCCATGTCATAGGTGCCGGACTGGGCGTCCCACCGCTTGGCGTTGTAGCGGTACGGGTTGTACGTCTCCTTTGTGGGGTCGTTGGCGTCCGGCTTGTCGATGCCCGTGAACTCGGACTCGTCCTCGGAACCGTAGGCGGTGTAACCGTACGTGGCCTTGGTGTCGCCGCTGCTGTCCGTGAGGGTCTCGACGTCGGTGTGGCCGTTGTAGCCGTAGAAGCCGTCCTCGGTCGTGCCGTCGGCGTTGTGCTTGATCTGCGACAGGCGCTCGCCCCACGGGCTGTACTGGTACGACTTGGTCAGCTCGCCCGCGACCTTCTCGTCGAGGACCTCGCCGGAGAGGCCGAGGTACTCGAAGTCGGTGGTCTTGCCGTCCGCCGTCTTCGAAGCGGTACGGTCGAGCGGGTCGAAGGTGTACTTCGTCGACTTCAACACGCCGGCGTCGTCCGTCTTCTGGGACTCCACGACGTGGTCGAAACCGTCGTACACGCTCCGCTCGATGACCTTGCCGCCGGAGGTGACCGACTCCTGGCGCCCGAACGGGTCGTAGTTGTAGTCGGCCGTGACGCCGGACACCGTCGCGGTCAGCAGCCGGTTGCGGTCGTACCGGTAGCTGGTGGTGGTGCCCTTGACCGTCTGGCTGATGACGTTGGCGTTGTCGTCGTGGACGTACGTGTCCGTGCCGGCGCCGGTGCCCGTCTTCACCGACTTGGTCAGCCGGTTGGCCGGGTCGTAGGTGTAGGCGGTCTCGGAGTCGAGGTACGCCGCGTGGTCGTCGGCGTTCATCTTCTTCGCCACGTCCCGCGCCTTGTTGCCGTTGGCGTCGTAGGCGTAGGTGTGCGAGGCGACCAGGGTGGTGCCGTCGGTCTTCTTCTCCGTCGTCGACTTCAGGCTGCCGTCGAGGAAGTAGGTGTGATCGACGGTGTTGCCGTTGGCCTTCGTCTCCCTGAGCTTCTGGCCACGGTCGGTGTACGTGTACGAGGTGACCTTGGGGTCGGTGTCCGTCGCGGACTTGCCCACCGAGACCGTCTTGACCAGTTCCCTGAGGTCGTACGTGTACGCGGAGAACTGACTCGGGTGGGTGACCGTCTCCGACTGGCCGTTGGCGTCGTACGTGTACGACGTGGACTTCTTCTCCGTGCCCGCCAGCGCCTCCGTCACCTTCTGGACCTGGTTGAGGCTCGTGTAGGCGACCGTGTAGGCGTCGATCCGCGAACCGGACGACGTGTCGTCGATGGACGTGAGGTTGCCGTTGACGTCGTACGCGTAGGTGAAGGTCCTCTTCTCCTGGTCGGTCTCGGTGGAGTTGTCACGGACGAGCTTCACGCCGTCGGCCGTGACGGCACCGGACTGGCTCTGGAACAGCCGCAGTCCGGCGGCGTTGCCCTGCTGGAAGTCGTACGAGCCCAGCGAGACCCACGTGCCGCCGCCGCTGTTCTGGGCGATGGTCTTGTCCGTGCTGCCACCGGCGTGCGTGACCTT
Organism: Streptomyces sp. NPDC093795; assembly: GCF_044764665.1. Classification (NCBI taxonomy): domain Bacteria; kingdom Bacillati; phylum Actinomycetota; class Actinomycetes; order Kitasatosporales; family Streptomycetaceae; genus Streptomyces; species Streptomyces sp. NPDC093795. The sequence goes on from NZ_JBIWIO010000008.1 coordinate 244,934, forward strand.
GTACTTCGCGTCCGCGGCCGCGCCCGTGTTCGCGGGGTACTTCACGTAGACGGCGTAGGTGCCGGCCGTCGGGATGTTGAGGGTCCAGGTGAAGGAGTCGGTGCCCGTGCCGGCGGCGTGGACCTGGTGGTCGTAGCCGTGTTGGCCTGCCTGGTCCCCTGTCGTCCAGGTACCCGTGGAGGAGGTGTTCTGGGCGTCGGAGTTGTCGACCAGGACCACGTCCTTGCCCACGGGAACACCGTCGTCGGAACGGGACTTGAGCTTGCCGTCGGGGTAGTACGACCACGTCATCGTGCGGTTCGACGAACCGCCGGCCGACGTCAGCGTCCTGGCCGTCTGCTGACCCATGACGTTGTAGTCGTAGGTGGTGCTGATGTCCCACGGGTCGGTGGAACCCTTCACCCAGCCGTTGTCGAAGTAGTCGTAGGACGCGGTGTTGCGGACCGTCTGCCCCTCCGAGGGCGGCATCGTGGTCTTCGCCACCCGGCCTACCTCGTCGTACACGGTCTCGGTGTAGACGTTCGGGTCATTGTGGCGGGTGTCCGCCGGGTCGTACGGCTGGTACTGCCGCTTGGGCCGGTTCAGCGCGTCGTACTCGGTGCGGGACGTGAACGCCGTGGTCGTCCCGGCCTCGACCGCCCGGGGTGTGATCACCTTGATGGTGTTGCCGACCTGGTCGTATTCGTACCGGGTCGTGCGGTAGGTGATGTCCGTGGTACCGCTGCGCGGGACCTTGACCTCGGTCTGCTTGCCGCGCTCGTCGTAGCCGATGAGCGTGCTGTTGTTCTCCGCGTCCGTCGTCGACGTGACCAGCGAGTCCTTGTCGTAGGTCCGCTTGGTGGTCTTGCCAGCGGCGTCCGTGACCGTCGTGACCCGGTGGTTCAGGTCGTAGGTGGTCTTGGTGGTGTAGTCGGTCGTGTCGGCGGTGGCGTTCTTCTTCGGGTCGATGACCTTGGTCGCGTTGCCGACGTCGTCGTACTCGTAGCTGACCTTGTGTCCCTCGGCATTGACGACGGAGGTCAGCTGGTAGATCTCGTCATAATGGTTCGTCGTGACGTAGTCCGTGGCGTCGGCGGTGGTGGCGACGCCCTTCGGCTCGGTCGTGGTCCTGAGGTTGCCGACCTTGTCGTAGGTGTAGGTCGACTTCCGCTCGCCCGAGGTGGCCGTGTCCTTCGGCCCGGTGGCCGAGACGATCTGGTCCGCCTTGTCGTAGACGGCCGAGGAGACCGCCCCATTGGGCGCCGTGGACGTCGTGACGTTGTCGTTGGCGTCGTACTGGGGCGCCGTCGTGGTGATCACGTCGCCCGACGCCTGGTCCTTGGGGATCACCCGGACCAGCGGACGACCGAAGGTGTCGTACGTCTGCGTGGTCCTCTTGCCGAGGGCGTCGACGACTTCGGTGACCTGGCCGCGCGCGTCGTAGACGAACGTCGTGGACTTGTTCAGCGCGTCGGTGATGGTGGCCGGGTAACCGGTGGGGCCGAAGTCGCTGTTGGTGGTCGGGTTGCCGTTGGCGTCGGTCGACTTGGTCAGCTGACCGTACGCGTCGTACTCGTACGACGTGGTGTAGTCACCGGCCGTCGTGGTGGCGACGCCCTTGGGGTCGGTGACCGTCTTCAGATTACCGAAGCCGTCGTACCCGAACTGCCAGGCGCGTCCTTCGGGTGAGATCTTGCGCCACAGGTCGGCGGAGTAGCCGTCGAGACGGGTCTGGTACTCGAACTTGGCCGCGTCGGCCGGGTAGGAACCGGGCGCGCATTCCGCGGCCGCGGGCACGCCGGCCTTGTTGTGCTCGGCGTCACGCGACCAGAGGATGTAGCCGGTCTTCTGGTCGTAGCAGTAGGCGGTCTTGGCGCCGTTCGGCTCCTCCGCGTACGTGACGTTGTTGTCGGCGTCCCACGACATCTTCGTGGTCTGCGACTTGGCGTTGGTCGTCTGGACCGGGCGGCCGAAGTCGTCCGTCACGTAGTCCGTGGCACGGGACTCGGCGTCGGTGACCTTCGTGTCCGTGAACTTCGTGTTCGCGGCGTTCACCGCGTACGTGAAGCCCGTGGCGCCGTTCAGACGGTCGGTGATCGTCTGCGTCCGCCAGTGGTACTTCGGGTCGTCGCCCTCCTTCGGGAAGTAGTACCCGAGGGAGGTGGCGTTGCCGCGCGGGTCGGTGGCCTTGACCAGCTTGACGTTCTTGTTCCCCTGGGTGGCGTCGTAGGTGAACTTGAAGTCCTTGGGCTGGGTGGAGCCGGCGCCGTCGGTGATCTGTCCGAGCAGGCCCTTGGCGGTGTAGTAGAAGGAGATCTTGCGGTCGGAGATGTCCGTCATGGACTTCACGTGGTCGTAGATCTTGGTGTTGGTCAGGTTCGAGCCCGTGACCTTCGCGCCCAGGTCGTTGATGTACTCGTAGGACGCGTCACCCTTCTTGAAGTAGTCGACGGTGAGCGTCTGGCGGCCGGCCGGGTCCGTGATGTAGAGCAGGAACTTGGTCGGCTTGTTGTTGGACTTGCGCTCTTCGTAGGTGAACGTCTGGGTGTTGCCGTTCTTGTCCACCGTCGAGGTCATGTAGCCGTCGCAGCCGAACAGGAACCGGGTGCCGTCCGGGCGCGTGAGCGTCCAGGCGTCGGGGACCGGGTCCTTGGTCGGCTTGCAGTCCAGGCCGGCCTTCATGGTGACCTTGTAGTGGACGCCGGCCGGGGCCTTCCACGTGCCGTCCGGCTGCTTGCGGAAGACGTGCGTGGTGCCGTCGCCGTCCGGGAGGCGGATCTCGGTCGGGTTCGGGTTGGGGTGGAAGTCCAGCGGCGCACCCAGCCGGATCGGTCCCGCTGCCTGCATCGACCAGCCGTGGCCGGCGACCGTGTCCGAGGTGTCCTGGCTGTTGTACGCGAACCTGGCGAAGGTGCTGAGCCCGCGTCCGGGGTTGCTGAAGGCGTTGTACTGCCAGACGCTGTTGCCGGAGGCCAGGTTGTTCATGACCGTGGACCCGGCGCCGGTGTTCTTGCCGGTGTAGCTGTAGAACTTCTCCAGGCCGAGGCTGTTGGAGGTCGGGTCCTCGACCGCCACGTTCTGCTTCAGCGACGGGATGCCGCCCGTACCGGCGGAGAGCCAGGTGCCGTCGGCGATCTTGCGGACGTCCCAGCCGAGCACGTACTCGTTGCGCTTGTTGCCCGAGTCCGAGTTGATCGGGGTGGCGACCTTGGCCTGGATGGTGGCGGACTTGCCCGGCAGCAGGGCCGGGATCGCGGTGGACAGCTGGTTGCCGCCCGTCGTCACGTCCGTGCCGTCGGGCAGCTTCCAGGTGTACGACAGCTGCCGCTCACCGGCCGCCCACGCCGTCGCCGTGGTGTTGGTGACCGTGAACTCCACCGTGTACTGCGAGTTCGGCGTCATCCGGGCCGGGGTGGTCGGCGCGTAGTACGTGTCCTCGGTGGTCGCGTCGACGTAGATGACCTGCATGTACGGCCGCAGCTGCGGGTCCGAGGCTTCGGACGACAGGAACAGGGTGCGTTCCTGCGGGCCGGTGGTGGACTCGTCCTTCAGCTTGACCAGGACGCCCTTGTTGGTGGCGGGGGTCTTGACCCAGGACTGCATGAGGCCGGTGGCGTCCCACCAGTGGCGGCCGACCTCGTCGGTGATCTGCGGGACGGTGTCGGAGACGGTGGCGGAGAAGTCACCGCCGGCGGTGGTCCACGGGGTGGTGGAGTTGGCGTTGTTCCACGTGGCCTGGGTCTCGGTGAAGTCCCGGGTCAGGGAATGGAGTTCGTAGATGGCGCCGTTGGTGGTGCTGGTGGTCTCCGCGCCCCACATGTACATCTTGTTCTCCAGCACCGTGGCGGTGGTGGGGATGGATGTGGTGGGGAACTTCAGGGCGGCGCGGGTCTTGCCGTAGGTGCCGGAGTTGTTGCCGACGCTCAGCCACGTCTGGGCCTTGCCGGAGACCATGCCGTCGTGGTTGACGGTCGGCTGCTGCGAGGAGAGCGTGGTGTCGACCTGGCCCGCCTGGATGATCCTCATCGTCCGGCCGGCCTTGGGGATGCCCACGATCCGGGTCGGGGACCCCAGGAGCTGACCGTTCTTCGTCTTGACCGCGAGCTGGTAGTAGTACGACTTACCGATCTCGCTGGAGGAGGAATCCGGAGTCGGCACCGCCGTGGTGTCCGTGTACGCCGTGGTGCCTGTCGGGATCGGGGCGATCAGCGTCGCGGCGGACGGGGTGAAGACCTGCTGCGTGGAGCGGTGCAGCTGGTATTCCACGATGTCCAGACCGGTGTCACCGCTGCCGTTGGCGTACGCCGGCCACGAGAGCTCCGGACCGGTGGAGTGGACCACGGTCGGCGAGTTCAGCGAGGTGCCGACGGCCCCGTAGGTCACCGTCAGGCGCGGGTAGGTGGACGTCTCGCCGCCGTAGGCGTTGCCGTCGGCGGCCTCGTAGCGCGGGCCGCCCTGCGGGGCGGTGGCCGTCTCGTCCTTGGCCTTGAGCACGAAGCCGTGATTGACGGCCGTACCGGAGACCCACTTCTGGACCGTGTCGGCGACCGGGAAGTCGTGCCACTTGTTGTAGTCCCAGGCCACCTTGGTGATCTCGGCGGGGTTCACGAGCCGCACCGAGTCGGCCAGCGTACGGGTCGTGGCCGAGCCCGTGTCACCCAGGACGATCTTGCCGGCGGTGCCCTTGGCGAAGCTCAGCTCCGCCGCGTCCAGGGTCTTCCAGACGCCGCCGGTGCCGGTCTGGTTGACCGTGTAGTTCTTGGTGCCGCCGTTGTGGGTGACCGTGTACGGGGCGGCCGTGGCCGCGTCCGACGCCGCCGGATAGTGCACGTCCACCCGGTAGGTGTCGGTCTCCGGGACCCTCGGCTGCCAGGCGTACGACTCGCCCGTGAGCGCGTTCTTGTTGGAGGCGTAGTCGTCGTTGGTCGCCGCACCGCCCGTGGTCGTGCCGCGCGGCCACTCGCCGACCGCCGCCGTACCGGCGTCACCGTCGTCCAGGGACACGGTGGTGCCGGACAGTTCACCCACAAGCGCGCTGGTGTTGGACCAGGTCGCGGGCGTCGCACCCGCCTCGCTCCACGCCCCGGTGGCCCGGCGCGCCTCAAGAGCGACGGCATTGCCGTTGGTGGTGTGTGACTGGTCGTAGTACAGACTCAGCCGGGCCGCGTCGACCTTCACTCCCGCCGGGATCTCGCTCAGCGGGAACTTGATCAGGGAACGGGCGATGCCGGTGTCCGTCTTGCCGACCGACAGCTTCCAGGTGTTGTTGAAGTTCACCGCCGGCTGGTCCGACAGGACCATCGTGTCCTCGGAGGCCGAGGCGATCGGGGTGATCGTGATCGTCGGGTCGATGACGACCGGGTACTGGCGCTCCTTCGCCGCGAGCCACTTGGCGTCCGGGGTGACGGTCAGCTTCCAGCCCTTGCCGTCCGTGTCACGGCTCAGCTTCTGGGTGACCTGGGTGCTGTACGTGCCGCCCGTGACCGACTGCGGATCCTTCTTGGCGTCCGTCATGTACGGAGCCGGGATCACCATCACCGGCGTGCCCGGGGCCTCGCCGAAGAAGGCGATCGAGCCGTCCTTGCGGGTCTGCGGCGTCAGACCGCCCTCGGTGTCCAGGGTGAAGGTGAACGACACCGGCCCGGCCGGGCGTTCGGTGAGGACGATGTCCTCCTTCACCTGGCCGTTCCCGATCCGGTACGACAGGTCCGCGCCGGAGACGGCGTCCTTGTAGAGGACCCGGTCGCCGTTCGCCTCCGGCTTGAGCGTGCCGGCGCCGGCCAGACCGAAGGTGACCGCCCCGCCGCTCTCCGCCTCGAAGCGCATGAACTTCTTCGCGTCGGAGCCGAACCAGCTCTTGCCGGCGTTCGCCGTGTTGGCGAAGTCGAAGCCCTTGTCGCGGGTGGCGCGCACGGTGGTCTCGACCGGCTTCCAGGACGTCCCGGACCGGTACGAGGTCGGCACCGCCGTCAGCTCGGCCTCGATCCGGCCGTCCGAGAGCTGCCAGTAGCGCGCCTGCGAGGTGCGCTTGTCCGTCAGCTCCTTGACCCGCTTCGCCTTCGGGAGCTTCTCGCCCTTGGGCAGCTTCTCCCGGCTGGGTATCTCCAGCGCCCCGCCGACCGGGGGCTTCTTCGCCTCCTCGCCGTCGTCCTGGAACCATCCCGCGACGGTGTCGAAGACACTGGTGTCGTCACCCGCGGGCGACGAAGGTGGGGCCGCATAGGCGACCTGGGGCAGTAGCGTGCCCGCCACCGCCGACACGACCAGACAGGAGATGAATCTCCTGCGTGGAAATTTCACCACGATACCTTTCGGTATCGGCATACCCGCGCCGCTGTACGCGAAATGGGCACGCCGAACGAGCCGCAGCGAATGTTTCCGCCCGGCTTGAAGCAATGCGAGATGACCGCGAGAAGCAGAAAAACGCGAGCTCGCGGAGTCGCAGGGGGCTTTCTAACCAGCCTTCTGACGCCAAGTCAACCCTGGTGACATACCGGACAATCGCATGCTCGGGAGAGGCGTCATTCGCCCGATTCTTCCGCTCACTCGCACCTCACCGATGGAATGGTGTATAACCGCCCGGTTCATCTGTCGGTCCATCGAAAGCCGGGCTCTTCCATGTCATCCAGCGAAATCGCGGCAAACACCGCACAGCAGGAGAGCGAACACGAGGGCACCGAGGGCTCGCCGGACCGGCGGGGGTTGCTGGTCGCCGGGATCGTCCTGCTCGCCTGCCTCGGGCTCGTCGGCTACGGCGTACTCGACACCGATGAGCAGCCGAAGCCGCAGGCCGCACCGACGGCCGAGGTGACGTACGAGGTCACGGGGACGGGAACCGCCGAGATCTCCTACCTCGCCCGCAGCGAGGACGGCACGGCCACGGTCGAGAAGGGCGTCACGCTTCCCTGGAAGAAGTCCGTCCGGGCACCCCTCGGCAAGACCCCGACCGTCGCTGTCGTCCTCGACGGAAAGGGCGGCCAGGCGGCCTGCACACTGGCGATCCGCGGCAAGCACGTCCAGCGAGCCACCGCCACGGGCGAGTTCGGGCGCGCCACGTGTTCGGGCGAGCTGCTTTCCGGTGTCGGCGAGGGGTGACGCGTCACTTTTCGGAACACTTGCTGTCTGGTTTACGTGCTTGGGCGTGCTGGAGCGGGCGCGTCGTGTATAACCGCTGCGCCGTGGCGGGAATACGGGACCGAACTCCGTTAATTCAAAGAGCGATGGAAACACGCCAGCGGCCGGGCCCCTTCCGCAAGGTCCCGGCCGCTTGGCGTCTCACGGCGTGGCTCAGCCGATCGCTATCCGCGGGTTCGCCGACGGCTCGACCCAGCCCATGAACCGGTCCATCGTCGCCCGCGGCACCGACACACAGCCGGCCGTCGCACTGTTGCCGTTGACGTGCAGGAAGATCCCCGCACCGCGGCCGGGCACGGCGGGCCACCGGTTGAAGTCGATGACCAGTGCCTTGGCGTACTGCGCCGGGTAGTTGACCAGATGCTCGCTGCCGCGCTCTCCGGACTCGGTGAGCGGAAAGTCCGCGCCCTCCGCCGTGTGCATCTGGTTGTAGAACTTCGACTCAGGGTCCCGCACCCACCAGTGACGGTCGTCGACCTTGGTGTACGGCATGGCGGTCCCACTGGACTCGACACCGAAGCCCTCGGTGATCGTGTACGGGCCCGAAGGCGTGGTGTACGTGCTCTGCCGGCGGGTCGAGCCGTCCACGACACCGTTGGAACCGACGCGTCCGGCGCTGGTGGAGAACTGCGCCTTCCAGCCGGAGGAGCCCTTCTGCCACGCGGTGACGGTGGCGTACGAGCCGCCGGCCTTGACCGTGATGACCTGCGTGGCGTTGCCGATGTCCACGGGCACGGGGAAATCCGGCGCCGCGGCGGGCGCGGACGTCGGCTCCCCCGACCCGCCACCGACCGTGGTACCCCCGGGCTTCGTCGTTGGAGTCGTGCTTCCGGACGGCTTGGCAGAGGCGGACCGGGACGCGGAGGACGACACGGACGGGGATGCGGGGGTGAGGGTGACGCCGAGGTGGAAGCTGATGCGGAGGGCGACGTCGAGGCGGAGGGCGAGGCCGAGGCGGAGGGCGAGGCGGTCGGACTCGCCGGAGCTGAGCTTGCCCCCGCCGTACGGTCGCTCAGGTCGGCACCGGGCGCGACAGAGACCGCAGAACCGGCGGGCTCCTTCTGGTCGCCACAGGCCGATACGAGAGTCATCGCCCCGATGACGGCCAGCACGGACGCGTACCTATGGGAAGAGCACAGCACGAAGTGATTCCCCGGTTCGTCGACACAGCGCGGCGCACACCGCCACGCATCAAGGCGGCCCGGTTATACAAGATCCTCGGCCACCGACACCAGGCGGCGGACATTGCGGACACGCCTCACGTCCTCTGGCACAGCCACCCGGAGCCGCTTCCGAGCCGTGAGCCCCCCGCACCCGCGAACCGCGTCCCCTGATGATTCATCCCCTCGTACGTGTGACTCCCCATGTCGGACGATCCCGTCAGCCCTTGACCTTTGATCCTGGACAAACGAGATGTGGAGAACCCGGCGTCGAGCCGGCCTAACGAACCGGGAGGTCTCCCGCGACCGTTCGTTGTCGCCGCGTCAAAGGGGCGGTGCGGTTGCGGAGGGTGCAGCAGGATCATGCCGGGCATCGGCAGGCCCCTCGCGGTCGTACGGGGTGCTGGAGCGGTTCGGTGATCCAGTCACATGCCCGCGAGTGTCGTCGTGCGGTGTCGGCGCAACGTTGGAGCGGGCGGCTCTTCATCAGGTTGGCGGCCCCGTAGTGTCCCAACTCGGGACCAAAGTCCCAGAGAAGTCCCACGAGGCGCGCCACACCTCCCGTCGTTGTCCATTGCCGCAGGTCAGAATGGCTGCGTCGGCCATTTTCTGACGGTTTGTTAGATGTCCCGGAAGATCTCGATCTGCGCGCCGATCGAGTTCAGTCGCTCCGCCAGGTCCTCGTAACCCCGGTTGATGACGTACACGTTCCGCAGGACCGATGTGCCCTCCGCCGCCATCATTGCGAGCAGGACGACCACCGCGGGGCGCAGGGCCGGGGGGCACATCATTTCGGCGGCGCGCCAGCGGGTGGGGCCCTCCACCAGGACGCGGTGGGGGTCGAGGAGCTGGAGGCGGCCGCCGAGGCGGTTGAGGTCCGTGAGGTAGATCGCGCGGTTGTCGTAGACCCAGTCGTGGATGAGGGTCTTGCCCTGGGCCGTCGCCGCGATGGCGGCGAAGAAGGGGACGTTGTCGATGTTCAGGCCGGGGAACGGCATCGGGTGGATCTTGTCGATCGGCGCCTCCAGCTTGGAGGGGCGGACCGTGAGGTCGACCAGGCGCGTGCGGCCGTTGTCCGCCGCGTACTCGGCCGAGCGGTCGTGGTCGAGGCCCATCTCCTCCAGGACCGCCAGCTCGATCTCCATGAACTCGATCGGGACCCGGCGGATCGTCAGTTCCGACTCGGTGACCACTGCCGCCGCCAGGAGGCTCATCGCCTCTACCGGGTCCTCCGACGGGGAGTAGTCGACGTCCACGTCGATCTGCGGCACGCCGTGCACGGTCAGGGTGGTGGTGCCGATGCCGTCGACCCGTACGCCGAGCGCCTCCAGGAAGAAGCACAGGTCCTGGACCATGTAGTTGGAGGAGGCGTTGCGGATGACGGTCGCGCCGTCGTGCCGGGCGGCGGCGAGCAGCGCGTTCTCGGTGACGGTGTCGCCGCGCTCGGTCAGCACGATCGGGCGGCCGGGGGAGACCGAGCGCTCGACCTGGGCGTGGTAGATGCCCTCGGTGGCCGTGACGTCGAGACCGAAGCGGCGCAGCGCGATCATGTGCGGCTCGATCGTGCGCGTACCGAGGTCGCAGCCTCCGGCGTACGGCAGCTTGAAGCGGTCCATGCGGTGCAGCAGCGGGCCGAGGAACATGATGATCGAGCGGGTGCGGATCGCGGCCTCGGCGTCGATCGAGTCCATGTCCAGCTCGGCCGGCGGCACGATCTCCAGGTCGACGCCGTCGTTGATCCAGCGGGTGCGCACCCCGATGGAGTTGAGCACCTCCAGGAGCCGGAAGACCTCCTCGATGCGGGCGACCCGGCGCAGGACCGTGCGGCCCTTGTTGAGGAGGGAGGCGCAGAGCAGCGCGACGCAGGCGTTCTTGCTCGTCTTGACGTCGATGGAGCCGGAGAGTCGGCGCCGGCCGACGACCCTGAGGTGCATGGGTCCCGCATACCCCAGGGACACGATTTCACTGTCGAGGGCCTCGCCGATCCGGGCGATCATCTCAAGACTGATGTTCTGGTTGCCGCGCTCGATCCGGTTGACGGCGCTCTGGCTCGTGGCCAGTGCCTCGGCGAGCTGCGTCTGCGTCCAGCCACGGTGCTGCCGGGCGTCACGGATGAGCTTGCCGATGCGTACGAGGTAGTCGTCTGCCATGGCTTCACGTTATCTCAGATATGAGATGCCGCTGATCATCGGGGTAGGCCGTCAGGGTGACAGGCCGTGCGCGGTGGGGTGACGCGGCTCGTACAGGGGGAGTTCGGTGCCGCTCGGCAGCCGTACGGCGGCGAGCAGACCCCAGCCCTGGTCGGTGATGGCGCGTGAGATCTCGGCGCCCCGGTCCTCGAGGGCCGTCAGGGTCTGTGTGAGGTCCTCGCACATGAGGTACACCTCGTGCTTCGGCTCGTCCTTCGTGGGATGCACCGCGACCTCGGCGGGCGGCAGCTTGAAGATGAGCCAGCCGCCCCCGGCGTCCACGTGCTCGAAGCCGAAGACGTCCTTGAGGAAGGCTCGGTCGGCCTCCGCGTCCCGGGTGTACAGAATCACATGCGCGCCGCTGAACATGCTCCGATCCTCGGCCCCCTGTGGGGCGTCGGCAATCGCACCGCGCCCGTACGGGGGCCATTGCGCCCCCGTCTACGGCAATTCGGCCGAAAGGTGGGCGGAAAGGGCGCGAAGGAAGTCGGGCGCGTCGAAGATCGCGCCGGCCGAGGCGACCCCGTTCGTCCTGGTTCGTCCGCTGAGCACCCGGTCGACGGCCTCCACCGCGAGCGGTGCGCTGACGGCGTAGATGTCCTGGCCGCGCGCCACCGCGCGCCGCTCCTCGTCTCCCTTGCGCACGGCCACGTCCACGAGGAAGGTCTGCGCGGACCGCCCGCGCTCGTCGACCGGGGCCGGTGCCGGGGTGTCCGATGCGGCCAGGTCCTTGGCCGCCTCGACGGCCATGTACGTGCGCACCTCGGGGACGTCCACATGGCTGGGTACGGTGACGACATCGGCCATGGTGAAGTCACCGATCACCGGGCTCACCCCCAGCGGCTCCGGGAAGGCCCACTTCAGGGTGGTGGCCGTGGAATCGTCGCGGTACTCGAGCCGCCCGCCGGTGAAGCGGACGTGCCGCCCGTCCCTGCGCTCCCGCGAGACCGCTCCCGCCGTACGGGTCCCGGCCGTGGGGTGCCAGCTGCTCAGCCCGTACGCGACGTGCACCTCGTCGGCCGACGTCCAGTCGCCCATCGCCGCCGTGACCAGCAGGTCACCGAGGCCGCCGAAGAACGCCATCGCGGGGACCACCGCGGTACCGGCGGTGCGGGCGGGCTCCGCGAAGTGGGCGAACGTGTCGACATTGGCCTCGATCTCGGCCGCCACGTCCACGTACGGGATGCCGGCGCGCAGCGCCGCCTCGATCACCGGTGCGGCGGTCGACGCGAAGGGGCCGGCGCAGTTGATCACGGCGTCGGCGCCGGCCAGCGCGCGGTCCAGGGAGGCCGGGTCGTCGACCGTGGCAGGGCGGACCTCAAGGCCGGAGAGCTCCTTACGGGACGCCGCGAACTCCGCCAGCTTGCCCGCGTCACGTCCGGTGAGGACGGGGACGAACCCCCGCTCCAGCAGCTCCGTCACCACGAAACGCCCGGTGTGCCCGTACGCGCCGAACACCGCAACTGTCCTTACCGATCCCATGAGTTCCTCCGTTGTCCGCTGTCCTGCTCGGATACGAAGAGCCTGTCAGGGGCCGACCGCCGGAACCAGTGTCCGGAACGACATGGGCCGTACAATTACGGACATGGAAACTGTCGCCCTGGCCGTCACCGACGGGATGCTGCACTTCGAACTCTCCGTGGCGCACGAGGTGTTCGGCGATCCCGCGTACGAGCTCGTCGTCTGCGGCCCGGGCCCCGTGCGTTTCGGCAGGTTCCGGCTGGATCCGGACGCCGGGCTCGACCAACTCCCGTACGCCGACACGGTGATCGTCCCGGGCTGGGCCGACGTCGACGTGGAGCCGCCAGCCGAACTCGTCGACGCGGTACGCGCGGCCCACGAGGCGGGCGTGCGGGTGGCCTCGCTGTGCACGGGCGCGTTCGTCCTGGCCGCCGCGGGTCTGCTCGACGGCCGCCGCGCGACCACGCACTGGGCGCACACCGACGTCCTGGCCGCCCGCTACCCCCTGGTGGAGGTCGACCCGGACGTGCTCTACGTCGACAACGGCAGCGTGCTCACCTCCGCCGGCAAGGCCGCCGCGATGGACCTGTGCCTGCACCTGGTCCGCCTCGACCACGGCTCGGCGCACGCGAACACGATCGCCCGCCGCCTGGTCGTGCCCCCGCACCGGTCCGGCGGCCAGGCGCAGTTCGTCACCGCCCCGGTGCCGGCCCAGGACGACCACCCGCTCACCGAGCTGTTCCCCTGGGCGATCGAGCGGCTCGACCAGCCGCTGACCGTGGAGGATCTGGCCCGCCGGGCGAACATGAGCTCGCGCCACCTCGGCCGCCACTTCCGTACGGTGACGGGCGCCACGCCGCTGCAGTGGCTGCTGACCCAGCGGATCCGACGCGCCCAGGAGCTCCTCGAATCCAGCGGCGACAGCGTCGACGCCATCGCGGCCGCCACGGGCATGGGCACGGCCACGACCCTGCGCCGCCACTTCAACCGCACCCTCGGCGTCCCCCCGGACACCTACCGCCGCACGTTCCGCCGCTCGACGGCATGCGCCGGGACGTGACGACGGGAGGGACCCGGTGTCGGGCAGGGGCGCGGTGAAGGGGTCGACGTCGAGCCCTTCGTGAGCGGTCAGTGGCCGGAGGACCCCGGGTCGCCGCCGAGCACGTCGGCGTTGGGGACGAAGCGGGTCCTTTCCTCGGGGTCGACGAGTTCGTCGAGGTCGCTGTAGTAGAACGACGTCGACGTACCGGACACCACGTCCAGGAGATAGCGGCTGCACGAGACGGGAGCCGCCTCCCAGAGCGGGCCGCGGCCCTCGTTGAGGATGACGGTCCACTCTTCTGGTGCGGCGCCGGGCCGGACCAGCCAGTACAGGAAGTGGCCCGCGCCCTCGTCGAACGCCCAGGGCAGCAGCCGGACGTCCGGGTCCAGGAGTTCCCGCGGCCTGTCCTCGCCCGCGTCCCAGAGGTCCTGGAGGATCTCCAGGCGCTCCTGGGCCTGGGCGACGAGCTCGTAGTACGGATCCGGGCACCCGGGCTCAAGGAGCCAGAGCGTGCCCGCGAAGAGCCCGCCCCCGTACGTCTCGACGAGCCGCCGGTAGTCCGTCGGCAGCGGGACGCTCAGAGCCTCTTCCACCGCGGCCCAGTCCACGTCCCTGGCGGCACCCGGCGGCGGCGGGCACAGCCGCTCAAGCGGCGCGGTGTGGCGCAGGGCGTGAGCCGTCCGCAGGTCGTCGGGCAGCGCGCCGAGGCGTCCGGGCGTCCGGACGAGGGCGTCGTACCCCTCCTGATCGGCAGGCATGACGCCCACCTTCCCATCACCGTCCGGAGGTGTGTGACGGGGGACAGGCATGCCGGGCATGACCGAGCGGCGGGGATGCACTAGAGTTATCTCGACATCGAGATAACTGCTTACGGCGCACCGCAGCCGCCCACCCGGTAAGGGTTACCTAACCAAGCCTTACCTTAGCGGATCGGCGGGGAGTCGGGCGGCACCACGCGGCGGCAGCCGCATATTGTCGCTGCGCGGTAACCGCGCACACTGATGAAGGAGACTGTCGTGTCGGCGAACAGCTTCGACGCCCGCAGCACGCTGCGCGTGGGTGACGAGTCGTACGAGATCTTCAAGCTGGACAAGGTCGAGGGCTCCGCGCGCCTCCCTTACAGCCTGAAGGTCCTCCTGGAGAACCTGCTCCGCACCGAGGACGGCGCGAACATCACCGCCGACCACATCCGGGCCCTCGGTGGCTGGGACTCGCAGGCCCAGCCGAGCCAGGAGATCCAGTTCACGCCGGCCCGCGTGATCATGCAGGACTTCACCGGCGTTCCCTGTGTCGTCGACCTCGCCACCATGCGCGAGGCCGTCAAGGAGCTCGGCGGCGACCCGGCGAAGGTCAACCCGCTCTCCCCGGCCGAGCTGGTCATCGACCACTCGGTCATCGCCGACAAGTTCGGCACCGCGGAAGCCTTCGGCCAGAACGTGGAGCTGGAGTACGGCCGCAACAAGGAGCGCTACCAGTTCCTGCGCTGGGGCCAGACCGCGTTCGACGACTTCAAGGTCGTCCCGCCGGGCACCGGCATCGTCCACCAGGTGAACATCGAGCACCTGGCCCGTACGGTCATGGTCCGCAACGGCCAGGCGTACCCCGACACCCTCGTCGGCACCGACTCCCACACCACCATGGTCAACGGCCTCGGTGTGCTCGGCTGGGGCGTCGGCGGCATCGAGGCCGAGGCCGCGATGCTCGGCCAGCCGGTCTCCATGCTCATCCCGCGCGTCGTCGGCTTCAAGCTGACCGGCGAGCTCCCGGCCGGCACCACCGCCACCGACCTCGTCCTCACGATCACCGAGATGCTGCGCAAGCACGGCGTCGTCGGCAAGTTCGTCGAGTTCTACGGTGAGGGCGTCGCCGCCACCTCCCTCGCGAACCGCGCCACCATCGGCAACATGTCGCCGGAGTTCGGCTCCACCGCCGCGATCTTCCCGATCGACGGCGAGACCCTGAAGTACCTCAAGCTCACCGGCCGCTCCGAGCAGCAGGTCGCGCTCGTCGAGGCGTACGCCAAGGAGCAGGGCCTCTGGCTCGACCCGGCCGCCGAGCCCGACTTCTCCGAGAAGCTGGAGCTCGACCTCTCCACGGTCGTCCCCTCCATCGCCGGCCCGAAGCGCCCGCAGGACCGCATCGTCCTCGCGAACGCCGCCCAGCAGTTCGCCCAGGACGTCCGCAACTACGTGGACGACGTGGACGAGCAGGGCAAGGAGTCCTTCCCGGCCTCCGACGCCCCGGCGAACCACCCCAACGGCGCCCCGTCGAAGCCGGTCACCGTGACCGCCCCCGACGGCTCGACCTACGAGATCGACCACGGTGCGGTGACGGTCGCGGCCATCACCTCCTGCACCAACACCTCGAACCCGTACGTCATGGTCGCCGCCGCGCTCGTCGCGAAGAAGGCCGTCGAGAAGGGCCTGACCCGCAAGCCGTGGGTCAAGACCACCCTCGCCCCGGGCTCGAAGGTCGTCACCGACTACTTCGACAAGGCGGGTCTCACCCCGTACCTCGACAAGGTCGGCTTCAACCTCGTCGGCTACGGCTGCACCACCTGCATCGGCAACTCCGGCCCGCTGCCGGAGGAGGTCTCCAAGGCCGTCAACGACCACGACCTGGCCGTGACCTCGGTGCTCTCGGGCAACCGTAACTTCGAGGGGCGCATCAACCCCGACGTCAAGATGAACTACCTGGCCTCCCCGCCGCTGGTCGTCGCGTACGCCCTCGCGGGTTCCATGAAGGTGGACATCACCAAGGACGCCCTCGGCGTCGACACCGAGGGCAAGCCGGTCTACCTGGCCGACATCTGGCCGACGGAGGCCGAGGTCAACGACGTCGTCGCCAACGCCATCGGCGAGGACATGTTCAACAAGTCCTACCAGGACGTCTTCGCGGGCGACGCCCAGTGGCAGGCGCTGCCGATCCCCACCGGCAACACCTTCGAGTGGGACACCGAGTCCACCTACGTCCGCAAGCCCCCGTACTTCGAGGGCATGACGATGGAGACCACCCCGGTCACCGACATCGTCGGCGCCCGCGTCCTGGCCAAGCTGGGCGACTCGGTCACCACCGACCACATCTCCCCGGCCGGCGCCATCAAGGCCGACACCCCGGCCGGCAAGTACCTCACCGAGCACGGTGTGGAGCGTCGTGACTTCAACTCCTACGGCTCGCGCCGAGGCAACCACGAGGTCATGATCCGCGGCACGTTCGCCAACATCCGACTGCGCAACCAGATCGCGCCGGGCACCGAGGGCGGCTTCACCCGCGACTTCACCCAGCCGGACGCGCCGGTGTCGTTCATCTACGACGCCTCCCGCAACTACATCGAGCAGGGCACCCCGCTCGCGATCCTGGCGGGCAAGGAGTACGGCTCCGGCTCGTCCCGCGACTGGGCCGCCAAGGGCACCGCGCTGCTCGGCGTCAAGGCCGTCATCGCCGAGTCGTACGAGCGCATCCACCGCTCGAACCTCATCGGCATGGGCGTCCTGCCGCTCCAGTTCCCGGAGGGCCAGACGGCCGCGACCCTGGGCCTGACCGGCGAGGAGACCTTCTCCTTCACCGGCGTCGAGGAGCTCAACAACGGCACGACCCCGCGTACGGTCAAGGTCACGACCGACACCGGTGTCGAGTTCGACGCGGTCGTCCGCATCGACACCCCCGGCGAGGCGGACTACTACCGCAACGGCGGCATCATGCAGTACGTGCTCCGCAACCTGATCCGTGGCTGACACGGCCTGATCGGGTAGTACGGAAAGGGCCCCGCTCCTCGGAAGAGGAGCGGGGCCCTTGCGTCGTGCCGGAGCGGCCCTCGCGTCGTGCCGGAGCCGATCAGAACATCGCGCGGAAGCTGTTCCAGCCCGAGGTGCCGATCTGCACGCGGGCGGCGTACGGGGCGGCGGCGCGGCCCGTGCCCTTGTACAGCCACAGGCGACCGGCGGCGTCGCGGGCGACCAGGTCGGCCTTGGTGTCGAAGTTCAGGTCGCCCGAGGACACCACGGCGTTGTAGGCGTTCCAGCCGCTGCTGATGCGGGTCCGGCCCGAGAAGGGCGTCGCGTAGTTGCCCGTGCCCTTGTAGAGCCACAGCACGCCGCCTCGGTCGCGGGCGACGATGTCGGCCCGGCCGTCACTGGTGAGGTCGCCCTTGCCGGCGATCGCGGTGTACGCGTCCCAGCTGCTGCCGACCCGGATGCGCCCGCTCAGCGCACCGTTGCCGTAGCCCAGGTAGTGCCACAGCACGCCGGCGCTGTCACGGGCGAGGATGTCGTCGGCCACGCCGCCGCCGGTGTTGGAGGCGGAGAGGATCTTGTTGTAGATGTGCCAGCCGCCACCGATGTCCCGGGGGGCGCCGACGTCGGCGTAGTGCAGGCGGCCGCTGCGGACGGCGTAGAAGCCGTCGGAGCCACCGTCGCCGTCCATGTCGGCCTGGTTGAAGTGGCTGTGGGAGTTCCAGCCCGTGCCCGAGTTGTCCGCGAGCCGCTGGATGGCGCCGCCGCCGACCGGCTTGTAGCCCCAGATGGTGCCCGCGCTGTTGACGCCGTAGAGGTAGTTCCTCGGCGTGGCGGCGGCAGTGGCCGCGAAGGCCGTCGCCTGCGAGGTCTGCTCGATGCCGGAGGCGGTGGGCTGGGGCGTCTCGGCCGCCCCCGCGGCGGTCGTGGTGCCCACCAGCGCGGCGGCTATCGCCGCGACCGTGACACGGGACACGAGGCCCGTGCGGTTGAGGCCAGAAGTCTTGGCCACGTAATACTCCAGATCTGTATGGGATGAGGCAGGCCCGCCGGGCCCCCGTCGCGAGGACGGGCGTGGGCGGGACCCCTCTATGATCCCGGTCCTCCTTACAAAATCTTCATCGGGTGGGGGGTCTGTGACACGACTGTTTCGTTCTCGACCGTATGTCCCTTTTTGTGCGCGCCACCGGCGACCGGAGCGTCCGCCCCGCGCCCCGGGCTTCGCCAGGACCCCCCTGTATGGCTCGGCCTGACCCCCTGTCAAGGGTGCCGCCGCGCGAATGCTTGGACGAAACGCCGCAGATCCGCCGTGCTTATCCCGGAGGTCTCAACTCGGGAAAGATGGCTGCCGAAACCTGGTTTCGATCTTGCTCCGGCGAAGGGAAGTGGACTATACCTGTCGGCGTCCAGCCAGTCGTTTCCATCACGCGACGGCCCGACGCCTGCACGACCCGGCTGCAAATGACCGCGGTGGCGGGGCCCTTCGCCTGTGGCGAGCGAGTACGGGCGACCGGTACACCGCCTGAGTCCTGAATGAAGGCGAGGACTTGAGCATGGGATCCACCTCCGCACAGACCGACGAGGGCGGCCTCGGCCGTCGCGATCTGATCAAGCGTTCTGCCGCTATCGGTCTGATCTCCGTACCGACGATGGGCTTCCTCTCCGCCTGTGCGAGCAGTGACAGCGGTGGCAACGGAAAGGTCGAGAAGGGCCAGAAGTCCGAAAAGAACCCGCTCGGGGTGAACGAGTCGGCACCGCTCGACTTCGTCCTCTTCGACGGCGGATTCGGACAGCAGTACGCCAAGGACGCGGTCAAGGTCTACGAGACCAATTACCCGAAGGCGAAGGTCAAGTTCACCCCCACCCAGAAGATCACCACCACGCTCCAGCCGCGCTTCAACGGCGGCAACCCGCCGGACCTCATCGACAACTCCGGCGCCGAGCAGATGGACATGGGTGTCCTCGTCGGCCAGAAGCAGCTGGCGGACCTCACCCCGCTCCTCGACGCGGCCTCCGTCGACGACCCGAGCAAGAAGGTCCGTGACACCCTGCGGCCCGGCATCGTCGAGATGGGCCAGTTCGACGGCGACCCGGTGTGGATCATGTACTACGCCTACACGATCTACGGCGTCTGGTACTCGCAGAAGCTGCTCGACTCGCTCGACGCCAAGTACCCCGAGACCTGGGACGAGATGCTGGCCGTCTGCGAGAAGGCCAAGAAGAAGGGCATCGCGGGCTGGACGTACGCCGGAAAGCACCCGTACTACGTCCCCTTCTCGCTCTACCCGATGATCGGCAAGGTCGGCGGCCGTGAGGTCCTGGACGCCATCGACAACCTGGAGCCGAAGGCCTGGGAGCACCCCGCGGTCAAGGCCTGCTTCGAGGCGTACTACGAGCTCGTCCGGAAGGGCTACATCCTCAAGGGCACGCCCGGCCTCGACCACATCCAGTCGCAGACCGCCTGGACCGAGGGCAAGGCGCTGTTCATCCCGAACGGCTCCTGGGTCGAGAACGAGGCCGCGAAGACCATGCCGGCCGACTTCAACCTCGCCGTCTCGGCCCCGACCGGCATCGACGCCTCGGACAAGATGCCGTTCGGCACCATCTGGGCCTCCGGCGGCGAGCCCTTCATCGTCCCGGCGAAGGCGGCGAACGCCGAGGGCGGCATGGAGCAGCTGCGCATCATGCTCAGCGAGGCGTCCTCCAAGAACTTCACCCAGTCGGTGAAGTCCCTGACCGCGTTCAACGGCGGCACCGACGGCATCGAGCTGACCCCGGGCCTCAAGTCCGGCGTCGTGGCCCTGGAGAAGGCCGGCCAGAACGTCGTCAACCCGCGCCTCCAGGACTGGTACGTCGCCCTCCAGAAGGAGAAGATCGGTGTCGCGGGCATCGGCGAGATGATGGCCGGCCGCGCCACCCCGGCCGAGACGATCAAGAAGATCCAGAAGTACGCCGACGAGGCGGCCAAGGACTCCTCGATCAAGCACTACAAGCACCAGTGAGCTGTGCCGGGGCCCCTTCCCGCCGACCGGGAGCGGGCCCCGGGCCCTTCGCGCGCGGCACCAGCGGCGCGCCTCCGCGGGAAGATCGGGGTCGGTAGGAAATGCAACACGGCAAGTACCGTTTCATCGTGGGGTTCCTGGCGGCCCCCCTCGCGCTCTACGCGCTGTTCGTCATCTGGCCCTTCATCCAGTCCATCTACTACTCCTTCACGGACTGGACGGGACTGAGCCCCGAATTCGGGATGGTCGGAGTCGACAACTACAGCAGAATGCTGGACGACGAGATCTTCTGGAAATCGCTCCAGCACAGTCTGACCTTCGCTGTGGTGCTCCCGATCGTGACCGTGGGACTCGCGCTGTTCTTCGCCTTCATGCTCAATGTCGGCGGTCGGCGCCGCGGGGGCGCGGCCATCGCTGGCGTGCGCGGCTCGTCCTTCTACAAGATCGTGTATTTCTTCCCGCAGGTGCTGTCGATCGCGATCGTGGCGCTGCTCTTCCAGTTCGCGTACAACCCGAACAGCGGAGCCATCAATTCCGTTCTGAAGGGTGTCGGTCTCGACAACGTCCAGCCGGACTGGCTCGGAGATCCGGACCTCGCCCTCATCTGCGTGATGGTGGTACTCGTCTGGTCCACCGTCGGATTCTTCGTCGTCCTCTTCTCGGCAGGCATGGCGTCCATTCCGCGGGACTTCTACGAGGCGGCCCTGCTCGACGGCGCGAACCGCTTCACCACGTTCTTCAAGATCACCCTGCCGCTGCTCTGGGACACCGTGCAGTCGGGCTGGATCTACATGGGCATCCTCGCGCTGGGCGCGGAGTCCTTCGCCGTCGTCCAGATCATGACCGTCGGCCCCAGCGGCGGTGGGCCCGACTACTCGACCATCGTCCTTCCGTTGTACGTGTACCAGAAGGCGTTCCGGGACGGTCAGGCCGCCTACGCCACGACCATCGGTGTCGCGCTCCTCGTCGTCACACTGGCCTTCGCGGCCGTCGTGATGAAGCTGGGCCGGCGCGAGCGGCTGGAGTTCTGATGAAGACGACCGACACTGTCCCCACCGGCGTCGAGAACCCCGGCTCCCCGGGCGGCCCGGGACCCGTGGTCACCAAGACGGTGACGCCCGCGCCCCGGCGCACCGCCAAGGCCGAGGGCGCGGCCCTCAACGTCTTCTCGCACGGCGTACTGATCGTCTGGGCGATCATGGTCGTCATGCCGCTGCTCTGGGCGGTCATGACCTCCTTCAAGACCGACCGGGCGATCTTCACCTCCCCCTGGTCGCTGCCCGACAAGCTGCACTTCGAGAACTGGTCACGCGCCTGGACCGAGGCGCACATGAGCGACTACTTCCTGAACACCCTCCTGGTGGTCGGCGGCTCGCTCCTCGGGACCCTGCTCTTCGGCTCGATGGCGGCCTACGTCCTGGCCCGCTTCGACTTCCCGGGCAACCGCTTCATCTACTTCCTCTTCATCGGAGGGATGAGCTTCCCGATCATCCTGGCGCTCGTGCCGCTGTTCTACGTGATGCAGAACATGGCCCTGCTGAACACGCTGCACGGCCTGATCCTCGTCTACATCGCGTACTCGCTGCCCTTCACCGTCTTCTTCCTGACCGCCTTCTTCCGCACCCTGCCGACCTCGGTGGCGGAAGCGGCGTTCGTCGACGGCGCCTCGCACACCCGGACCTTCTTCCAGGTGATGCTGCCGATGGCCAAGCCCGGCCTCATCAGCGTCGGCATCTTCAACTTCCTGGGGCAGTGGAACCAGTACCTGCTGCCGACCGTGCTCAACACCGAGCCGGAGCGGAAGGTGCTCTCGCAGGGCCTCGTCCAGCTCGCCGTAAGCCAGGGCTACAAGGGCGACTGGTCCGGGCTCTTCGCCGGACTCGTGATGGCGATGCTCCCGGTCCTCGCCGCGTACATCATCTTCCAGCGGCAGGTGGTGGCCGGTCTGACCGCCGGCGCCGTGAAGTGAGCGCGTAACCCCTCGTTCCCGTACCCGAAGGGCCCCCGGCGCACCGCGCCCGGGGGCCCTTCCCGTCGTGTGTCACAGACCCTCCGCCTCTCAAGGTCTTGACGGGGAGCAAGGCGAAAGCGTCCCCTTAGAGTTCACATGTTGGAGAAAACGGTGGGAGTGAGTGAGTCGATGGAGACTCCGGGGTCGCAGACGTCTCTGCACAGGGCCAATCTCGAACGGGTCGTCCGGGCGGTGCGCATGGCCGGATCGCTCACCCAGGCGGAGATCGCCCGGGCGACGGGCCTGTCCGCCGCCACGGTCTCCAACATCGTCCGGGAGCTGAAGGACGGCGGCACCGTCGACGTCACACCCACCTCCGCGGGCGGCCGCCGGGCCCGCAGCGTCTCGCTCTCCGGCGACGCCGGCATCGTGATCGGAGTGGACTTCGGCCACACCCACCTCCGGGTCGCCGTCGGCAATCTCGCCCACCAGGTGCTCGCGGAGGAGGCCGAGCCGCTGGACGTCGACGCCTCCGCGGCCGAGGGCTTCGACCGGGCGGAACAGCTGGTCAAACGGCTGATCCTGGCCACCGGGATCGGCCCGGACAAGGTGATCGGCGTCGGACTCGGCGTCCCGGGTCCGATCGACGTCTCCTCCGGGACCCTGGGGTCGACCTCGATCCTGCCGGGCTGGAGCGGGATCAACCCCGCCGAGGAGCTCTCCGGCCGACTCGGCGTCCCCGTGCACGTCGACAACGACGCCAACCTGGGCGCCCTCGGCGAGCTGGTCTGGGGCAGCGGGCGGGGCGTCAAGGACCTGGCGTACATCAAGGTGGCCAGCGGCGTGGGCGCCGGCCTCGTCATCGACGGGCGGGTCTACCGCGGGCCCGGCGGCACCGCCGGCGAGATCGGGCACATCACGCTCGACGAGTCGGGACCGGTCTGCCGCTGCGGCAACCGAGGCTGCCTGGAGACCTTCACCGCGGCCCGGTACGTCCTGCCGCTGCTCCAGCCGAGCCACGGCCCCGATCTCACCATGGAACGGGTCGTCCAGCTGGCCCGGGAGGGCGACCCGGGCTGCCGCCGCGTGATCGCCGACGTGGGGCGGCACATCGGCAGCGGCATCGCCAACCTCTGCAACCTCCTGAACCCCAGCAGGGTGGTCCTCGGCGGCGACCTGGCGGAGGCCGGTGAGCTGGTCCTCGCGCCCATCAGGGACTCCGTCTCGCGGTACGCGATCCCCAGCGCGGCCCGGCAGCTCTCACTGGCCCAGGGGGCCCTCGGAGGGCGCGCGGAGGTGCTCGGCGCCCTCGCTCTCGTACTGAGCGAAATGGGCGATTCGACCCTGTTGGAGAGTGCGCTGCCCGCCGCCGCGCCGGTCTCTCGTCTTGCCTTCACTTAGATAACGAACACCACCGTTGTCATCTCGTTAAGAATTTACTTCTTGACGGCAACGTTGCGGCCGAGTTGACTTCGTGCCACCTCGGCCGCAACGTCGCGGCCTCGTCAGGGAGGCAAACCCACATGAACGCAGTGACGCGTCGTGCCGTCATAGCCACGGCCGCGGTCTCGATGGCCCTCACGCTCGCCGCCTGCGGCCAGGCCGGCGGCGACGACAGCGCGGACAAGGGCAGCTCGACCAAGATCGGCCTGCTCCTTCCGGAGAACAAGACCGCGCGCTACGAGACCCTGGACAAGCCCCAGTTCGAGAAGGCCGTCAAGGCCGCCTGCGGTGACTGCGAGGTCGTCTACAACAACGCGGTCTCCGACGTCGTCAAGCAGAAGCAGCAGTTCGACCAGCTGATCGCCGACGGCGTCAAGGTCATCGCGCTCGGCTCGGTCGACGCCACCAAGGCCGAGGGCTGGGTCACGGAGGCCAAGGCCAAGGGCGTCAAGGTCGTCGCGTACGACCGCGCCGTCAAGGGCGCCGACGCCTACGTCAGCCACGACAACAACAAGGTCGGCGAGCTCCAGGGCCAGGCGCTCCTCGCCGCCCTCGGCGGCAAGGCCGCCGCCGCCAACGTCGTGATGATCAACGGCGACGAGAAGGACCCGAACGCCGCGCTGTTCAAGGCCGGCGCCCACGCCGCCCTCGACGGCAAGGTCGGCAAGGTCGCCTACGAGGCCTCCGGCGAGTGGGACCCGAAGATCGCGGGCGAGAAGATGTCCGCCGCGATCTCCTCGCTCGGCAAGGACAAGATCAACGCGGTCTACTCCGCGAACGACGGCATGGCCGGCGGCATCATCACCTCGCTCGAGAACGCCGGCATCAAGAACATCCCGGTCGGCGGCCAGGACGCCGAGGTCGCGGGCGTCCAGCGGATCATCGCCGGTTCGCAGACCTTCACCATCTACAAGTCGCCGCTCCAGCTGGCCCCCGAGGCCGCCAAGTTCGCGGTGAACCTGCTCCAGGGCAAGGACCTCGGCGCCCAGGGCGCGACCGACGGCGTGCCGTCCACGCTCTTCCCGCCGGTCGTGGTCGACAAGACCAACATCCAGACCACGGTCGTCAAGGACGGCATCTACAAGGCCGCGGACCTCTGCACCTCGGACCTTGCCGCCAAGTGCACCGAGCTGGGCATCAAGTAACCCCTGGCCCCACCCCGCCGGGCCCTCCGAGGGCCCGGCACCACGGATCCCGCCGCCGGCCGCGTACGGCCCACCGGCCGCCCCCCGCACGGGGCGGCCGGGAGGCCGCCGCCACGGCCCGCGTACAGAGGGTGAACACCCCCTCCGGCCGGCGTGCGGCGCACGGACGGAGGGTGAAGACCCTCCGGCCGAGCCGCGGCACACGGATCCGTCCCCTCGCCCGTCCGGCCCCCGGCCGACCCAGACCCCGCTGTCGGCCCGGGGGCCGGACGAAGCCCACCCCCCTCTCGAACTTTGGCGCTGCACCGGCGGCGCGACATGCCGCCGCCCGCGGGCGGCGAAGGAGTTGGTTCACGTGTCCCAGACGCCCGTGCTGGCGTTGCGCGGGATCTTCAAGCGGTTCGGAGCGGTTCAGGTCCTCTCCGGTGTCGATCTCGAAGTCCACGCAGGAGAAGTCGTCGCCCTCGTCGGCGACAACGGAGCGGGAAAGTCCACGCTCGTCAAGACGATCGCCGGTGTGCACCCCATCGACGAGGGCGTCATCGAGTGGGAGGGCGAGCGCGTCGAGATCCAGCGCCCGCAGGACTCCCAGAACCTCGGTGTCGCGACCGTCTACCAGGACCTCGCGCTCTGCGACAACCTCGACGTCGTCGCCAACCTGTTCCTCGGCCGCGAGATCAAGAAGGGCAGCGTCCTCGACGAGGTCGCCATGGAGAAGCGGGCCAAGGACCTGCTCTCCACGCTCTCCATCCGCATCCCCAGCGTCCGTATCCCCGTCGCCGCCCTCTCCGGCGGCCAGCGGCAGGTCGTCGCCATCGCGCGCGCCCTGGTCGGCAACCCCAAGATCGTGATCCTGGACGAGCCGACCGCCGCCCTCGGCGTCGAGCAGACCGCCCAGGTCCTCGACCTGGTCGAGCGCCTGCGCGAGCAGGGCCTCGGCGTCATCCTCATCAGCCACAACATGGCCGATGTGAAGGCCGTCGCCGACACCGTCGCGGTGCTCCGCCTGGGCCGCAACAACGGCACCTTCCCGGTCGCCACCACCACGCACGAAGAGATCATCGCCGCGATCACCGGTGCCACGGACAACGCCGTGACCCGCCGCCAGGCCCGCAACGCGGAGGTAGCGAAGTGAGCAAGACCCCTCCCACCGCGAGCGAGGAGGCCGCGGTGCCCGACCCCCGTACCCCCGACGAGCAGGCCACCGTCACCGAGGCCCCGGTCACCGAGACCCCGGCCGCCGCCGCGATCCCCGCCGTCGACCCCCGCCTCCTCGTGCGCGAGCAGGGCTTCAAGGGGTACGTCGACGAGTTCAAGCGCAAGATCCGCTCCGGTGAGATCGGCTCGCTGCCCGTCGTCGTCGGCCTGATCGTCATCGGCATCGTCTTCCAGGCCCTCACCGGCAACTTCATCACCTCGTACAACCTCGACCAGATCACGCTGTACGCGGTCGGCCCCGGCATCATGGCCGTCGGCATCGTCTTCGTGCTGCTGCTCGGCGAGATCGACCTCGCCGTCGGCTCCGTGGCGGGCCTCGCCGGCGCGGTCTGGGGCGTCCTCGGCACCGACATGCCGGACGGCCTCGCGATCCTCCTCGGCATCCTGTCCGGCACCCTGCTCGGCGCGTTCCACGGTCTGGTCTTCGCCAAGATCGGCGTGCCCGCCTTCGTCGTCACCCTCGCCGGCTTCCTCGGCTGGGCCGGCCTCCAGACCTGGGTCATGGGCGAGCGGTCCACCATCCCGACCCCGATCGGCAGCTTCGTCGGCGACCTCACCAAGTACTACTTCTCCGACGTCGCCGCCGCCTACGGCCTCGCCGTGGCCGTCGTCGCCGCCTTCTACCTCGCCCAGCTGCGCGACTCCAGCCGCCGCAAGGCCGCCGAGCTGCCGTACCGCCCGCAGAGCGAGATGATCCTGCGCACCGCCGTCCTCGCGGTCCTGGTCCTCGTCGCCGCGTACGGCTTCAACCAGGAGCAGGGCCTGCCGCTCTCCCTGGTGATCTTCCTGGTGATCCTGCTCGTCACCGACTTCGTCCTGCGCCGCACCACGTACGGCCGTCAGGTCTTCGCCGTCGGTGGTGGCATCGAGGCCGCCCGCCGCGCCGGCATCAACGTCGCGTGGATCCGGATCTCGGTCTTCATGATCTCCGGCACCATGGGCGCGATCGGCGGCCTGTTCCTCGCCTCCGCGACCGGCGGCGCCGACCGCTCCCTCGGCGGCGGCAACCAGCTCATGATGTGCATCGCCGCCGCCGTCATCGGCGGTACGTCCCTGTTCGGCGGACGCGGCAAGGTCTGGTCGGCGCTCCTCGGCATCCTGGTCATCCAGTCGATCGTCCAGGGCCTCAACCAGATGAACCTGTCCTCGAACGCGATCCAGTACATGATCACCGGAGCGGTCCTGCTCATCGCGGTCATCATCGACTCGGTCTCCCGCAAGACACAGAAGACAGCAGGACGAGCCTAAGGACCCCGTCCCGCGCGCGTGACGGACCCCGTCCCGCGCGCGTAACGCTCGCCACACCGCCCGGCGCCGTGAAACCGGCGCCGGGCACTGCTGCGTCCGGAGCAGTGCACCGGCACGTACAGGCCCGTACAGATCAGCGGTGCGTAGGCCATGAGGGTGACGCGTGATCCCCCGGCCCGATGCCCACGATCCAAGACGGAACATTAGACTCGACAAATCGGCAAGCTCGACCAGCTCAAACGCAAGGAGGAACGGGTGGCTCTGCTGACCCGTATCAGGGGACCGCGAGATCTGGACCGGCTCTCCCCGGAACAGCTGGACCAGCTGGCCGACGAGATCAGGACGTTCCTCGTGGACGCCGTCTCCAAGACCGGCGGGCACCTCGGGCCCAACCTCGGCGTGGTCGAGCTGACCATCGCCCTGCACCGCGTGTTCGACTCCCCGAAGGACAAGGTCCTCTGGGACACCGGCCACCAGAGCTACGTCCACAAGCTGCTCACCGGCCGCCAGGACTTCTCGAAGCTCAAGATGAAGGGCGGCCTCTCCGGCTACCCCTCGCAGGCCGAGTCCGAGCACGACGTCATCGAGAACTCGCACGCCTCCACGGTCCTCGG
Source organism: Streptomyces sp. NPDC093795 (assembly GCF_044764665.1). Classification (NCBI taxonomy): domain Bacteria; kingdom Bacillati; phylum Actinomycetota; class Actinomycetes; order Kitasatosporales; family Streptomycetaceae; genus Streptomyces; species Streptomyces sp. NPDC093795. The sequence goes on from NZ_JBIWIO010000008.1 coordinate 272,251, forward strand.
CTGGGCCGACGGACTCGCCAAGGCCAACGAGGTCCTGAAGAAGGACGACCACGTCGTCGCCGTCATCGGCGACGGGGCGCTCACCGGCGGCATGGCCTGGGAGGCGCTCAACAACATCGCCGCCGCCAAGGACCGCCCGCTCGTCCTCGTCGTCAACGACAACGAGCGCTCCTACGCGCCGACCATCGGCGGCCTCGCCAACCACCTGGCGACCCTGCGCACCACCGACGGCTACGAGCGCTTCCTCGCCCGCGGCAAGGACATCCTGGAGCGCACCCCCGTCGTCGGGAAGCCGCTCTACGAGACCCTCCACGGCGCCAAGAAGGGCCTCAAGGACTTCATCGCCCCCCAGGGCATGTTCGAGGACCTCGGCCTCAAGTACGTCGGCCCCATCGACGGCCACGACATCGAGGCCCTGGAGTCCGCCCTGACGCGCGCCAAGCGCTTCGGCGGCCCCGTGATCGTGCACTGCCTCACCGAGAAGGGCCGCGGCTACCAGCCGGCCCTCCAGGACGAGGCCGACCGCTTCCACGCCGTCGGCAAGATCCACCCCGACACGGGCCTGCCCATCTCCTCCTCCGGCGCCGACTGGACCGGCGTCTTCGCCGAGGAGATGGTCGCGCTCGGCAAGGAGCGCGAGGACATCGTCGCGATCACCGCGGCCATGCTCCAGCCCGTCGGCCTCGACAAGTTCGCCAAGGCCTTCCCCGAACGGGTCTTCGACGTCGGCATCGCCGAGCAGCACGCCGCGGTCTCCGCCGCCGGCCTCGCCACCGGCGGACTGCACCCCGTCTTCGCGGTGTACGCCACCTTCCTCAACCGCGCCTTCGACCAGGTCCTGATGGACGTGGCCCTGCACAAGTGCGGGGTCACCTTCGTCCTGGACCGGGCCGGCATCACCGGCACCGACGGCGCCTCCCACAACGGCATGTGGGACATGTCGATCCTCCAGGTCGTCCCCGGCCTGCGGCTCGCCGCCCCGCGCGACGCCGACCAGGTCCGCGCCCAGCTCCGCGAGGCCGTCGAGGTCACCGACGCCCCGACCGTGGTCCGCTTCTCCAAGGGCGCGGTCGGCCCCGCCGTCCCCGCCCTGCGCAGGGTCGGCGGCATGGACGTGCTCCGTGAGCCCGGCTCCGACCGGCCCGACGTCCTCCTGGTCTCCGTGGGCGCCCTGGCCCCCATGTGCCTGGAGATCGCGAACCTCCTCGACAACCACGGCATCTCCACGACCGTCGTCGACCCCCGCTGGGTCAAGCCGGTCGACGAGGCCCTCGCCCCGCTGGCCGAGCGTCACCGGGTCGTCGTCACGGTCGAGGACAACAGCCGCGTCGGCGGTGTCGGCTCGGCCGTCGCGCAGGCGCTGCGCGACGCCGGGGTGGACGTACCGCTGCGTGACTTCGGCATCCCGCCGCGCTTCCTCGACCACGCCTCGCGCGCCGAGGTCCTGGCCGAGATCGGACTGACCGCCCCGGACATCGCCCGCCAGGTCACCGGTCTGGTCTCACGTCTCGACGGCCGGTTCGACACCGGCGCGCAGGTCGTGGAGCCCGCCCGCGACTGACGGATCGGCGTCACCCCGCGTCACCCTTGGGCCGGTCGGCTCACTCTTCGGAGTGCCGACCGGCCCATTGCCGTGCATTCTGACCACAGTGCGGACAGCCGGCAGGGAGGTACGAAGGTGAGTACGGACCAGCAGCCACGGGCGAACTCCGGAATGTTCCGGACGAAGTCGGTCGAACAGTCGATCCGCGACACGGAGGAACCGGAGCACGCGCTCAAGAAATCCCTCTCCGCCTGGGATCTGACGGTGTTCGGCGTCGGCGTCATCATCGGCACCGGCATCTTCGTCCTGACCGGCAAGGTCGCCAAGGAGAACGCGGGCCCGGCCACCGCCCTCGCGTTCGTCGCGGCGGGCATCGTCTGTGCCCTCGCCGCCCTCTGCTACGCCGAGTTCGCCTCGACGGTGCCGGTGGCCGGATCGGCGTACACCTTCGCGTACGCCTCCATCGGCGAGCTGCCGGCCTGGATCATCGGCTGGGACCTCGTCCTGGAGTTCGCCCTCGGTACGGCGGTGGTCGCCGTCGGCTGGTCGGGCTACGTCCGCTCACTCATGGACAACATCGGCTGGCACCTACCGGCCTGGATGGAGGGCCCGGACGCGGCGGGCGGCACCTTCGACCTCCTGGCCTTCGTGCTCGTCCTGGTCCTGACCGTGGTCCTGGTCCTCGGCATGAAGCTCTCCGCGCGGATCACCGCCGTCGTCGTCGCCATCAAGGTGACCGTGGTGATGATCGTGATCATCGCGGGCCTGTTCTTCATCGTCGGCGACAACTACGAGCCCTTCATCCCGCCGGCCGTCACCCCCGAGGGCGGCGGCTCCAACTGGGACTCGCCGCTCGTCCAGCTGCTCTTCGGGTACGAGCCGACCAACTTCGGCGTCATGGGCATCTTCACCGCCGCCTCGGTCGTCTTCTTCGCCTTCATCGGCTTCGACGTGGTCGCCACCGCCGCCGAGGAGACCAAGCTGCCGCAGCGGGACATGCCCCGGGGCATCCTGGGCTCGCTCCTCATCTGCACGGTCCTCTACGTGGCCGTGGCCCTGGTCGTCACCGGCATGCAGCACTACACGGAGCTGTCCGTGAGCGCCCCGCTCGCCGACGCCTTCAAGGCCGCAGGACACCCCTTCTACGCGGGCGTCATCAGCTTCGGCGCCGCCGTCGGCCTCACCACGGTCTGTCTGATCCTGCTCCTCGGCCAGACCCGGGTGTTCTTCGCGATGAGCCGTGACGGGCTGCTGCCGCGGTTCTTCTCCGTCACGCACCCGCGCTTCAAGACCCCGTACCGGCCCACGATCCTGCTCGGTGTGATCATCGCCATCGTCGCCGGCTTCACCAGCATCAACGAGCTCGCGACCCTGGTGAACATCGGCACGCTCTTCGCCTTCGTGCTCGTCGCGTTCGGCGTCATCGTGCTCCGCCGCACCCGCCCGGACCTGCCGCGCGCCTTCCGCACCCCCTGGGTGCCCGCGCTGCCGATCCTCTCCATCGCCGCCTCGCTCTGGCTGATGCTCAACCTGCCCGGCGAGACCTGGTTCCGCTTCGCCGTCTGGATGGCGATCGGCATCGTCGTGTACTTCCTGTACGGGCGCGGTCACAGCCGGCTCGGGCGGGAGGGCCCGGACGCCCGCTACTGAGCGGGCGCCGGGGCGGGCGGCGCGGCGGTCGGCGACGGCCGATGCCGCAGGCGCGGAATGGACCGTTCGGCAGGGCGACTACAGTCGGTTCGTGCCCGAACTCCTTCCGACGACCGGAGTACTGGATCCCCCCATGGCGAACCGATCCCAGGCCCCCGCTGCCCGTTCTCACGGCTCCACCACCGCCCCCGTACTCCAGGGCGACTGGCTGACCAGAGGGGTGGAGGGCCGGTTCAGCGCCTATCTGCCCAGGGACGGAGAGGTGGTGCGCTGGACCGAGGAGCCCGACGGGCGCTGGAGCAGACCCGTCTCGCTCGGCGGCGACGGTCTGACGCCCTTCCTGGCGGTCGGCCAGGGCCCGGACCGCTACGTCCACCTCGTCGCCCTGCGGCCGGCCGCGGGAGAGGACGAGCACGTCGAGGTGGTGCACAGCGTCCAGTTCCAGACGGGCCGCCCGGCCGTCGCCTGGCGCCCGATCGGGCACTCCAACGGCAAGGGGCCCTGGACCGGCAACCCCGCCGTCGCGGTGGACGCCCAGGGCCGCGCGCACGTCTTCATGCGCAACGGCGGCGGCGGCGTGAGCGTACGGGCGCAGAAGGACGCCGGCGGCTGGCACCCCTGGTGGGACCTCCTCGGCTCCAAGACCGACCCCTCGCCGGTCGCCCTCACCAACGGCTCGGGCCTCGTCGAGCTGTACAGCTCGCACGCCAAGGGCCTCGTCCGCTACGTACAGCGCGAGGCCGGGGCGAAGCCGCTCCGCGAGGAGCTGGTCCCGGCCTCGGTGACCATGGGCACCCTGGCGGCCACGACGGGCCCCTCCGGGCACGCCACCCTCTTCTACCTCGACCAGGACGGCCGGGTCTGCGCCTGGTCGCCGGAGCGCTCCCTCGAGCCCACGCCCCTCGGGGACGCGGCCGGCACCGGGCGGCTCGCCGTCACCCGCTGTCTCGTCGACGGCTCCGAGCACACCGTCCTCGCCCAGCAGTCCGCCGACGGCCGGCTCGCCCTCGCCGCCTACCCGAGCGAGCGGGAGGCCGACGGCATCCAGTGGTCGGAGACGGGGGACGCCCGGGGCGACCTCGACGCCGTCCTCACCCGCGGACTCGACGGGCGTCTCGTCGCGATGGCCCTGGTCGGCGGGACCTCGCTGATCACCACCCGCCAGAAGGCGGCGGACGCTCTCCTGCTCGACGGCTGGCGCTCCATAGGGTGACCCGACCCCCTGTCGATCCGCCGATACGGGAACGGCCCCGGCACCTGGAGAAGGTGCCGGGGCCGTACGCGTACGCACCGAGGTGCCGTACCGCGGTGTTACGCGGGAACGCTCGCCACGCCCTGCGCGAGGAAACGCTTGCCGTTGACGCGCTCGGAGACGCCCTCACGGTCCAGGTACGGCGTGATGCCGCCCAGGTGGAAGGGCCAGCCCGCGCCCGTGATCAGGCAGAGGTCGATGTCCTGCGCCTCGGCGACGACACCCTCCTCCAGCATCAGGCCGATCTCCTGCGCCACCGCGTCCAGGACGCGGTCGCGGACCTGCTCCTCGGTCAGGACGGAGTCGCCCTGGACGAGGAGGGCGGCGACCTCCGGGTCGAGTTCCGGCTTGAAGCCGTTCTCGGCGTTGTAGACGTAGAAGCCGCGCTTGCCGGCCTCGACCACACGCTTGAGGTTCGGCGAGACGGTGAAGCGCTCCGGGAAGGAGCGGTTCAGGGTCTCGGAGACGTGCAGACCGATCGCCGGGCCGACGAGCTCCAGGAGCACCAGCGGCGACATCGGCAGACCGAGCGGCTCGATGGCCTTCTCGGCCGTCTCGACGGAGGTGCCCTCGTCGATGACGTTCTGGATCTCGCCCATGAAGCGGGTCAGGATGCGGTTCACGACGAACGCCGGGGCGTCCTTGGTGAGGACCGCGGTCTTCTTCAGCTTCTTCGCGACACCGAACGCGGTGGCCAGCGAGGCGTCGTCCGTCTTCTCGCCGCGGACGATCTCCAGGAGCGGGAGGATCGCGACCGGGTTGAAGAAGTGGAAGCCGACCACGCGCTCCGGGTGCTGGAGCTTGGAGGCCATCTCCGAGACGGACAGCGAGGAGGTGTTGGTGGCGAGGATCGCGTGCGCCGGGGCGACCGCCTCGACCTCCGCGAACACCTTCTGCTTGACCGACATCTCCTCGAACACGGCCTCGATGATGAAGTCCGCGTCCGCGAAGCCCTCGGCCTTGTCCAGGACACCGGAGACCAGGCCCTTGAGACGGTTGGCCTTGTCCTGGTTGATACGGCCCTTGCCGAGCAGCTTCTCGATCTCGGCGTGGACGTAGCCCACGCCCTTGTCGACGCGCTCCTGGTCGATGTCGGTCAGGACGACCGGCACCTCGAGGCGGCGCAGGAAGAGCAGGGCCAGCTGGGAGGCCATCAGACCGGCGCCGACGACACCGACCTTGGTGACCGGGCGGGCCAGCGACTTGTCCGGGGCGCCGGCGGGGCGCTTGCCGCGCTTCTGCACCAGGTTGAAGGCGTAGATGCCGGAGCGCAGCTCGCCGCCCATGATCAGGTCCGCGAGGGCCTGGTCCTCGGCGTCGAAGCCCTTCTGCAGGTCCCCGTCCTTCGCGGCCTCGATGATGTCGAGGGCGCGGTAGGCGGCCGGGGCGGCGCCGTGCACCTTGGAGTCGGCGATGGCACGGCCCTTGGCGACGGCCTGGTCCCAGCCCTCGCCGCGGTCGATCTCGGGGCGCTCCACGGTCAGCGAGCCGTTCAGGACGGAGGCCGTCCAGATCAGCGACTGCTCCAGGAAGTCCGCGCCCTCGAAGAGCGCGTCGGCGATGCCGAGCTCGAAGACCTGCTTGCCCTTGAGCTGGCGGTTCTGGTTCAGCGAGTTCTCGATGATGACCGAGACGGCCTTCTCGGCGCCGATCAGGTTCGGCAGGATCGCGCAGCCGCCCCAGCCGGGCACCAGACCGAGGAAGACCTCGGGCAGCGAGAAGGCCGGCAGGGCCTTCGACACGGTGCGGTAGGTGCAGTGCAGACCGACCTCGACGCCGCCGCCCATGGCCGCGCCGTTGTAGTACGCGAAGGTCGGCACGGCGAGCGCGGAGAGACGCTTGAAGACGTCGTGGCCGCCCTTGCCGATGGCGAGCGCCTCGTCGTGCTTCTTGAGCAGCTCGACGCCCTTGAGGTCGGCGCCGACGGCGAAGATGAACGGCTTGCCGGTGATGCCGACGCCGGTGATCTCACCGTTCGCGGCCTCCGCCTCGACCTGGTCGATCGCCGTGTTCAGGTTGGCGAGCGACTGCGGGCCGAAGGTGGTCGGCTTCGTGTGGTCGAAGCCGTTGTCCAGCGTGATCAGCGCGAACCGGCCCGCACCCGCGGGCAGTTCGAAGTGGCGGACGTGGGCGCTGGTGACGACCTCGTCCGGGAAGAGCTCCGCGGCGCCCTTCAGAAGCTCGGCGGTGGTGCTCACTTGCCCTCCCAGTGGGGGTTTTCCCAGATGACCGTGGCGCCCATGCCGAAGCCGACGCACATCGTGTTGAGGCCGTAGCGGACCTGCGGGTTCTCCTCGAACTGGCGGGCCAGCTGCGTCATGAGACGGACGCCGGAGGAGGCGAGCGGGTGACCGTAGGCGATGGCGCCGCCGTACTGGTTGACGCGGGCGTCGTCGTCGGCGATGCCGTAGTGCTCCAGGAAGGCGAGGACCTGGACCGCGAAGGCCTCGTTGACCTCGAAGAGGTCGATGTCCTCGATCGAGAGGCCGGCCTTGGCCAGCGCCTTCTCGGTCGCGGGGATCGGGCCGTAACCCATGACCTCGGGCTCGACGCCGGCGAAGGCGTACGAGACGAGGCGCATCTTGACGGGGAGGTCGTTCTCCCGCGCGAAGTCCTCGGAGGCGATGATCGAGGCGGTGGCGCCGTCGTTGAGACCGGCCGCGTTGCCCGCGGTCACGTTGCCGTGGACGCGGAACGGCGTCTTCAGGTTGGCCAGCGACTCCAGGGTCGTGCCCGGACGCATCGGCTCGTCGGCGGTGACCAGGCCCCAGCCGGTCTCACCGGTGGAGGCGTCGGTACGGCGCACCGAGATCGGCACCAGGTCCTGCTGGATCTTGCCGTCGGCGTACGCCTTGGCGGCCTTCTCCTGCGAGCGCACGGCGTACTCGTCGGCGCGCTGCTTGGTGATGCTCGGGTAGCGGTCGTGCAGGTTCTCGGCGGTCATGCCCATGAAGAGGGCGGACTCGTCGACCAGCTTCTCGCTGACGAACCGCGGGTTCGGGTCGACGCCCTCGCCCATGGGGTGACGGCCCATGTGCTCGACGCCACCGGCGATGACGGCGTCGTACGCGCCGAAGGCGATGGAACCGGCGACGCTGGTCACGGCGGTGAGGGCACCGGCGCACATGCGGTCGATGGAGTAGCCCGGCACCGACTGCGGCAGCCCGGCGAGGATGCCCGCCGTGCGGCCGAGGGTCAGACCCTGGTCACCGATCTGCGTGGTCGCGGCGATGGCGACCTCGTCGATGCGCGCCGGGTCGAGGCCCGGGTTGCGTCGCAGCAGCTCCCGGATGGCCTTGACGACGAGGTCGTCGGCGCGGGTCTCGTGGTAGATGCCCTTCGGGCCCGCCTTGCCGAACGGGGTGCGGACGCCGTCGACGAAGACGACGTCCCTGACGGTACGAGGCACGATGGCTCTCCTCCAGGGTGCGGGATGGCACTGCTGCCGCGACACGCCTAAGCGTGCGCTTGCTTCCCCCATGCTACTTGTGAGTAACCGGGCTGCCCAGCCCCTGGGGGGCAAGCGGCGAAGGTCACATCCCGAGGATCCCACCGGCCGGGCCGCACGCCCCCCGCGTACGCCCGACCGTTGGAACGGTCCCGCCCCCCGATGGCCCAGGGCGGCGGCCGCGTCGCGGCGCCGGCTCCCACCGGCGGACGCAGTCTGGCCGTGCCGGGGCGCGAGGTCCCGGCGCCGCGCAGAAGGGACCCCCGTGCCGCTCGTCACCACCGATCACCAGGTCACCCATCAATCCACAGTTCCGGCGAACAAGGACGAGATCGTCAAGCTCTTCGTACGGGAGCGGAACGGCACGCCACCGGGACAGCCGCGCAAGCCTGTCCTGATGCTCCACGGCCGGAGCGTCCCGGTGCTCCCGGGCTTCGACCTCCAGTACAAGTCGTACAGCTGGGCCGAGGAGCTGGCGAAGGCCGGCTACGACGTCTTCCTGATGGACCTCCAGGGCTCGGGACTCTCGCCGCGCCCCAAGATGGACGACCCCCACAACGTCAGCCCCGCCCAGCAGCACCTGCTGACCCCGAGGCCGCCGGGATTCGTGCCGGGCCCGCCGAGCTACCCATACCAGCTGACCAACTCGGACAGCGACCGCGACGAGCTGAACACCGTCGTGGAGTTCGTCCTGAACGAGTGCGGGACGGCGAAGCTCGCCTTCGTCGGCTGGTCCGCCGCCGCCTTCCACATGGGGCCGTACGCGATCGACAACCCCGGCAAGGTCGAGAGCCTGTTCCTGCTGGCCCCGATCTTCCCGGCCAACGGCTCTTCCACCCCGCCGTCCCCGCTGCCGCAGCCGGGCTTCCCGACCTTCATCGGGGGGAAGACGGGGTTCGTCAGGGGCATGGACAACGAGACGCACTGCGTGGACCAGCGCGAACCCGGCATCACCGACGTGGCCTGGGACGCGATCATGAAGTGCGACCCGATCGGCAGCGCCTGGGGGCCGCCCACCGGGTTCAACAGGATCAGGAACTTCGTCCGGTGGGGATGGAACAAGACCACCGCGGCTCAGGGCGGAGTGCTCGGCGGAAGCGTGCCGGTGCTCATCGTGTACGGGGACAGCGACACCCAGGTGAACACCTCACCGCCCAGCTCCGACCCGGAACTCAACTTCTCGGTCCTCGAGCTCTACGACGCCATCGCGGGCCCCCACAAGCTCATGGTCAAGCTGGCCTGCGCGGGGCACTCGGTGGTGTGGGAGACACAGCACAAGAACGTGCACCACCTCTCGAAGCACTGGCTGAAGCACCTCAAGGTCGACGGCAAGACCCAGGGAGTCTTCGACATGGACACCGACGGCATCCTCAGTCCGGCCCCGTAAGGCCGGTCCGACAAGCCCTGGGACGACGAAGCCCCCGGCGCCTTCTCGGGCGCCGGGGGCTTCTCCGGACGGGCTCACGCCGTCACTGTCAGCGCCTCCACGAGGAGCGGGGTCACGAGCTCGACCTGCCAGGGGCGGGCGCCGTAGCCCGTCAGGGCGGCGGCCACTCCGTCCGCGTCGCCCGGAGCCGGCGGCTCCCAGCACACTCGCCGCACCGTGTCCGGGGTGATCAGGTTCTCCTGCGGAAGGTTCAGTTCCTCCGCGAGCGCCGAGACCGCCGCGCGCGCCGCCGTGAGGCGGGCGGCCGCGACCGGGTCCTTGTCCGCCCAGGCGCGCGGCGGGGGCGGGCCCGCGACCTGCTGCCCGGGCTGCGGCAGCTCGCTCTCCGGCAGCGCCCTGGCCCGGTCCACCGAGGCCTGCCACTGCTCCAGCTGGCGACGGCCCATCCGGTGGCCGAAACCGGGCAGCGCCGTGAGCGCGGCCAGGTTCACCGGCACCGCGAGCGCCGCCTCCACGATCGCCGCGTCGCTCAGCACCTTGCCGGGGGAGACGTCACGCCGCTGGGCGACCGCGTCACGGGCCGTCCACAGCTCCCGTACGACCGCCATCTGACGCCGGCGGCGCACCTTGTGCATGCCGGAGGTCCGCCGCCACGGGTCCTTGCGCGGCGGGGCGGGCGGGGCGGAGGCGATCGCGTCGAACTCCTGGTGCGCCCACTCCAGCTTGCCCTGCCGGTCGAGCTCCTTCTCCAGGGCGTCCCGCAGGTCGACGAGGAGCTCCACGTCGAGGGCCGCGTACCGCAGCCAGGGGTCGGGCAGCGGACGGGTGGACCAGTCCACGGCGGAGTGGCCCTTCTCCAGGGCGTAACCGAGGACGGACTCGACCATCGCGCCGAGGCCGACCCGGGGGAAGCCGGCGAGCCGCCCGGCGAGCTCGGTGTCGAACAGCGAGGTCGGCAGCATGCCTATGTCCCGCAGGCAGGGGAGGTCCTGCGTCGCGGCGTGCAGGATCCACTCGGTCCCGGCGAGCGCCTCCCCGAGCCCGGAGAGGTCGGGGCAGCCGACAGGGTCGATGAGCGCGGTGCCCGCGCCTTCGCGGCGGAGCTGAACGAGATAGGCGCGCTGGCCGTAGCGGTAGCCGGAGGCACGCTCGGCGTCCACGGCGACGGGGCCGCTGCCCCCGGCGAACGCGGCGATCACCTCGGCGAGGGCGTCCTCGGTCTCGACGACGGGCGGCACCCCCTCGCGGGGCTCCAGCAACGGGATCGGAAGCCCATTCGCAGGGACATCGTCGTCCGGGGGGCCGCCCCCGGTGGTGCGCAGTGCTGTGTCTGCTGCGGTCTCTTGGGCGTCGGTCACGTGTCAAGGGTATCGGTGAACGGCAAGCGCCCGCCGACGGAACGTTCCGTCGACAGGCGCGGGCCCGATGTCCACCGGTCCGTCAGTGGATGATCCCCGTCCGCAGGGCCACCGCGACCATGCCGGCGCGGTCGCCGGTGCCCAGCTTGCGGGCGATGCGGGCGAGGTGGCTCTTCACGGTGAGGGCCGAGAGGCCCATGGAGACACCGATCGCCTTGTTCGACTGGCCCTCCGCGACGAGCCGGAGCACCTCGACCTCACGGCCGGAGAGCTCGCGGTAGCCGCCCGGGTGGCTCGGGGCACCCGGGGGGCGGCGGTGGCCGAGGCGGGCGGCCGCGGCGCCGATGGGGGCGGCGCCGGGCCGGGTGGGGTGCCCGATGTTGTTCCGGGTGCCGGTGACGACATAGCCCTTCACGCCGCCGGCCAGGGCGTTCCGTACGGCGCCGATGTCATCGGCGGCCGAGAGGGCGAGGCCGTTGGGCCAGCCCGCGGCGCGGGTCTCGGACAGCAGGGTCAGGCCGCTGCCGTCGGGCAGGTGGACGTCGGCAACGCAGATGTCGCGCGGGTTGCCGACGCGGGGACGTGCCTCCGCGATGGACGAAGCCTCGATCACGTCACGTACTCCGAGGGCCCACAGGTGGCGGGTCACGGTGGAACGGACGCGCGGATCGGCTACGACGACCATGGCCGTCGGCTTGTTCGGGCGGTAGGCGACCAGGCTTGCGGGCTGCTCGAGGAGAACGGACACCAGGCCTCCTGGGGGGAAGGGTGCGGGACGGAGCCGGCTCGGGGAAGAGGCCGGGGGCGAACCCGTGCTGGGAAGGGGTCACTCACTCCTTCGGCAGCTGGGCCGCCCGCCTTTAGGGAAAGATCACGATTTGGTGAGTAACAATTAGGGCAATTCGGACGCGTGATCGATCATCCTACGAGCGGACCCCGCCCCGTCACCCCCAGGAGGGAGCGCCGGGACGCCACCGCTGAGGCCCTCAGGCCTGCTGCGGACCCCGCCGCTGTGGCAACGAGACGACCCCCGCGCCCGACACCGTCCCCGCCGCACCCGGCTCGGCCGCAGCGGGCGGCAGCCCCGCGATCTGGCACAGCAGATCGCACCAGGCCGCCAGATGCGCCCCCGTGTCCGGCACCCCGCCCAGACCCTCGCGCGGCGTCCAGGACGCCCGGATCTCGATCTGCGTCGCCGGCCTGCGCTCCGCGAGCCCGCCGAAGTAGTGCGAACCCGCCATCGTGACGGTCCCGCTCGCCTCCCCGTACGCGAGACCCCTGGCCTCCATCGCCCCGGTCAGCCACGACCAGCACACCTCGGGCAGCAGCGGATCCGCCGCCATCTCCGGCTCCAGCTCCGCCCGTACGAGCGTCACCAGGCGGAACGTACCCTTCCAGGCCTCGTGCCCGTCCGGATCGTGCAGCAGTACGAGACGCCCGTCCGCCAGATCCTCCTCGCCGTCCACGACGGCCGCCTCCACCGCGTACGCGTACGGCGCGAGGCGCTGCGGCGGCCTCGTCGGGTCGACCTCGATCTCCGGCCGCAGCCGCGCCGCACGCAGGGCCTCCACCGCCCGCCGGAACGCCGGTGGCACCGCGTTCGCCTCCGTACTGTCCGCCGTTTCGTCCGTCCCTCGATCGCCTTCGGAATGATCGGAAAAATGTCCCTGAGCCGCAGCCATGCGGGGAAGAGTAGGCGGAACGGGGCCTCCGTGCGGGGAGGGACACCCTGCCCGGACGAGCGGCTTCCCGCCACATGCGAAGATTCTGGGCGTGAGTGCCAACGACAGCCCGCAGGGCCAGCAGACGAAGCAGCAGTCGCGGACGCACGACTCCGCGTTCCTCAAGGCGTGCCGGCGTGAGCCCGTGCCGCACACCCCCGTCTGGTTCATGCGGCAGGCCGGGCGCTCGCTCCCCGAGTACCTCAAGGTGCGCGAGGGCATCCCCATGCTCGAGTCGTGCATGCGGCCCGAGCTGGTCACCGAGATCACCCTCCAGCCGGTCCGCCGCCACAAGGTCGACGCCGCCATCTACTTCAGCGACATCGTCGTCCCGCTCAAGGCCATCGGCGTCGACCTCGACATCAAGCCCGGCGTCGGCCCCGTCGTCGCCGACCCGATCCGCACCCGCGCCGACCTCGCCCGGCTGCGCGACCTGACCCCCGAGGACGTCCACTACGTCACCGAGGCCATCGGGATGCTCACCGCCGAACTCGGCGACACCCCGCTCATCGGCTTCGCCGGCGCGCCCTTCACCCTCGCGAGCTACCTCGTCGAGGGCGGCCCGTCGCGCAGCCACGAGCGCACCAAGGCGATGATGTACGGCGACCCGCAGCTGTGGGCCGATCTGCTCGACCGCCTCGCCGAGATCACCTCGGCCTTCCTCAAGGTCCAGATCGAGGCCGGCGCCTCCGCCGTCCAGCTCTTCGACTCCTGGGTCGGCGCCCTCGCCCCCGCCGACTACCGCCGCTCCGTCATGCCCGCGTCCGTGAAGGTCTTCGACGCGGTCGCCGGCTACGGCGTCCCCCGCATCCACTTCGGCGTCGGTACGGGCGAGCTGCTCGGCCTCATGGGCGAGGCCGGCGCGGACGTCGTCGGCGTCGACTGGCGCGTCCCGCTCGACGAGGCCGCCCGCCGCGTCGGCCCCGGCAAGGCGCTCCAGGGCAACCTGGACCCGGCCGTGCTCTTCGCCTCGCCCGAGGTCGTCGAGGCCAAGACGGACGAGGTCCTCGCCGCCGCGAAGGACCTGGAGGGCCACGTCTTCAACCTGGGCCACGGCGTCATGCCGTCGATGGACCCGGACGCGCTGAGCCGTCTCGTCGAGTACGTGCACACGCGGACGGCCGTCTGACTTTCGCAGAAGGCGGTTGCCGTCCGGGACCCCCGGACGGCAACGCCTCTCTGCCGTCGTCAGCCCGGCGCGCGGACCGCCGCCGTCGCCTTGCGGGCCGCGATCAGGACCGGGTCCCACACCGGTGAGAACGGCGGCGCGTAGCCCAGGTCGAGCGCCGTCATCGCCTCCACCGTCATCCCCGCCGTCAGTGCCACGGCCGCGATGTCCACCCGCTTCGCCGCGCCCTCCCGGCCCACGATCTGCACCCCGAGCAGCCGCCCCGTACGCCGCTCCGCCAGCATCTTCACCGTCATCGGCGCGGCCCCCGGGTAGTACCCCGCCCGGCTCGTCGACTCCACCGTCACCGACACGTACCGCAGCCCCACCGCCCGGGCGTCCTTCTCCCGCAGGCCCGTCCGCCCGATCTCCAGGTCGCACACCTTCGACACCGCCGTGCCCACGACCCCGGGGAACGTCGCGTAGTCGCCGCCCACGTTCGCGCCGATGACCTGGCCCTGCTTGTTGGCGTGCGTCCCCAGCGGCACGTACCGCTCGCGGCCCGAGACCAGGTCGAGGACCTCCACGCAGTCACCGCCCGCCCAGATGTTCTCGTGCCCCCGGACCCGCATCGCCAGATCGGTGAGCAGCCCGCCGTGCGAACCGAGCGGCAGCCCCGCCTCCCCCGCGAGGGAGGTCTCCGGCTCCACCCCCATGCCGAGGACCACCACGTCCGCCGGATACTCGGCCTCGTCCGTCGTCACCGCCCGGACCCGGCCGTCGTCGCCCGTCAGGATCTTCGTGACCTCCGCCGAGGCGACCGTCGTGATCCCGAGACCGTCCATCGCCCGGTGCACCAGGCGGCCCATGTCCGGATCCAGGGTCGCCATCGGCTGCTCGCCCCGGTGCAGGACCGTCACCTCGTAGCCCCGGCCGAGCAGCGCCTCTGCCATCTCCACACCGATGTACCCCGCGCCGACCACGACCGCCCGCCGGCCGGGCGCCCGGTCGAGCGAGTCGAGCAGCGCCTGCCCGTCGCCCAGGGTCTGCACCCCGTGCACCCCCGGCGCGTCGATGCCCGGCAGCGCGGGGCGCTTCGGCCGGGCCCCGGTGGCGATCACCAGCTTGTCGAAGCCCGTCCAGGCCTCCGTACCGGCCTCCAGATCCCGTGCCCTGACCCGCTGGCCGGGCACGTCGATCTCCGTGACCTCCGTCCGCATCCGCAGATCGATGGCGCGCTCCCGGTGCTCCTCGGGGGAGCGGGCGATCAGCTCGTCGCGGGTGGCGACGTCGCCACCGACCCAGTACGGGATGCCACAGGCCGAGTACGAGGAGAAGCGACCGCGCTCGAAGGCGACGATCTCCAACTCCCCGGCCTCCTTGAGCCTGCGTGCCTGCGACGCGGCGGACATCCCCGCCGCGTCCCCACCGATGACCACAAGTCGTTCACTCATCCCCCTATTTTCAGGCTCGGTTCGCCTCCGGGGCGCCAAAGCCGGGCTCACGGCCCCGACCGTGCTCGCCCCCTTCGTTCCTCAGGAGGCTCCGCGCGCTCGGGACCGTTCCCCCGGCGCGCCCCTTCGGCTCACTCGCCGGCTCGGGGGGCGGCGGGAGGCTCGGGAGTCGTGGCCGCCCCGGCGGCGTTGCGCGGGGTGTCCGGGAGGGCGGGGGAGTGCGCCGGCGTCCGGGCCGCGCGGCGCGGGCGGATCAGCCGGTGCCACAGGGCGAACGCGATCAGGGCGACCGCGAGCCACGGGGCCAGGGCGGCGAGGACGATCCCGATCCAGGTCACCGCGCCGACCAGGGCGTTCCAGCCGCCGCTCAGGGCGTCACCGAAGCCCGGACGGCCCTCCTCGCGCTCCTCCGGCCTCGGCTTCTCCTTCTCCGTCAGCTGGAGGGTGATCGTCGCCAGGGACGTACGGTCCTTCAGCGAGGCCTGCTGGGCGAGCAGCGACTCCAGATCCGCCTGGCGGCGGCTCAGCTCGCCCTCCAGGGTCACCACGTCCGCCAGCCTCTCCGCGCGCTGCATCAGCGCCCGTACCCGCGCCACGCTCGCGCGCTGGGTCGCGATCCGGCTCTCCACGTCCACGACCTGCTCGGTCACGTCCTTGGCGTCCGCCTTGCGGCCGAGGAGCTTCCCCGTGCCCGCCAGCTCGGCGAGCACCGTGTCGTACCGCTCCTGCGGCACCCGCAGCACGATGTGGGAGGTGACGTGCGTGTCGTCGACGCGTTCCGTCGACTCGTTCTCGACATGCCCGCCCGCGCCCGCCGTCACCCGGTGGGCCGTGGCCACGGCCTTCGTCGCGTCGGCGACCTCCACCGAGAGGGAGGCGGTACGGATGACGTGCTGCTGGGCCGGGGCCTTCGACGGCGGCGCGGCCTGCTGCTCGGTGCCCGAGGCGGCGTCGGCCGCTCCCCGGCCCGGGGCCTCGGCCATGCCGCCCTTCGACCCGGTGGCGGGCTCCGCCGCGCTCATGTCCTTCTTGTCGGCCGAGTCCATCCCGGTGCCGTCGGCGCCGCAGCCCGTCACGAGCAGTGCGGTCGTCAGCAGGGCGGCGGCCGCCGCCGCCCGTGTTCTCGCCGTGGTACGTGTGCTCCGCATCGCGTCCCCCCAAGGTGGTGGTGAGTGTTGCCACTTCGACGCCTCTTCGACGTACGACCCACTGGAACGGGTTGCCCTCCGGCGGTAGCGATGCGGTCACGGTCAGGCCTCGGAACGGGAGCGGCGGGCGATTTGAGAGAGTGGTCCCATGAACGCGGACACCACGCGATCCCAGGGATCCCATGTCGTCGTCGCCGGAGGCGGTATCGCCGGGCTCGCGGCCGCCCACCGGCTCGCCGTCGCCGGCCACCGGGTGACCCTCCTCGAAGCGGGGCCCCGGCTCGGCGGCAAACTCCTCGCCGGGGAGATCGCGGGCGCGCCCGTGGACCTCGGCGCGGAGTCGCTGCTCGCCCGCCGCCCCGAGGCGGTCGCCCTCGCCCGGGCCGTCGGCCTCGGCGACCGGCTCCAGGCCCCCGCCACCACCACCGCGTCCGTCTGGTCGCGCGGCGAGCTCGTCCCCATGCCGAAGGGCCACGTCATGGGCGTCCCCGGCGACGCCCACGCGGTCGAGGGACTCCTCTCCGAGGAGGGCCTGCGCCGGATCGGCCTCGACGGCGAGCTGCCCCCGACGGAGATCGGCGACGACATCGCCATCGGCGCGTACGTCGCCGACCGCATGGGTCACGAGGTCGTCGACCGGCTCGTGGAACCCCTCCTCGGCGGCGTGTACGCCGGTGACGCCTACCGCATCTCTATGCGGGCCGCCGTCCCCGCCCTGTTCGACGCCGCCCGCGAGCACCCCACGCTCACCGCCGCCGTCCGCGCCGTCCAGCGGGCCGGCGCCGCAGCCCCGGCCGACGCGGCGGGCGCCGCCACCGGCCTCGGCGGCTCCGTCTTCCTCGGCGTCGACGGCGGTGTCGGCACCCTGCCCGGCGCGGTCGCCGACGCGATCCGCGCCGCCGGCGGCGAGATCCTCACCGACGCCCCCGTGACCGAACTGCGCCGCACCGGGCCCACCGGCTGGCAGGTCGTGAGCGGCGACCGGGTCCTCACCGCGGACGCCGTCGTCCTCGCCACCCCCGCCGGGCCCGCCGCCGCGCTCCTCGCCGCCCACGCGCCCGCCGCGGCCGCCGAGCTCGAAGCCGTCGCGTACGCCTCCATGGCCCTGGTCACCCTCGCCTTCCGCCGCTCCGACATGCCCGCCCTGCCGGGCTCCGGGTTCCTCGTGCCGCCCGTCGACGGCCACACCATCAAGGCCTCCACCTTCTCCTCGCAGAAGTGGCGCTGGGTCACCGACGGCGCCCCCGACCTGTTCGTGCTGCGCACCTCCGTCGGCCGTTACGGCGAGGAGGACCAGGTCCACCGCGAGGACGCCGACCTCGTCGCCGCCTCCCTCAAGGACCTCGCCGCCGCCACCGGGCTCGCCGCCCGCCCCGTCGCCACCACGGTCACCCGCTGGCTCGGCGGCCTGCCCCAGTACCCCGTCGGCCACCTCGCCCGCGTCGCCCGGGTCCGCGAGGCCGTCGCCGCGCTCCCCGGACTGCGGGTCGCGGGCGCCGCGTACGACGGTGTCGGCATCCCCGCCTGCATCGCCTCCGCCCACCGCGCCGCCGACGAGATCGCGGACGAGATCGCAGGCGGGATCGCCGACGAGATCATCGCCACGTCGAAAAGGACCGACCCCGGTGCGGGGCACTCCCGGTGACGGGCGAGAATAGGCGTATGAGTGCGCCCGAAAAGATCCCGAACGCCGGTAAGAAGGCGAAGGACCTCAACGAGGTCATCCGCTACACCCTGTGGTCCGTCTTCAAGCTGCGCGACGTTCTCCCCGAGGACCGCGGCGGCTACGCCGACGAGGTCCAGGAGCTGTTCGACCAGCTCGCGGCCAAGGACATCACCGTCCGCGGTACGTACGACCTGTCCGGTCTGCGCGCCGACGCCGACGTCATGATCTGGTGGCACGCCGAGACGAGCGACGAGCTCCAGGAGGCGTACAACCTCTTCCGCCGCACCCGCCTGGGCCGCGCCCTCGTGCCGGTCTGGTCGAACATGGCGCTGCACCGCCCCGCCGAGTTCAACAAGTCGCACATCCCGGCCTTCCTGGCCGACGAGAACCCCCGCGACTACGTCTCGGTCTACCCCTTCGTGCGCTCCTACGACTGGTACCTGCTGCCGGACGAGGACCGCCGCCGGATGCTCGCCGACCACGGCAAGATGGCCCGTGGCTTCCCGGACGTCCGCGCCAACACGGTCGCCTCCTTCTCGCTCGGCGACTACGAGTGGCTCCTCGCCTTCGAGGCCGACGAGCTGCACCGCATCGTGGACCTCATGCGTCACCTGCGCGCCTCCGAGGCGCGGATGCACGTCCGCGAGGAGGTCCCCTTCTACACCGGTCGCCGCAAGAGCGTCGCCGACCTGGTGGCGGGCCTGGCCTGACGGCCGTACGAACCTGGTGGCGGCCCGGCTCCCGGCCGGGCGCGCCACCCCGACCCGGAAGATCAGACGGCAGGCGGGAACGTTGCCTGTCGGTCCAGCGACACCGGGTCCGGCTCCGGGTGCGGCGCGCGTCACGCGCGCCGCACCGGCGTCATTTCAGGAGCTGCTGGAGCTGGAGCACGAACTCCCGCCGGAACTCGAGCTGGAGCACGAGCTCCCGCCGGAGCTGGAACTTCCGCCGCCTCCGGAGCACGAGCTCCCGCCGCCTCCGGAACAGGAACTCGAGGAACACGACCCGGTTCCACCCCATCCGTCCGATCCACCGGATCCGCTGCCGCCGCCTCCGCCGCAGGAACTGTTCCCCGCGCACCACACGGCCGCCGCTCCCCAGTCGTCCATGGCCACGTGCGGAGCGGGACGCCTGCCGCGTCGCCTCGGCGGTCCGTAGAACCGGGCGGCGGCGATCAGTTGCTCCCGCAGCACCGGGTCCGGCAGCGCCCGCAGCCCGTGCCGGGCCACGAGATGGCCGGCGTCCGCGAGATGACCGTATCCCCGCCCGTACGCGAAGAGCGCGCTCCGGCCGGCCGCGGTGACCTGCCCCGCGGAGAGCAGCCCGCAGACGATGGCCGTGATCCCGCAGGCGAGCAGCGCCGGCAGCACCGCGAAGACGAACGGCACCGACACCTCGTCCGCGGTGGCGAAGTCCAGGATCGTCAGGACGATCGACAGCGGGAAGAGGACGAAGGCCGTGAAGCCGAGTGCGGCGCACCACCGGGCCGTCGTGCGCCGGGTCGCGGGGGCGACGACGAGCCCGCGCGCCGCGAGTCCGTCGCCGATCTCCTGGACCGCGGGATGCCGCATCACGGCCAGCCGCAGGTGGTGCAGGGCTCCGTGCGGGGCGGCGGCGTGCGCCTGGAGCACGGCACGCTCCACCGGGTCGTACGCGACGGGGCGGACGACGGCCACGATCCCCGGGCCGCCGACCGCCAGCCTGCCGTCCGCCTGGAGGGCGGCGAGGGCGCTGTCGACGACCCTGGCAGGGCCGCCGTTGAGGAAGGCGACCTCGAACCGGTCGTGCACGGGCCCGCCGGGCCCGCCGCGTGAGCGGACGACCCGGGTGACGACCAGCGTGATGCCGGCGGCGGCGGCGAGGTAGAAAAGGACGATCAGGACGTTCATGGGCGTCTCACCTTCCGGCCAGTGCGTGACGGGCGGCCCGTACGAGCCGGGTGGCGCGGCCCGGAGGGCGGCTGCCGGAACGGTCCTGCCACCACCGGGTCAGCCGGCGCCGGGCCTGCGGGTCCTCCGGCCGCCCCGCCACCAGCAGGTGCTCGACGAAGTCGAGCGCGTCCCGGCGGTAGCCGCCGGTCATGGGGCGGGACCTGGCGTACGCGAGGAACGCGGGCCGGAAGTCCCTGCCCAGGATCTCCGGCAGCTCGGGCGCGACCTTCGCGACGACCCCGGCCCGCTTCGCCGCGAGCGCCCGGCTCTGCACGCCGAGCCGCCGGCTGTCGAAACCCTCGGGGACGGGGGTGCCGGCGACGAGTGCGGAGAGGAGCGAGGCCTGGGCGAGGCCCAGGCGCTGGCGCGCGGTGGCGGCGGTGACAGCGGGTGCGGGTACCGACGGACGGGCGCCGCGCGCGTGGGCTGTGCCCACCCTCCCCCAGACTCCGTCCGGGGGGACCCCCATCGCCCTTGCGGAACGTATGCCCACAGCTGCTGCGATCGTCTCCAGCTCCTCCGCCAGCTCCGTCGCCGGCGGGAAGTCGTCGTCCCGCTCCAGCAGGACGCCCGGCGGGGACACCCGGGACGTGAGGTCCGTCAGGACCTCCAGGACAGCCTTCGGCACCGGGTGTGCGTGGGTGTCGTGCCAGACGCCGTCCCGCTCGACACCGCCTGCCACATGCACGTACGCGATCGCCTCGACCGGCAGTTCGGACAGCGCCCGCGCCGGGTCCTCGCCCCGGTTGACGTGGTTGGTGTGCAGGTTGGCGACGTCGATGAGGAGCCGTACCCCCGTGCGCTCCACCAGCTCCGCCAGGAACCGGCCCTCCGACATCTCCTCGCCCGGCCAGCAGACGAGCGCCGCGATGTTCTCCAGGGCGAGCGGCACGGGCAGGGCGTCCTGGGCGATCCGCACGTTCTCGACGAGCACGTCGAGGGCGTCCCGGGTCCGGGGTACCGGCAGCAGGTGGCCCGCTTCGAGCAGCGGGGTCGCCGTGAGCGGCCCCCCTGCCCGTACGAACGCGATGTGTTCCGTGACCAGCGGCGCCCCGAGCGCCACCGCCTTCTCCCCGAGTGCCGCGAGCCGCGCCGGGTCGGGCCGGTCCGCGCCCCCGAGCCCCAGCGAGACGCCGTGCGGGACGACCGTCACACCCCGTTCGCGCAGCCGGGTCAGGGAGTCGGGCAGATGGTCCGCGCAGATGTTCTCCGCGACGACCTCCACCCAGTCGACGCCGGACAGTCCCTCCACCGCCTCCGCGATCTCGGGACGCCAGCCGATGCCGATGCCGAGTTCCGTCATGTCCCCCTCCTTCGGTCCCCAGTCACCCACGTGATGGCCCTCGCGGGAACGTTCGAACCCCAGGAGGGGGACGTTCAGAGCTTCATTTGAGGTTCGGCGACACCAGGGGAGACGCCGGAGACGCCGGGAACGACGGGAACGCCGACACCACCGTGCACGAGCCCGGCGCGATCTCCGTGAACCCCGCGTCCCGCACCACCGGCAGGCCGCTCGTCGTCAGACCCGCCCACTCCCCGGCCGCCGCCGTCCGTACCGCGAGCGGGAAACCCGCCTCCCGCCAGGCCTCGCGCGCGTCCTCCGTCATCGCCCACCACAGCAGCTGCGCCCCGTGCCCGGCCTGCGCCATCGCCTTGCCCGCCGACATGTCGAGCTCGGGGCTGAACCACAGCACCGCCGCCCCTTCCGGTACGGGACCGGGCACGGCCGCGTCGTCGAGCTCCGTGCCCGACACCTGGAGCTTGGCCAGCTCCTTGGGCCAGCCGTCGAGCGGGACCGGCGGGAAGACCCGTACCTCCGCCTCCGCACCGGTGACCGTGATCCCGGGCAGCGTGCTCGCACGCCGCCACTCCGCGCCGCGCGCCCTGCGCACCACCTTCCGGATCCTGGCGTCCTGCCAGTCGGTCATGACCTGGGCCCACTCTCCTTCGCCGAGGGAACGGGCGTCGGTGAGGATCTCCAGGACGGCGCGCGCTGCGGTCTCCAGGGCGTCGGTACGGGCCGGGGGCGCGTCCCGCTCCATCCGGACGACCAGGGGGAGGACGAACTGGGGCTTCTCATCGCGGAGATCGGTATCGTTGCTGCTCACCCGGCAAGTCTGCCACTGCCGTGACGTGCCGTTCTTGTGGGAATCGTCCCTTCAGGGCCAGGATGCCCCCATGAAGAGCGATCTTTTTGCCGGCGAGCACCTCGCCGAGGCCGCCACCTTCCCGGGCATGACCTCGCAGAATCCCAGCGAGGCCACCCCGCGGAAGAACTCGTCGAGTTGAGGCTGGAGCGGGTCGGGCGCAGGCACGGTCTCCGGGGGCCGTGGGTCCTGCGTGAGGTCGGCCTCGACCTGCCCGCCGCGACGCTCGTCCGGGTCGTCGGCACGAACGGCACCGGCAAGTCCACCCTGCTGCGGCTCGTCGCCGGTGTCGACGCGCCCAGCGAGGGCCGTGTCACGGGCCGCCCGGGCCGTACCGCGTACGTCCCCGAACGCTTCCCGGTCGCCCTGCCGTTCACGGCCGCCGACTACCTGGTCCACCTGGGCCGGATCCAGGGCCTCGGCCGGGCGGCGGCGCGGGCCGGGGCGGGGGAGTGGCTGGAACGCTTCGGGGCCGCGGAGCACGCCGGTACGGACATGGCGGAGCTCTCCAAGGGCACCAGCCAGAAGATCGCCGTGGCCCAGGCGTTCCTCGCCGACCCGGCCCTGCTCGTCCTCGACGAGGCCTGGACGGGCCTGGACACGCGCGCGCGTGCGGAGCTGGACACGGCCGTCCGCGAACGCCGTGCGGCGGGCGCGACGATCGTGTTCGTCGACCACGACCCCCGACGACTCGCCGGCGCGTCGGACGCGGTGTACGCGGTGGCGTCGGGCCGGGTACGGCAGGCGGATCCGGCAGCGGAGCCGGGAGCCGGACCGGGAGCGGAATCGCCGGCGTACGGGACGGCCGCGCCGGGACACAGGGCCGCCACGCCCGGGTCCGGAGCCGGCGCCCCGGGCTCCCTCGTTCGTATCGCCGTCTCCGGTGGCCCCCGGCCGCTCCCCGCGCCGCTGCCCGGCGATCCCGCCATCGCCGCACCCGGGCCCGGCGACACCACCACCGTCCTCACCGTCGACGCCGCCCACTCCGACGCCCTGCTCGGGGCGCTCCTCGCCGCGTCCTGGCACATCCACCACCTCACCACCGAAGGCGTACGGGTATGACGGCGCTCCTGCGCTACCAGACAGGGCTGCTGCTCCGCTCGCAGCGCTGGCTCGCACCGCTCCTCCTGTACGCGGCCTTCGTCGGCGTCGGCGTCAACCCGGGCGAGCGGGTGCTCGGCGCCCTCGGTTTCACGGCCGCCGCTCTCCTGCCGGTGACCGCCTGGACCGTACGGATCTGTCTGACGCAGGAGCCGCCCGCCGCCCGGAGCGTGCTCGCGGCGGCCGCCGGCCGTGGCCGGGCGCATCTCGCGGCACTCGTCACCGGGACCGCCCTGCCCGCGCTGGTCGGCGCGGTCGCCGTGCTCGCGGTGACGGCGGTCTGCAACCGGCGCGGTGTCACGGCGCTCGCCGCCACGACCACCGGCCTCCTCGCGGCGCTGGCCTGCGGCCTCACCGGCGCCGCCGTCGGCGCGCTGACCTCACGGCCCTTCCTCCCCGCCCCCGGCTGGTCCCTCGCGGCTCTCGTCCTCGGCTCGCTGCTCGCCCTGGTGACCACGGGCTCCCCGGCGAAGCACGCGATGACCGCCCTGATCACCGGCTCCCGCACGGCGACGGCGGATCCCCCGTGGCTCGCCTGTGCCGGCGCCGTGCTCCTGGCCGCCGCGGCGGCGGTCCTCGCCTCCCGGGCCACGGCACGGCTGGAGTGAGTACGCTCGAAGACATGAGCGAGTCCATGACGTACTGCGCCCCCGAGCCCGGCCCGAAGCCCGAACCGGCGGCCGAGGGACCGTTCGCCGCGTGTGTGCTGTGCCAGGAGCCGACCGAGTACGCGGAGTCGACGAAGGGCATCACGCTGTGCCCGGTCTGTGAATGGCAGGAGGCCGAGCGCAACGCCTGCTCCGGCTGAGGCGCGGGGCGGTGCGTCGCGTCAGCGGTTCATGAGCTCGGAGACCTTCACGAAGCGGTAGCCGCGGGCCCGGAGTTCCGGGACGATCCGGCGGATCGCCCGCTCGGTGACGGGCGCGGCGCTGCGCGTGCAGTGCAGGACGACCAGGGAGCCGGGCTTCACCCCGTCGACGACCTGTTCGGCGACGGCGTCGGCGTCCTTGGCGAAGGCGTCGCCGCTGACCACGTCCCACTGGACCGCCGTCACCCCGGCGGGGGCGAGCGCGCGCAGGGCCGCGTCGTCGTAGCAGCCGCCGGGGAAGCGGAAGTACGGGACGACGTTGACGGCCCCGGCGTCGCGGAAGGCGTCGAAGGCCCGCTGGACGTCGGCCGTCATGTCGGGGCTCGCGACGGTCGGGAGGCCGTAGCAGGGGGACGCGAAGGCGTAGTGGCTGTAGGAGTGGTTGGCGATCTCGAAGAGCGGATCGCCGCCGATGGACTTCGTCTGGTCGGGGTACTCCTCCGCCCAGCGGCCCGTCATGAACACGGTCGCGTCCACCTTGAGCCGGCGCAGGGTCGCGATGAGCTCCGGATTGTCGAAGCGCTCGCCGCGTGCGGCCCGGGGCCCCTGGTCGGCCGTCATGTCGGCGTCGAACGTGAGCGCGACGACCTTCTCGGCGCCCTTCGCGCGGCGCTCGTACACGGGGGTGAGACCGCCGGGCCCCGGCGCCATGGTCGGCGGCGCGGCGGGGACGCGCGCGGGCTTCGGTCCGGCGGCCGTGGCGCCGGCCCGGGGGGACGGGCTCCCGCTGGCGGTCGGCTTCTTCGGCGGGGCGGTGTCGGCGGCGCCTCCGCCGCAACCGACAAGGACGGCGCCCAGAAGACCAAGCGTCGCCATTCTTCGTACAGAAGTGTTCACGATCGGAAGTTATCCGATCAATGTGGCTCAAGCTCGCGACGCGGCAGCAGCGCCACCCGAGTCCCTCAGGTCGCCAGGAGCCGCCGCCTGTACTCGTCCACGTCGTAGTTCCCCGGCGGGTACCTCGGGTCCAGGGCCTCCAGGTGCTCCAGGAGGAGTCGGCTGATCGCCCAGTTGCGGTACCACTTGCGGTCCGCGGGGACCACGTACCAGGGGGCCTCGTCCGTCGAGCAGCGTTCGAGGGCGATCTCGTAGGCCTCGCGGTACGCCGGCCAGAGCGCGCGTTCCTCGATGTCGCCCGGGTTGAACTTCCAGTGCTTCTCGGGGTTGTCCAGGCGCTCCAGGAGCCGCCCGCGCTGTTCCTCGTACGAGAGGTGGAGGAAGACCTTGACGACGGTCACGCCGTCCTCCGCGAGGGACCTCTCGAAGCGGTTGATCTGCTCGTAACGGCGACCGAGCTGCGCGCGGGGGACCAGCTCCCGCACGCGCGCGATGAGGACGTCCTCGTAGTGCGAGCGGTCGAAGATGCCGATCTCGCCCGGTGCGGGGAGCGCCTTCATGATCCGCCAGAGGAAGGGGTGGTTCCGTTCCTCCTGGGTCGGGGCCTTGAAGGCGTGGATGCGGCAGCCGGACGGGTTGAAGAGGCCGATCACGTGCTTGACCGTGCCGCCCTTGCCGCTGGTGTCCATGCCCTGGAGGACCAGGAGGACCCGACGGCGGTCACCGGCCGTGCTCGACGCGTACAGACGTTCCTGGAGGTCCGCGAGGCGCGGCGCGAGGGCGGCGGTCGCGGCCAGACCGGCCGCCTTGTCGGTGGGACCCGCCGGGACAGCCGAGGGGTCGTACGCGGTGAGGTCGACGCGCTCGCCCTCGGGGACGCGCAGCACCTCCCGGAGGGCCGGTTCACGTTCGGGTTCCACCTCCGGGCGCGGTCCGCGCCGCTTGCCCGGTCCGTCGTTCTTCGGCATCCCGTTCCCCTTCCGCCGCCTCGCCGCCCGTCTTCCCCCGATCCTGCGACGGAACCCGGCCGCCCGCGAGCGCGGGCGGCCGGGTCGGAAGGGCAACGGCTCAGGTCAGCACCACGGGCCCGTCACCGCGTACGTCGTCCCCGGGGTGTAGCAGTTCACGTACATCGTCTGCCGGTCGGGCGAGAAGGTGACGCCCGCGAACTCGCCCCACTCCGGGGCCTCGGGGGTGCCGATGTTCCGCGCGCCCCGGGCGAGCGCGTACACCTCGCCCTTCCTGCTCACCCCGTAGACGTGCTGCGCCCCGTCGCCGTCCTCGCACACCATCAGGCCCCCGCTCGGCGCCAGACAGATGTTGTCCGGTGACTCGCCCGGCAGCTGGATGTCGGTGCTCGGGCCGAAGACGACGACGAGCGTGAGCCGGCGCCGGTGCGGCTCGTACTTCCAGACCTGCCCGAAGTGCGTGCCGCCGGAGCCGTCCTTGACGCGCGCGAAGGAGGACACGAAGTACACGGCGTTCCCGCCCCAGTAGCAGCCCTCCAGCTTCTGCGCGTGCGTGATGCCCTTCGGGCCGAAGTCCTGGAGCCTGATGGGGGTCTCCACCGCCTGCGGATCCGGTACGGGGACCCACTCGACGCCCTCGAAGCGGGCGCCCGTCTCCTGGATCAGCGAGAGGTCCGGCACGCCCGGCACCCGCATGGCCTCCAGGGCGCCGCCCGCGCGCAGCGAGCCGGTGCCGCCGAGCGGCTTGTGGGGGAGGAAGCGGTAGAAGAGGCCGAAGGGGCGCTGGAAGGCGTCCTCCGTCTCGTACACGATGCCGCTCGACGGGTCGATCGCGATCGCCTCGTGCTGGAAGCGGCCCATCGCGGTGAGCGGGACGGCCCCGGTGCGGCGCGGGTCGGCGCCGTCGACCTCGAAGATGAAGCCGTGGTCCTTGGTGTAGCCGTTCGTCCCGGCCTTGTCCTCGTTCTCCTCGCAGGTCAGCCAGGTACGCCAGGGGGTGGGCCCGCCCGCGCAGTTGACGGCGGTGCCGGCGATGGCGACCCGCTCGCCGAGGACGTTGTTCCGGCCGTCGAGTTCGAGGGCCGTGCAGCCGCCCTTGGCGGCCGGGTCGTACGTCAGGCCGGGGACGGTCGGGACGCCCGCGGCCGCGGTGCTCCGGTTCTCGTGGTTGCGGACGAGGTGCGTACGGCCTCGGCGGCCGGCGAAGGCGGCCATGCCGTCGGGGTTGCCGGGGACGTGGCCTTCGCCGGAGCGGAGCGGTTCGCCCTGCCGGGAGAGGACCTTGTAGCGGAAGCCGGCCGGGAGGTCGAGGAGTCCGGCCGGGTCGGGGACGAGGGGGCCGTAGCCGCCCCCGTTCCCGTGGCCGCCCCCGCTCCCGGCGGCGGCCGCGCTGCCGGCGAAGAGTTCGGAGAGGGCGCCCGTGAAGGCGATACCGACGGCGGAGGCGCCGGTGCGGGACAGGATCTGACGTCGTGTCGCGGACATGAGGCAACCACTTTTCCTGTTGGCGGACAGGGGGTGTGCGGTGACGTGTGACCCGCATGTGTGTATCACGCACGGTGGTGACACGTGAACCATGCGGGCCACAACTGCCTTGTGTGGCGCCTGTTTCGATCCGCGGTGGCGATCAGGCCAGTTCGGCGGTGAGGGTGATCGTCGTGCCCGTGAGCGCCTGGCTGACCGGGCAGTTCTTCTTCGCGTCCTCCGCGAGCTGCTTGAACTGGTCCGCGTCCAGGCCCGGGACCTCGCCGCGCGTGGTCAGGTGGACGCCCGTGATGCCCTCGCCCGGCTGGAAGGTCACGTCGGCCTTGGTCTCCAGGCGGGTCGGCGCGCTGCCGGCCTTGGCCAGGATGTTGGAGAAGGCCATCGAGAAGCAGGAGGAGTGCGCGGCGGCGATGAGCTCCTCGGGGCTCGTCTTCCCGTTCGGTTCCTCGGTGCGGGCCGGCCAGGAGACGTCGTAGGAGCCGAGACCGGAGGAGTCGAGGGTGACGACCCCGGAACCCTTGAGGAGGTCGCCCTGCCAGACGGTGTGTGCGTGACGCACGGTGGCCATGTGAATCCCTTTCGATCGGGTACGGCCCCCAAGTTACTGCGCCACAAGCCCCTTCGCGTCGCGGGCGAGCGCGGTGAGCCGGGAGATCGCCCGGAAGTACTTCTTGCGGTAGCCGCCGTTCAGCATCTCGTCGCTGAACAGTTGGTCGAAGGGAAGGCCGGAGGCGAGCACGGGTATCTCGCGGTCGTAGAGCCGGTCGGCCAGGACGACGAGGCGGAGCGCCGTCGACTGGTCGGGGACGGGCTGGACGTCGGTGAGGCAGACGGCGGTGAGGTCGTCGGTGAGCGCTCCGTACCGGCTCGGGTGAACCCTGGCCAGGTGTTCGAGCAGGTGCGGGAAGTCGTCGAGGGAGGCGCCGGGCGTCGCGTACGCGGTCTCCGTGACGACCTGGTCGGAGTGGGGCGCCGGGGCCTCGGGGAGGCCGCGGTGGCGGTAGTCCTCGCCGTCGATCCGCAGGGGCTGGAAGTGGGCGGAGAGGCCCTGGATCTCGCGGAGGAAGTCGGCGGCGGCGAAGCGGCCCTCGCCGAGCTTGCCCGGCAGGGTGTTGGAGGTGGCGGCGAGCGCGACGCCGGATTCGACGAGCTTGCGGAGCAGGCTGGACACGAGGACGGTGTCGCCCGGGTCGTCGAGCTCGAACTCGTCGATGCAGAGGAGACGGTGCTCGCCGAGGGTCTTCACCGTCTGCTGGAAGCCGAGCGCGCCGACCAGGTTGGTCAGCTCGACGAAGGTGCCGAATGCCTTCAGCGCGGGCTCGGCGGGGGTCGCGTGCCACAGCGAGGCGAGCAGGTGGGTCTTGCCGACGCCGTACCCGCCGTCCAGGTAGACCCCGCGCGGCCCGGTGGGGGCGGCCGGCTTCCTGGCGAACCAGCGGCGCTTCCCGGAACCGGATGCGTGTGCTCCGCCCAGGCCCTCGGCGAAGGAGCTCAGCGCCTTGACGGCGTCCGTCTGGCTGGGCTGGTTCGGGTCCGGGAGGTACGTGTCGAACCGTACGGAGTCGAAGCGTGGCGGCGGCACCATCTCCGCGACGAGACGGTCGGCGGGGACGTGGGGCTCTCGGGAGCAGAGCGAGAGCGGGGCCGCTGGGGCGGATGCGGCTTCGGTGAGGGCACGGGTCGACACAGTTCCCCACTGTAAGCGCCATGTCAGACTGCGAGGATGCGACGCCTGTTCCCTGTGACCTACACGACAGACCCCGCGAACGCAGCGGGGGCCGAGGCCGAGACCGCCACCGGGGAGGTGTCCGCCGCCGACCGGGAGTGGTCCCTCGACGAGCTCGCCGACGCCTATGCCTATCCCGCCCCGCCCGCCGGGCAGGACGCCTGGCTGCGGGCCAACATGGTCTCCTCGCTCGACGGGGCCGGGCAGCACGACGGGCGCTCCCAGCCGCTCTCCTCCGACACCGACATGCGGATCTTCGGCACCCTGCGGGCTCTCGCCGACGTCGTCGTCGTGGGTGCGGAAACGGTACGCCTGGAGGGTTACCGCCCGGCACGCGCGCGTGAGGCCTTCGCGG
The DNA here is from genome assembly GCF_044764665.1 of Streptomyces sp. NPDC093795. NCBI lineage: Bacteria > Bacillati > Actinomycetota > Actinomycetes > Kitasatosporales > Streptomycetaceae > Streptomyces > Streptomyces sp. NPDC093795. The sequence continues at coordinate 301,404 of NZ_JBIWIO010000008.1, forward strand.
ACCGCCGCGCCGCCGCAGGACAGGGCCCGGCGCCCGTGATCGCCGTGGTCAGCGCCTCCCTGGACCTGGACTTCTCCCTTCCGCTTTTCACCGGGCCGCTGGTGCCGACCCTGGTCCTCACCGGGGCGGCGGCCCCCGCCGACCGGGTCGCGGCCGCCCGTGCGGCCGGCGCCGAGGTCCTGGTGGCGGGCGACGGCGCGGGGGTGGAGCCGGCCCGTGCGAGGGCGGTGCTCGCGGAGCGCGGACTCCGGCGGCAGCTGACCGAGGGCGGGCCCCGCCTGCTCGGCCAGTTCGTGGCGGCGGACGTCCTCGACGAGCTGTGTCTGACCGTCTCGCCGACGATGACGGCGGGGGGCGCCCAGAGGATCGCCGGGGGGCCCGCGGTGGCGGTCCCGACACGCTTCGCCATGGCTTCCGTGCTGGAGCAGGACGGCTTCCTCTTCACCCGATACCGTCGGATCTGACAATCGGCGGAATTTGCCGTTCCGCTTTCCGTCCGCTGGGCACACTTATGTCGCAGACCCCGTGCGGGCACGGGGAAGGATGGTTTCCGCAGAAGGGCTCCTGAGGTGTTCACAAGCGTTCTCATGATCGAGAAGCCCCTGACGTCCGTCGACGTGGAGTTCGTCACCACACTGCACGGCGACGAGGGCGTGTCCTTCATCGTTCTGATGCAGCCGCGTGGTGACCAGGCCGATGTACTCCTGCGTGCCATCGACGACGTCGCCATGGGCGAACTGAAGGAAGCCGCCCGCGAGGGCGACGAACCGGAGGGCAAGGAGGCCAGAGTCCCCGCCGAGCTGGCCCTGGAGCACTCGCTCCAGGCACTGAGAGACGCCGGCTGCGAAGCGGTCGGACAGGTCGTCGAGGACCACCCGCTCAGCAAGATGAAAGCGGTCGTCGACGAGTCGAAGGCGGACGAGGTGATCGTGCTCACCGCCCCGCACTACGTGGAGGAGTTCTTCCACCGGGACTGGGCCTCCCGGGCCCGCCACAAGGTGGGCGTCCCCGTGCTCAAGCTCTTCGCCCACAGTGAGCAGGTGGACGAGTAGGCAGCCGCCGGACACCCGGGCCCGGGTCCGCGCCCCGTTGCAGGGGGTGCGGACCCGGGCCCCGTACGGCACAGGGCCCCGCCATGGCCAGCGGGGGCCACCCGGCCCGAGCCACTAGGCTGGGGCTTCCAAGCACGACGCACCCCGGGGAGAGATCCGCATGGCACCCGCCATCCCTGCCGCCATGGAACGGCCGCACTTCATCGGCATCGGCGGTGCCGGAATGTCGGGCATCGCGAAGATCCTCGCCCAGCGCGGCGCCAAGGTCGCCGGCAGCGACGCCAAGGAGTCCGCGACCGCCGAGTCGCTGCGCGCCCTGGGCGTCACCGTGCACATCGGCCACGCCGCCGAGCACCTCGCCGACGACGCCTCCGCCGTCGTCGTCTCCAGCGCCATCCGCGCCGACAACCCCGAGCTGGCCCGCGCCGCCGAGCTCGGCATCCCCGTCGTCCACCGCTCCGACGCGCTCGCCTCCCTCATGGACGGCCTGCGCGCGATCGCCGTCGCCGGTACGCACGGCAAGACGACGACCACCTCCATGCTGGCCGTCGCCCTCACCGCGCTCGGCCTCGACCCCTCGTACGCCATCGGCGGCGACCTCGCGGGCCCCGGCACCAACGCCCTGCACGGCGACGGCGAGGTCTTCGTCGCCGAGGCCGACGAGAGCGACCGGAGCTTCCAGAAGTACGACCCCGAGGTCGCGATCGTCCTCAACGTCGAGCTGGACCACCACGCGAACTACGCCTCCATGGACGAGATCTACGAGTCCTTCGAGGCCTTCACCGCCAAGATCCGGCCCGGCGGCACCCTGGTCGTCGGCGAGCACGCGGGCGCCCGTGAGCTGGCCCGCCGGGTCGCGGACCGCGAGGGCCTGAGCGTCGTCACGGTCGGCGAGACCGAGGACTCCGACGCCCGCATCCTGAAGATCGTCCCGAACGGGATGAAGAGCGAGGTGACGGTCGCCCTCGACGGCGTCGAGCACACCTTCACCGTCTCCGTCCCCGGCCGCCACTACGCCCACAACGCCGCCGCGGCCCTCGCCGCCGGCGCCCGCGTCGGCATCGACCCGGCCGAGCTCGCCCAGGCCCTCACCGCCTACACCGGCGTCGGCCGCCGCCTCCAGCTCAAGGGCGAGGCCAAGGGCGTCCAGGTCATCGACTCGTACGCGCACCACCCCACCGAGATGACCGCCGACCTGGAGGCCATGCGCGGCGCCGCCGGAGCCTCCCGGCTCCTCGTCGTCTTCCAGCCCCACCTCTTCTCCCGCACCCAGGAGCTGGGCAAGGAGATGGGCGACGCGCTGGCCCTCGCCGACGCGTCCGTCGTCCTCGACATCTACCCGGCCCGCGAGGACCCCATCCCGGGCGTCACCAGCGAGCTGATCATCGCCGCCGCACGGAAGGCGGGCGCCGACGTGACGCCCGTACACGACAAGGACGCGGTGCCGGACGTCGTGGCGGGAATGGCCGGCCCCGGCGATCTCGTTCTGACGATGGGCGCGGGAGACGTCACGGACCTCGGTCCGCGGATCCTCGACCACCTGTCGAAGTAGCGGTCGCAACAGCAGAGGGAGCGAGCTCATGGCGTACGACGTCGAGAAGCCGGACGAGCAGTGGCGTGCGGAGCTGTCCCCGGCGGAGTACCAGGTGCTGCGCCAGGCGGGCACCGAGCCCGCCTTCCGCGGTGAGTACACCGACACCACCACCCAGGGCGTCTACTCCTGCCGGGCCTGCGGCGCGGAGCTGTTCACGTCGAACGAGAAGTTCGCGTCGCACTGCGGCTGGCCGTCCTTCTTCGACCCGAAGGACAGCTCCGCCGTCGAGCTGATCGAGGACCGCTCCCACGGCATGCTCCGCACCGAGGTCCGCTGCTCCCGCTGCGGCTCGCACCTCGGCCACGTCTTCGAGGGGGAGGGGTACCCCACTCCGACGGACCAGCGGTACTGCATCAACTCGATCTCGCTGCGGCTGGAGCCCGAAGGCAGCTGATCATTCCCGCCGATCCGGGGGACACGGTGGGCGGACTTCCCTAGGGTGTGCGGTGACACACAGGGGGAGACCGCATGGCACGCAGAGCATTACCGTCGCTTCCGACCTACCGCAAGGACGCGGTGACCCGGCAGCTGTGCGCGCACGTCCACCTCGACGAGCACTTCGCCCACGAGGTGGACACCGAGCTCACCGCGGACCGGATGACGGCACTCGGACTTCCCCTCGGGATCCACCTGATCGCCCTCGCCCGCCACGCGCGGGCGGCGGTGCGCCGCTCCGAGCGGCGCGACCGCCTCCTGTCCCGCCTCTTCCTCGCCCTCTGGGCCGGTCTCGCCGTCCTGGTGTGGGGCGTGGTGAGCGGCAACGCCGTCGGCCTGTGGGCGGGCGGTGGGATCGTCCTCGGATCCCTCGCCGGCGCCTGGTGGGCCGTACACGCCACCCTGTCGGGGGCCTGGAGCGCGGCTCAGGACGTGTACTGGGGCACCGAACGCCCCGAGACCCTCGCCGACCCCGTCGAACAGGTGGCGGAGGACCGGCTCAGGACGCTCGCCAAGGCCAACGTGGTGCCGTACGCGGCCGCCGCCGCCCGCACCCACCCCTTCGTCGGCAGCGGCACGAAGATCAAGGACGTCGTCTGGCAGCCCATCGACGTCTCGCGGCCCGCCGAGGACCCCGCCAACCCCGGACGCAAGCTGACCATCGTCCCCTTCGACGCCGTGGACCTGCACACCTACGTCGCCAAGGAGATGGCGAAGATCGCGGGCCTCGAAGGGCTCCGCGCCCGCAACCGGCTCTACGTGTGCGGCGACCACGTCCCGCTCCTCGCCGACGAGCTCCTGGAGCAACCGCAGGGCCGGCCCCTCGCCCAGATCGACACCGACCTCGTACGGACCGGACTGCTCCACCCCGGGGCCGGGATGCGCACCTTCCTCAGCCTGGAGCGCGTCAGCGACGGCGGCCGGGTCATCGTGACCATGCAGCTGCGGGCCCGGCTCCACCACCCCAGCCTCTCCTGGGAGGTGCTGGTCTTCGTCATCCCGCCCGTGGACGACGCCGTCTACAACCTCGTGGGCTCCCTGCCGTTCCGCGGCTTCGAGCGGACCTGGAAGCTGCTCTCCGCCACCCGGCGCGCCTGGTGGCCCGAGCTGCGGGGAGCCGGGAGGCGCAACTCCGAGCGGCGGCGCCGCGCCCGGGCCAGGGTCCGTGAACTCAAGCACTGGCGCAGGGAGATCTCCGAGCGGCAGCTCGTCTTCGACCACGGGGCGACCGGGAGCATCCGGGAGAGCGTCTCCTCCTGGGACCAGATGCTGCACAACGACCGCGCCGACTCCCGGGACTACCTGCACCGGCTCCAGAGCGGCGTCCTCACCGCCACCGAACGGTTCCTCAAGGACCACCGGGTGGACACCAGTTCGTACGACCAGGCGGTGCAGGTGATCAGCACCCAGACGTACAACATCTCGGGCGACATCCACGGCAGCAACGTCGGCAACCACGGCGTCGTCAACCAGCACGGGGCGGGCGGACAGCAGGGCGCGCCGGCCCAGCACGGCCACGCCACCCCCTGAGCGAGAGGAACCCATGAACACGTACAACTTCCACGGCCAGGTGTCCGGGAGCAACATCGGGGACAACGGCCGGGTGGAGATCCACCAGTACGGCACGGACCCGGCGAGCGCCGTCGCGATGGCGGCCCGGCTCGTCCAGTGGCTCCGCGACGAGGAGGCGGCCCGCACCGCCGTCGAACAGGCCGAGGCGGTGCACGGCGAACTCGTCAGCGCCCAGCGCGAGCGGCGCCCCGCCGACCAGGGCCGTATCCGGTCCGCGTTCGCCGCCATCGAACCGTACGTGACCGTCGGCAGCGGCGGTCTCGCCCTGGTCCAGGGGATCGCCGGCATCGTCGGCATGTGATCCCCTGGCGGGCTCCCCGAAGGACAGGCGCTAGCGGGCGCGCACCTCGGCCTTGGCGCCACCGTCCAGTTCCAGGGCGAGCCCGGAGCGCAACGGCACCGTCTGGCCGGGGACGACCTGCTGGGTGGTGCCGTCGGAACGGGTGCCCGTCCAGGACGTGGAGGACCGGTTGGCGAGCCCGTACCGCCCCGGCTTCTGCGGATGCTCCACGAGCTCGGCCACCAGGCTTCCCTCCGAGTAGTCGTGCCGCGAGGGTTCCGGGCTCAGATGGTGCAGGTGGATCCGGGCGGCCCGGCCGAGCATGATGTGCCGCTCCGCCCTCGGCGGCGGGGTGGTCACCACGAGCCGGGGCGGCAGGACGAGGGTGCTGCGGCAGCCGTCCTTCCAGCAGGTGCCGGGGGTGGCCGCGCCCGGCTCCGTCATGTTCTCCCGGCCGCAGTTCGCGCACTCCACCACGGCGTCACGGACGGCCCGCAGCGCGTCCCGCCACTGCGACTCGCGGACCCGGGCCGACGGCTCCCGCAGCCCGACCGTGAAGTTCTGCACGAACAGCGCCTGCACGGACGGCGGCACCAGCGGCCACAGGGCGAGCACCGTGGAGTGCTCGACGGGGTCCGGCCGGTTGTCCGTGTACTGCGGGTCGAAGACGAACAGCGGCTCGCGGCCGTACAGCTTGCGCTCCGCGTTCTCGTCCAGGCAGTGGATGGCCAGCTCGCGGGCGCCCTTGAGCGGGTGGTGGTTCATCAGGAACATGAACAGCAGGACCGAGAGCGAGTGCAGGTCGCTCTGGGTCCCCGGCTGGGCGCCGGGGTCCCCGCGGACCAGCTCGGGAGCCATGAACCCCATGGTCCCGGAGATCCCGCTCTGGTCGCCCTCCACCACCGCGTTGTCGTTGTCGCAGACCAGGACCTCACCGGTGGCCGGGTCGAAGAAGATGTTGCCCCAGGAGATGTCCCGGTAGGCGATCCCCTTGGAGTGCAGCGCCTGGTACGCCTCGACCGTGTACAGACAGGCGGTGAGCAGGGCCCGGAAGGACGTGTTCACCGTACGCCGGAACAGCTCGGGCAGACCGCGGAAGCGGTCCGGCCGGACGTCCATCAGGTAGCCGAAACGGTCGACGCCCGCGCTGACGAGGGCCGTCGGCCAGAGGAACCTGTCGTCGTCGAAGTCGCGGGTCACCAGGTCCTCGACGACCCGGCGCTGCTGCGGGGTCGCGCTGTCCGGGTAGTACCACTTGAGTGCCTTGACGCTGCCGTCGGGCAGGCCGACCCGGTACACCTCGCCCTGGCCGCCTGAGCCGAGCAGGCGGTCGACGACGATCGTCTGCCCGCTGTCGGTGATCAGTGAGTCTCCGCTGTCGAGCATGCCGCTCATGGTCGTTCTCTCTCCTCGCAGTAGGGGATCCGCGGGTCGACGGGGCTGCTTTCCTGACCCTTCGCAGCCTCTTCGGACGTGGCTTCGGCGGGGGCGGGGGCGGGGGCCTCGTCCTCGGACGTGGATTTGTCGGTGGCGGGGGCTTGGTTGCCGGGGGCTTCGACGCCGGGGGCTTGGGCGCCCGGGGCTTCGGCGCCCGGGGCTTCGGCCGGTCGGCGGGCGAGGGCCAGGGTGGTGTCGTCGCCCGAGTGCCGGGACGCCTCGGCCAGCCACCGCGGGATGTCCTCGGCGACGCCGGGCACCCCCCGCTCGGCCAGCCGCCGGTGCAGCCCGGCCGCGAACTCGGTGAAGCCCTCGTCCGAGACGAAGCTCTTCGACAGGCCGTCCGTGGACAGCGCCACCAGCCGGGGAGCCCGCTCCGGATCGGGCAGCGGCTCCCAGTGCACCCGGACCGACCGCCACGCGTGCCGCATGCACAACGAGGCCGTCTCGTCGCCGAGTTCGGCCCGTACGGGCGCCAGCGGCATCCTGACCTCGCCGTCACCGTCCACCACGGTCAGCTCGCCGTCGCCCAGCTGCCAGGCGACGAACAGGTCCGGTGTGAGGACCGCGCCGATCAGGGTCGACCCGTACAGCCGGAGGATCGGCCCGGGGGACTTCGGGTCCTCGTCCGGGGTGGGATGACGGTCCCAGTGGCCGAGGACCCTGCCCTGCCAGTCCCTGACCAGCCGCTCCGGCAGCCCGATCCGGGCGTAGTCCCGCAGCCGCCCGCGCCAGCCCGCCCGGTCGCGGTCGGCCGACTTCGCGAACTCGCGTGCCCGCTCCGCGAACAGGTCCGTCGCGAAGTGCGCGCCGAGATGGCTCCGGGGGTACGAGGCCGAGCCGTGCCCGTCGGCGACGGTGAGGATCAGCGGATCCTCGGCCGTTCCGGCGCCGAGAACCAGACAACGGTCCTGGTTCCGCACCTTGTTGACGCCCTGGATGCTCTCGTGGAAGGTCTCCCAGGCCGGTGGGGCGGTCACCACACGTCGTCTTCGTCGTCGTCGTCGGCGAGGACGGGGGGCGCGTACGGCGCCGGCTTGACGGTGGGGTCGTTCGAGCCGGCCACGGGCTGGGAGGCCGCCTTGACCGCCGCCGTCGAGGCCCAGCGGATGGCGGCGGCCAGCTGCTTGGGGCTGTTCGCGTCGAGCGGGCGCAGCTCCGGGTTGGCCAGGAACTCCTGGAGCACGCTGCGGTCGGCGTCGGAACCGATCGCGATGGCGACCCGTACCGCCTTGCGGCCCCACGGGGTGGCTTCGATCGCCTTGAGCCCGGCGCGCCAGTCGTCCGTCGGCACGCCGTCCGAGACCAGGGCGATCACCGGCTTGAGGGCCCGCTCGGGCATCGGCGGGGTACGCAGCTCCCCGGCCACCAGGTGCAGGGCCTCGCCCAGGTTGGTCGTGCCGTCGGGCTGCACGTCCTGCCAGGTGAAGTCGTCCACCGCCACGGGGTCCTTGTGGTGCCAGCGGGCGGTGGTGGAGAAGGTGATCGTACGCAGCAGCAGCTGGGCGGCCGGGTTGTCGTGCGCCACCGAGCGCATCTCCGGGATCGCCTCCCGGATCGCGTAGTTCAGCTGCCCGATCTTCTCACCGAGCATCGAGTACGAGCAGTCGAGCAGCCAGATGAAGTGCACCGGGCGGTTCGCCATGGGGCCGCCGGGGATCTCGGTCACGAGAATCCTCCTGAGGGTGGGTAGGGATCGGACGAGGGGAAGGGAAGAAGAAGCGCGGGGGAGGGAGAGGGGACGGGGGGTACGGGGGAGGAGCGGCCGACGACCGGTCACCATGTCTCCTCCCACAGCAGCCGCACCTCCTCGACGAGGCCGGGCAGGGCGTACAGGACGCCGAAGGCGGCCGCCCCGAACACCACGACACAGGCCGTCACGAACAGCGTCATGACCGCCCTGCGGGACCGCGCCACGCGCGGAGTCACCACCGTCATCCCCGTCGAACCCCCTTCACCTTCGTGTCGGTACGCCGCCGCTGCCGGGGGATCGGCCCCCGTGACTCGACCAGCGCGCCGACCCGCAGCCCCGAGCGGGCGAGCAGCCAAAGGACCGGCTCCGCCGCCCGCCGCCGCTCGGAGTCCAGCGCTCCGGTGCCGGTGGCGGCGGAGGCGCTGATCGCCCAGAAGCCCGCCGCCTTGAAATCGTGGGTGAACCCGCGGACGAGGCCGCCGAGTCCGATGGCGCCGAGCCACTCGTCGACCCGCGCCCCCGGGGTGGGCAGCGACTCGATGCGGTCGAGGACGTCCCGTTTGGTGACCACGACGGCCACGGGCAGGTCACCACGGCCGCCGGTGAGCGCGGCGAGTTCGCCGGTGAGCCCCTGGTAGGTGTCGACGGGCCCCTGGGCGGCGGGCCGTGCCCCGTCGGCGAGGGTGTCGTCGGCGTCGTGCAGGGTGCGCCGTACCGTACGGTCGGCCAGGACGTCGACGACGAAGAGGACACCGTCGGCGTGCGCGAGGTACTGCTGTTCGCGCACCCGGTCGGCCTGGTGGAGCGACTCGCCCATCGGGTCGTAGAGGTACAGGAGCCGTCGGCGCCGACCCCTGCCCACCAGGATCATCCAGGCGCGCTGGTCGCCCTGGGTCTTGTGCGCCCAGTCGTTCTGGTCGAGCTGCCGGTCGAGCGCCTCGCCGTCCTGCTGGTCGGCGTCCGACGCGAACTCCATCCGGAGGTCCCCGCGCTCCGACCAGGAGCGGAGCCCCGCCACGACGGCTGCCACGAGCATCGTCTTGCCCGAGGACGAGCCGCCGATCAGGGGCACGTGGACGACCCGGGTGGTCCCCACCGACGGCGGCAACGGCCGTGCGCAGGAGGGGCATTCGGCGGGGGTGCGGCCCCGGCCCGAGAGGAGGGAGGCGGGGAGCCGGGCTCCGCAGCGGCAGGCGTGCCGGAACACCCCGTACCGCCCGGGCCGCAGCGAGGTGTGGACCTCCTGGCACTGTGGGCACGGGTGCGCCGCGAGCGGGAAGGGCCGGTGGCAGCCGGGGTGCGGGCAGACCGTCCGCACCCCGCGCAGCAGCAGCGAGCCGCGCTCAGCGGTCCGTATGACGGCGACGGTCAGGACCCAGGCCGTCCAGACGAGCGCGACGAGTACGGAGAACACGGTGAGGACCAGGGTGTGGAGCGCGGTGGCGAGCAGCGCGGCGACGGTCCCGCCGAGCGCGGTGCCGGGCGCCACGAGCCGCATGATCAGGCGGGTGAAGGCGTTCGCGCCCCGCCTGTTCGTGCCCGGCCGGCGGCCCCGGAAGAGCCGCCCGGCGACGGTGACCATCCAGTGCGCCCGCCACAGCGTCCACAGCGCGCGGTAGGAGCGGCGTACGACGCCGGCCGTGTCGATCCACGACTGCCGGGGCCAGTACGACGGGTGGGCCGGTTCCGTGCCGATCGTGAGGACCCGCTTGTCGGACCGCCCCGGCCGGAACGGGCCGAGCGCCTTTCCGGCGCTCCGGCAGGCCGTGGCCAGGAACACCCAGAACGCGTAGGTCACGCAGACCAGGAGGGCGGTCGCGCCCGTGACCGCCACGAGTACGTCGACGGTGGTCCCGGTGAGCTCGGCACCTGTCATGTCGACCGCCCCCTCGTCGGCTCGTTCGCCGTCAGCCCTCTCGCCGTCAGCTCGCTCGCGGTCAGCCCTCTCGTCCTCAGTTCCCTTGTCCTCAGCCCGCTCGTCCTCAGCCCGCTCGTCGTCGGCTCGTTCGTCGTCATCGGCCCCGCTTCCCGTCGGGCGGCGTCACGTCGCCCCGCCAGGGGGACGTCGGCGTCGCCGGTCTGCTGCCGCGTCGCCGGAAGAAGCGGCCCAGACCGCCGGTGGGCCGCTTCCACTCCTCGAAGTCGGCCGCGCGGTTCGCCGACAGACGCCCGAGCGCCTGCTCCACCGAGAAGACCTCCCCGTCGGTGAAGCCCTGGACGACGGGCCGCAGCACCTCGTCGAGGAGCGCCCGGCGCGTCAGGTCCCACCGGGGGCTCGCCCCGGCGTGGGCGCTCCAGTCGACGAAACAGTCCGCAGCCCGGCTGGGGGTCTCGCGCAGCACGTTGCGGAAGACCGGCGTACGGGCCGCCGAAGCGTAGGCGGCGATGAGGTCGCCGTCGTCGCTGCGGGCCAGCTCGATGAGCTCATCGCCCGGCCGCTCCCGGTCGAGGAGCCGCCGGGCGAGCACGGCCGTGGCACGGTTGCGGACGTTGGGCCGCGCGGACCCGGCGAGTGCCCGGACGCGGGCCGTCCAGCCGCCGCCCTTGCGCTGCTCCATGTCGTGGACGAGCGACAGCAGCCTCAGGTCGTCGAGGATCGAACGCCCGACGGCGTCGGGCGCGGCGGCGAGGAGCTGCCGGGCGAGGAGCGGGGCCTCCTTGTCGTCGGCCGGCGCGTCGACCGCCGCGGTCACCAGGTGGTCCCAGGTCCCGGCGGCGATGTGCTGCCGGGCCCCCGTCTCGCTCAGGAGCTGGGACGCCTCGGCTGCCGTCGGCACGCGGTCGTCCCAGACCAACGCGAAGGCCGTACGCAGGACCAGGGAGTTCTCGTGATGGGGCACCCCGGCGATCCGGAGCAGTTTGTGCAGCTCGCCGTTGCGGTCACGGAACCACGCCTGCTCCCGCTCGCGCTCCCGTACCCCGGCGCCGTCGGCAGCCCGTACGCCGACGCCGACCCCCTTACCGGCCCGTACGCCGGAACCGGAGCCGGAGCCGGAGCCGGACGCGCCCCCCGCGCCGCCCGCGCCTCCCGGCCGGAGTGTCGGGGCCGCCACGCACATCCGGAGGTGGGGCAGTGCCCCGGGCGCTCCGTCGGCCGGCAGTCGGGCGTCCCGCAGGGCGCGGGAGACGCCCGGCGGATCGTCGGAGGCCCGCGCGTCGAGCAGGACGGACACCTCGTCGCGCAGGGCGCCGGACTCGGCGAGCGCGTCCCGGACCGCCTCGGCGGTGGCGGTGCCCGGCCGGCTCAGGAGACCGTCGCGGAACCGCTCGGCGAGCCCGGCCGACAGATCCTCGTGCGCCACCCCGAGCAGCCGCGCCACCCGCAGCAGTTCGATGACCCGGGTCAGCGGCGTCAGCGGATCGCGCAGCGCCCGGCGCAGTTCCTCGCCGGACTCGGCGGCCAGTTCGCCCCGGTACGGCTCGGGCAGCGCCTCCGGAGTCAGCGGCGGCAGGGCGGTCGCCCCGCGTACGGCCCGGCTGACGAGCCGCGCGGTGAGCGGGGCCGTCAGGGCGACGGAGACACGCCCCCGCAGCGCCCCCAGGAGGTCCGCCAGGGTGTCCGACGGCAGTTCGGGCGCGCCGGAGCCGACATCGCACACGGCCTTGAGGAAGCGGGTGAGCGTCGCCTCGTCGAGGGCGCCCGGGTGGGCACGTACCCACGTCACCGCGTCCGTCCGCGCGTCCTCGGGCACCGGGATGCCCCGCGCCAGCGCGATCGCGGCCAGCGGTCCCGACGCGAACGGTTCCGCTCCGGCGGTCTCGGCGGCCCGGCGGAGGAGCCGGTGCGCTCCGGCGGCCCAGACGGCCGCCGCGGTGCGCGCCCAGGCATCGGCCCCGGCGGCCGGGGCGGCCGAGGGGTCGGAGCAGTCGTGGACGCTGTACCGGTGGGGCTGCCCGGCCACGGACCTGACGTCCTCCGGGCGTACCCCGATGATCTGCTGGCGGGCCTGCTGGGGACGCCGGGTGTACGTGGTGAACGTCAGGGCGCGGGCGAAGTCCCGGGGCAGCGCGGCGTTCGCCAGCATCACCCAGTGCGCGACCCGCCGGGTGTCCTCCTCCGCGAGCACGATCTGCGGGGCGTGCGGGGTCTCGGCGAGGCGCCGCAGATCGGCCAGGACGGCCGCGAGCCGGGGCAGCCGCTCGGCCGCGAACGCCGTGAGCTCCGCCTCGAGGCCGGCCGAGAGGGCGGGGGTGAAGGCGTCGAGCGCCGGTGGCGTGCCGTCCTCGGGGTAGTGGTCGGCCCACTGCGGCGCGCCCCACGCGGCGATCGGCGGCAGGTCGCCGGGCAGCCGGTCGCCCGCGGTCAGATGGACGGCGTGGGCGTGGAAGTTGCCCCATCGTCCGCTGTAGTCGGCGCCCGTGTACACGGTACGGCTGAGCAGTCCGCTGCCGTCGGAGAGCCGGGTGTAGCTGAACATCTCGGGGAACAGGGCGAGGTCCGAGGGCGTGGGGCGCGACGGGGCGTCCCGGGGCGGCTCGTACCCGATGAGCTGCTCGGCCTCGCGGAGTACGGACGAGGGGACGCCCGGGGTGACGGCGGTGAACCGGAATCCGGAACCGTCCGGTCCGGGCGGCGCCGACGTGTAGTGCATCTGGGGCAGGCTCATGCCGCGGACTCCCCCTTGCGTCCGCCGTCGCGCGGCGGCTTGGCGACCGGGATCAGACCGCGCCGCCCGAGGAGCCACAGGAGCGGGTCCTCGACGCGGACCGGCTGCGGACCGGACTTGGGCGCGTCGGCGGGGGCGTCGGAGGGCGGCGGGGAGCCGAGCGCGGACAGACCGAAGAGCGACACCGTGGAGAAGTCCCGCTCCAACTGCCGCCAGAGCGCCCCCGAGTCCCAGCCCTCCATCAGCGACCGGGTCTCCTCGTGGACGGCGAGCCGGTCGGCCTCGTCGAACCGGCCGCCGGAGTGCGGGGTGTTGCGCAGCAGCGGGGAGTGCGGGTCGAGCAGCGACCGCAGTGTGTCCGACTTGGTGACGGCGACGGCGAGCGGGGTGTCCACCCGGCCGCGCGAGCCGCTCCGGCGGTGCGAGCGCAGCTGGGTGGCGACGTCGGCGGCGATCTGCAGGGCCGGGGTCTCGCGCGAGGGCAGCGGCGGTCCGCCGTCCTCGGGCAGCGCGTCCCGTACCGCCCCCAGCTGGAGCGGGTCGACGAGCAGGATGATGCCGTCGGCCGCGCTCAGGTACTGGGTGTAACGGGTCATCGACTCGGCCGACTTGAGGTCCTCACCGGCCGCGTCGAAGAACACGAGCGCCGTGTGCCGGCTGCCCTGGCGGCCCTGCCGCGGCAGGCTCAGCCGGTACAGCAGCGGGTCGTTGAACCCGGTCGCGGCGGGCCGGGTCGCGCCGGGCAGCCGCAGCCGCTCGTACAGGTCCTCGGCCATCTCGCGGTCGCGGCGCTGGCTCTCGTCGCCCATGGCGGCCAGCGCCGCCCCGTACGCCTGCCCGACCCGGTGCCGCAACTCGTTGACCAGGACCGACACATAGGTGCTCTTGCCGGACGCCTTCGCCCCGATCAGCGCGATGATCCGGCTGTCCTGGGCGCAGTAGTCGCTGGGCAGGTCGCTGTGGCAGGCCGCGCACGTCCTGACGGGCGTGGCCACCCCGCAGCGCGGGCACTCGGCCCGTCCGCCGCCCCCACCGCGCAGCCTGCCGAGACCGCCGCGCGCGGCGAAGACCGGGCCTCGCATGTACGCGGCGGGGGGCGCCGCGGCGCCCGTGAAGCTCGCCCACAGGTCGTCCCGTTCGGGGTCGCAGGGGGTGCCCCCGCGCAGTCCGGTACGGGACATCAGACAGCGGTACGGGAGGCGCGAGGCCTGGGACCGGTCGAAGCAGTACGGGCAGATCACCGTCGTCATGTCAGCGCACCACCAGGGTCGAGAGGGCGGGTTCTTCGAGGCGTACGGAGCCGGCGTGCTCGCCGGCGAGGAACGCGCGCAGGGCGTAGGGCGGCCGGAGCGGCCCGGCGGGCAGCGCGAGGGTCGTGCGCGCCGAGGCGGCCAGCTCGGCCCCGGTCAGCCGCACGAGGACGTCACCGTCCTCCTGATGCCGGGGCCGCGCGGTGGCGGCGTCACCGGCACGGCTGACGAGCACGAAGTCGGGGAGGGAGGGGTGGGGGGCGGGACGGGGCGGGGCGTCGACGGCGGTGACGGGGGCGGGGGAGGGGGAGGAGCCGGGGAGGGCGGCGCCGGTGGGGGCGTGGGGCAGATCCGTGCGGGCGGGGGAGCTGGGGAGGGCGGCGCCGGTGGGGGCGACGGGGAGGCCGGCGCCGGTGGGGGCGTGGGGCAGGCCCGTGCGGGCGGGGGAGCCGGGCAGGTCCGTGCCGGCGGGGGAGCCCGGTAGGCCGGCGCCGCTGCGGGAGCCGGGCAGTCGGGCGCTGCTGGGGTGGCCGGGCAGGTCGGCGCGGTTGGGGGCGCCGGGCAGGCCCGCCTCGGCGGGGTGGTCGTCGACGCCCGCTCCCGTCACCGTCACCTCGATCGCCTCGGGTGTCGCCCTGCGCGTGAGGCCCCGGCGTCGGGTCACGAGGCGGTACGAGACGACGACCTCGCCGGGGAGGTCGAGCACGGCGGGGGCGCGCCGGACGACGACGACCGTCCGGTCCACCACGTCCGTGCCGGGCGAACCGGCGAGCGGCTCGTGGCGGGAGGTCGCGCGCACGGATATCCGGGCCCCGGCCGGCCCGATCGGCAGCCGCAGCCCTTCCCGGAAGAATCCCGACCGGCTGACCCGGACCCGGTCCCGGGCGCCCCGCTGTTCCCACTCGGCCTCCACCGAACCGGCGTCGGCGGGCCAGTCGAAGGTGAGCCGGACGTGCCCGCCGGTCTCGCGCAACGCCTGGAGCCCGGTCACGGGCGCGGGGACGTCGACTCGTACCGCGGGCCCGACGAGGGCCCGTTCCCCGAGGACGGCCACCGCGACGACCAGCCCCGCGAAGGCGGAGGGCGGTTCCACGGGGTGTGACGTGCCGTACGCGGCCCAGGGGAGCGCCCCGGGCAGGGCGTCCGTACGAAGACCGGTGCCCTCGGGCGGCGCCCCTCCGGGGCCGGTCCAGGCCACGAGCCGCACCTCGGCGCCCGCCGCGCCCTGCCCGGCGAACCGGACGCCGCCCCCCGGGTCCGGCTCGGCGGTGAGCGAGGTGAGCGCCTCGGGCCACGCGTGGACGACACCGGAGGCCCGTACAGCCTCGGACTCCACCTCCCGGCCCTCGGGCGAGGGGTGGTGGCAGACGACACGGACGAGGTAGGAGCCCGGCCGGAGCCCCGTGAAGGTGTACGTGTCCACGTCGGCGCCCACGTCATGGCACGCGAGGACGCTCCCGGCGGAGGCGATGTCAGCGTCGGCCTCGGAGGACCCGGCAGCATGCAGGGTGACCGTCACGCGCGCGGTGCGGGGCGGGCGGGTCCAGCGGGCCGTGAGCCGCGCGGGCCCGTCGGTGACGGTGAGGTCCTCGACGCCGGGCGCGATGAGCAGGGGCCCCGAGACCAGCGGAGGCGCGTCGGGAACCCCGTCGCGCAGCGGGAACACCGCGTACCGCACGAGAGTTCCGCGCCGCGGATGGTGATCGACGGCGGTGCCCGGCTGCCCGGAGGCGGCCACGGGGACCACGGCCGACCGGTCCGCTCCCCGGGTGAGGCGGATCGCACGCCAACACCGCCCGTCGGCCCCCGGCCAGGAGAGCAGGACCCGGTCGCCGGAGAGCCGGGCGGCCAGCGGGGCGTCCTCGTGGCGCCGTGGCCGCCCCAGCATGATCAGGCCGCGCGTCGCCGTGTCGTCGTCGGCGGCGAGCCCGAGCGCGTCCAGATAGTGGGTACGTGCCGTCTCCGCGTCCCGGCCGGCGCGAGCGGCGGCGAGCGAACGGTCGCAGCGGCCGAGACGGCGGGCAAGCCGGGCGGCGAGGTGCGCGAGGGCGGGATCCACCCTGACCACGGCCGGGCCGAGGGTGTCGAGGGCCCGCGCGACGGCCCGTAACCGGCGCTGCTGCCAGAGCCCGCCGAGGGACTCGGCCGCCTTGCGCTGCCGGGCGTCGAGAACGGGCACGGTGGGCACGGCCTGTACGAGCACGGCCTCATCGGCCGGATCGAGACCGAGCCCGGAGACGGTGCGCCGTCCGCCGGACTCCTGGAGGAGTGCGATCAGTTGGTGGAGCAGGACGCGTCGCAGGAGGGCCGCGTCACGGGTCTGGACGTCGGCGAGGAGCCTCAGTAGAGGGCCCTGCGAAGGTGGCCGGGCGTCCGCGAGACCGCGCAGACGGGCGGCGCCGATGTGGTGCCGCCGGTTCCCGGCGCAGAGGAACAGCCCGTCCACGAAGGACAGCGTCTCCCCGTTCCCGACCAGAGCCTCACCGAAGTGCCGCAACCCCGCCGCGCGCTGATGGTCCATCAACTCGGCGTACCTGGGTGCGAGTGGTGCGAGGGGTAAGGGACCCAGCGCGCCGGGCAGCCCCAAGCGTTCTCCGAACCCCCGTCGCATCCCCGTCCCTCATGATCGTCCGGCTACCCGCCGGGGGTACATCTCAGCAGAAGTCGTGCCGCTGTGCAGGGGGTTTACCGCTATTACCACCTGTGTCGGGGCCACTGCGCAGCGTGCCGACGATGGCACGGGTTCAGTGGACGGACAAGCCGCCGTCCACGAAGAGGGACTGGCCCGTCACGTACGCGGACGAGGTGCTCGCCAGGAAGACGGCCGCGCCCGCGAAGTCCTCGGCGAGGCCGTTGCGGCCGACCATCGTGCGGGCGGCGAGGGCGGTGACCTTCTCCGGGTCTGAGGCGAGGCGCTGGTTGAGCGGGGTCAGTACGAAGCCGGGGACGAGGGTGTTGCAGGTGACGCCGTACGGGGACCAGGCCTCGGCCTGCGAACGGGCGAGCGACTCCAGGGCGCCCTTCGACACCCCGTACGCCCCGCTCTGCACGAAGGCGCGGTGCGCCTGCTGCGAGGTGATGTGGATGATCCGCCCGAACCCGCGCTCCGCCATACCGGGACCGAAACGCTGACCGAGGAGGAAGGGCGCCTCCAGGTTCACGGTCATGGTCGCGTCCCACACGTCCTCGCCCAGCTCGCCGAGCGGCGGACGGAGGTTGATACCCGCCGAGTTGACCAGGATGTCGGGCTCCCCGAAGACGGCCGCCGACTGCTCGGCCGCCGCCTTGATCCCCGTACGGGTGCTCAGGTCGCCGCTCACCCAGGCGGCCCGGCAGCCGTCTGCCGTCAGCTCGTCGACGGTCGCGACGAGCTCGGCCTCCTTGCGGGCCACGACCACGACACCCGCCCCGGCGCGGGCCAATCCGCCCGCGATCGCCCGGCCGATGCCGGAACTGCCGCCCGTGACGAGGGCGGTGCGCCCTTCGAGGGAGAAGAGGCCGGAGAGGTAGCCGGCGGGGGTGGTGCTCATGGGGTGTCGCTCCTCGCGTCGCGCGTGTACCCGCCTGCCCATGTGCGGTGGAGGGCGGATACACGCATCCTGTCAGACGCGGGTCGGGCGCGGGTCGCCCAGCCGACCTCAGCCTGTGCGTATTGTGTTCGACCGGACGGGCGGACACGAGCGCAGGGGGCGGAAGACATGGCCGAGGGAGTGCTCGGGGCGCGTGCGGGACTGTGGTTCGCGGTGGTACTCGCGCTGCTCCTGAGCGCGCTGTCGGGGTTTGTGGCGCTTCCGGTGGCCCAGCATCTCCGTACCCTCCAGGACGGCGTCCCGGCGCAGGCGACGCTGACGACGAACGCCCCCTGCATGGCGGGCGGATGCAAGGTCTCGTTCGAGGTCGACGGGCGGATCGTGTCGGCGACGCTGCCCGTGGGAAGCGGCGGCATGAACAGCTCGGCCGGCACCCCCATGGACATCCGGTACCGGGCGGACGATCCGCAGGTGGTCGCCCGTGAGGAGGATCTCGGCGGTGGCGGTGCGGCGGTCATGGGGGTGATGTCGGCTGCGAGTGCCGTGCTGTTCGCGGGGATGGCGGTCTGGATGGCGGTCCTCATGCGGCGGCAGCGGCGCACGCAGCCCTCGGCCGAGAGCCCGCAACCAGAGGCCATCTAGGCTGCCTTGTACGTGATCGACAGAATCGACGGACATCCATGAACCTCACCGACCGCCGCGTGGTCATCACCGGCGCGGGCCGCGACTTCGGCCGCGCGCTCGCCCACCACTTCGCCGCCCTCGGTGCCGAACTCTTCCTGGCCGCGCGCAGCCTGGAAGCGGCCGAACGCACCCGCGACGAGATACGCGACCGGGACCGTGATCGTGGCGGCGACCGGGACCGGGACCGCGACCGCGTGCACGCCTTCGCCTGTGACCTCGCCGACCCCGCGTCGATCCGCGCGTTCGCCGCGGCGGTCGGCCGCCGCACCGACCGCGTCGACGTCCTCGTGAACAACGGCGCACGCTGGCTGGCGGGCCCGGACCTCCTCTCGGTCTCCGACGAGGACGTGGCCGACACGCTCGCCTCGGGCAGCACCGGCACCATCCTCGTGACCAAGAACCTCCTGCCGCTGCTGCTCGCCTCCGACCGCCCCGACGTCGTCACGATGGTCTCCGTCTGCGGTGTCCCCGGCGCGTCGCACCCCGTGGCGCACGAGGCCTACTTCGCCGCCAAGCACGGGCAGAGGGGCTTCACCGAGGCGCTCTCACGGCGCCTGCGCCCCCAGGGCGTCCGCGTCATCTCCCTGTTCCCGCCGGACTTCGACAGCGGCCGTGACCCGCTGTCCCCGGAGTGGGACGCCACCCCGCGCGGAGCGCAGGACCCGCTCGCCGCGCAGTCGGTGATCGACTGCATCACCTTCGCGATCCAGCAGCCCCGCGACTGCTACATCAACGCGTTCCACTTCGAGTCCCTGCACCCCTCCGCCTCTTAGGACTTATCGCGGAACGAACCGCTCTCCGCATCGCCGCCGTGGCCCGGGCGGCGCTGGGTGAGCCCTCGTACACCGCCGAGTTCGAGAAGGGCACGGCCTTGCCCCTGGCAGACGCGGTGCGCGCAGCTGCCGCCGGAGACTGATCGCGCGGCCGGAGGCCACCCCCGTCGGAGGTCGGCCTCGCGGCCGGAGGCCACCCCCGGCGGAGACCGGCCCCCCGCCAGAGACCAGCCCCCCGCCCCCCACTCAGGTCACCGCACGCCAGACGCACGCTCCGGCGTCGGCGCGTACCCCGTCGGTCGGGTCGTGAACGTGCCCCGGCCCTGGGTGCGGCCGCGGAGGCGGGACGCGTAGCCGAAGAGTTCGGCCAGGGGGATCGTCGCCGCCACCACCGCCGTACCGGCGCGGGTCGTCTGGTCCGTGACCCGGCCCCGGCGCGCCGCGAGGTCACCGAGGACCGTCCCGACGGACTCCGCCGGAACCGTGACCGTGACCTCGGCCACCGGTTCCAGCAGCGTCATGGCGCTCGCGCGGAGCGCCTCGCGGAGCGCGAAGCGGCCCGCCGTACGGAACGCCATCTCCGAGGAGTCCTTCGGATGCGTGGCGCCGTCCGTGAGCGTGACCCGGACGCCCGTCACCGGGTGCCCGCCGAGGGGACCGTCCACGAGGGCGTCCCGGCAGCCGGCTTCGACCGCGCGGACGTACTCCTGGGGGACACGCCCGCCCGTGACCGTGGAGCGGAACTCGAACTCCGCGCCGATGGCGAGAGGTTCGAGATCGATGACGACGTGCGCGAACTGGCCCGCCCCGCCGTCCTGCTTCACATGCCGGTACAGCAGGCCCGTCACGCCCTTCGCCACCGTCTCCCGGTACGCGACCTGCGGACGGCCGACCGTGACCTCAAGGGCCCGGTCGCGCCGCAGCTTCTCCACCGCGACCTCCAGATGCAGTTCACCGAGCCCCGAGAGGACTGTCTGACCCGTCTCCGGGTCGGAGCGCACGACCAGCGACGGGTCCTCCTCCGACAGGCGGGCGAGGGCCGTCGACAGGCGGCCGGTGTCCGTGCTCCGGCGGGCCTCCACGGCGACCGAGACCACCGGGTCGGCGGTCGTCGGCGGTTCGAGGACGACCGGCGCGCCCGGGGCGCACAGCGTCGTACCGGCGCGGGCGGTCTTCGGCCCGACGACGGCGACGATGTCACCGGCGCGCGCCGCGTCGAGCTCGGTCGCCCGGTCGGCCTGGACCCGCAGGATGCGGGCGATCCGCTCGGTGCGGCCGGTGACGGCGTCGAGCACGGTGTCCCCCTTCGCGATCGTGCCCGCGTAGACGCGGACGTACGTCATACGGCCGGTGGCGGTCGCGCTCACCTTGAACGCGAGCGCGGTGAACGGCGCCTCCGGGTCCGCCGGAACCTCACCACGGACCGGCGGCATGTCCGACGGAGCCGGGAGGTACGCGACGACGGCGTCGAGGAGCGGTTCGATCCCGCGGTTGCGGTACGCCGAGCCGCAGAGGACGACCACGGCCTCCCCGCCGAGGGTGAGATCGCGGAGCGCCGCCCTCAGCGTCCCTTCGGAGAGCGCGGAATCCGCGCAGAACTCCTCAAGGGCGCCCGGATGCAGCTCCGCCACCGTCTCCTCAAGTCGTCGCCTGCGGTGCCGGGCGTCGTCGCGGAGCTCGTCGGGGACCGCCTGATCGGTGTACGTGTCGGCGCCGTCGGCCCACACGTACGCCCGCATCCGGACCAGGTCCACGACGCCGGTGAAGCCGTCCTCGCGCCCGATGGGAAGCTGCACGGGGAGCGGGACGGTGCCCAGGCGGGTACGGATCGACTCGACGGCGCTGTCGAGCTCCGCGCCCGCGCGGTCCAGCTTGTTGACGAACGCGATGCGCGGGACGCCGTGCCGGTCGGCCTGCCGCCACACCGTCTCGCTCTGCGGCTCGACGCCCGCGACGGCGTCGAAGACGGCGACGGCGCCGTCGAGGACGCGCAGCGAACGCTCGACCTCGTCGGAGAAGTCGACGTGCCCCGGGGTGTCGATCAGGTTGATCCGGTGCCCGGCCCAGTCGCAGCTGACGGCCGCGGCGAAGATCGTGATGCCCCGGTCCCGCTCCTGCGGGTCGAAGTCCGTGACGGTCGTGCCGTCGTGGACCTCGCCGCGCTTGTGGGTGGCGCCGGCGAGGTACAGGAACCGCTCGGTGACGGTGGTCTTGCCCGCGTCTACGTGGGCGAGGATGCCGAGGTTGCGGACGGTCGTGATGCTGTCAGGGGTACGCACGGTCTCGTGCCTTTCGCTGCTGCGTGGAGAACAGGGCAGCGCGATTCCCGGACGACGGTCAGGGATGTGACGTCGTCACGGGCGGCGATGGCGGGCGCGCAGCCGCCACCGCTCGGCGGAGGAGGCGAGGATCACGTCGTACCGGGCACGGGAGGAGGACACGGCGACGGCACGGTGGCTGCGCACGGTCTTCTCCCCTCGGTCGGACGGCTCGGCGGCGCACCGACCGGTGCGCGCCGAGACGTGAGTGTAGGGAGCCGGGGGTGCCGTACGACAGCGGTTTTCCCGGAGCGGAGGACCACGTACCTGGCTCGATACAGGATCTCGATACAGGATGATGAGGAGGGAATGACGGAACACGAGGTCAGGAGCTTCCATGGCGAGGCGGGTTCACCAGCCCCGTGAGGACGCGGAGTTCGATTTCATCCTCGGGATGAGCAGAGTCCCGGTCCTCGCGTACTTCGTCGGGACATGGCCCAAGGCGATCGAGCCCTGCCGGGCGATGGACCTCGTCGTGGACGGCATCGCCGACGCGTACGCGGATCGCCTGACGGCGGTCCGCACCGACATCACACGCTGTCCGGCCGCGACCGAGCGCTATGGGATCACCGGAGCCGCGTCCTACGTCCTGCTGAAGGAGGGGGAGGCGGTGGCGCACGGCACGGGGCCCCTGACCGCCGCCGAGGCCCGGGAGCTCTTGGACGGCCACCTCTGAGAGGGCGGTGCGCCTCCTAGACGGCGGGGCGTGCGCCTCCGGGACGGCGGGGCGTGCGCCTCTGAGACGGCACATGTCAGGGCTCCCGGCGTGCCCCGTGTCTCGCACGTTTGTCCGTGAGGTGGGGTGGAAGAGTTGACTCCGACGACCGGTCGGCCGAGTCGCGACCTGGGCGGCCGGGGCGGCCGGACATGCTCGACGCCATGACTCGGACGGGAGCCCTCCGTTGCGCCTCTACGCCCAGACACCCGCCCGTCGGAACCGCCAGGTGCTCGCGGACCTGATCGCCGTGGCCCTGATCGCCGCCGCGGTGTGGGCGGCCCTCGTCGTCCGCGGGACGATCATGCTGCTGGCCGAACCGGGGCGCAAGGTGGAGAGTTCCGGCGACAGCCTCGCCGAGGAGCTCGGCAACGCGGGAGACGCGGCGTCGGACGTGCCTCTCATCGGCGGCGCACTGAAGAAGCCGCTCCAGTCCGCGGCCGACGCCAGCTCCGGCTTCGCCGACGCGGGAGTGTCGCTCCAGGAGACCGTCACCCAGGTCGCCGACGTGATCACGACGGCCCTCATCGTCATCCCGGTGCTCTTCGTCCTGCTGCTGTGGCTCCCGCCGCGCCTGCTCTGGATCCGGCGCAGCAGCACCCTGCGCCGCCTCGCCGAGGCTCCCGGCGGCGCCGACCTGCTCGCTCTGCGCGCCCTCACCGGCCCTCCGGGCGCGCTGGCCGAACTGCCGGCTCCGCCCGACGGATGGGCCGACGCCTGGCGTCAGGGGGATCGGCAGGCCATCGCCGACCTCAGCACGGTCGCCCTCAAACACATCGGACTCCGGCCGTGACTCGGGGCTCCTACGCGCCCGACCTGCCCTACGCGCCCGGATCGGCCGGATCGGCCGGCTGGAGGAGGTCCCACCTGTTGCCGTACAGGTCCTCGAAGACGGCGACCGAGCCGTAGGGCTCGTGGCGCGGCTCCTCCAGGAACTTCACGCCGGCCGCCGTCATCCGGTCGTGGTCGCGGGCGAAGTCCTCGGTGTGGAGGAAGAAGCCGACGCGGCCGCCCGTCTGGTTGCCGACGGAGGCCTCCTCGGCGTCGTTCTTGGCGCGGGCCAGGAGCAGGCCGGCGTTGCCGAGGCCGCCGACCCCGGCCGCGCCGCGCGGACGCACGACGACCCAGCGGGTGCCGTTGCCCCGGTCGGTGTCCTCGACGAGGTCGAACCCGAGGGCGTCGGTGAAGAAGGCGATGGCCTCGTCGTAGTCACGGACGACGAGGGTCACGAGTGCGATGGACGGCATGGGACAAACGTAATACGTATGAATCTACCCGCGTCAACCGGCACGCCCGATGTGAGAATGCCCGACATGGACCCGCAACAATTCGAGCGCCTCGCCACGCGCGCGCGTGCCCTGGCCGAGCCGGTCCAGGGAGCGAGGACCCGCCGCGTCCTCGGCCTCGCAGGTGCGCCGGGCGCCGGGAAGTCCACGCTCGCCGCGCGGCTCGTCGACCGTCTCGACGGGCTCGCCGTCCTCGTCCCCCTGGACGGCTTCCACCTGGCCCAGGCCGAACTGGAACGCCTCGGCAGGGCCGGCAGGAAGGGCGCGCCCGACACCTTCGACGCCGCCGGGTACACCGCGCTCCTCGCCCGGCTGCGCGCCCCCGAGCCCGGCACCACCGTCTACGCGCCCGCCTTCGACCGCTCCTTGGAGGAGCCGGTCGCCGGAGCGATCCCCGTCGACCCGGGGGTCCCGCTCGTCATCACCGAGGGCAACTACCTCCTGCACGACGAGGGGGCCTGGGCCGGGGTCCTGCCCCTCCTCGACGAGGCCTGGTACGTGCACCTCGACGACCGGCACCGCGTCCCCCGGCTCATCGACCGGCACGTCCGCTTCGGCAAGACCCGCGCCCACGCCGAACGCTGGGTCCACACCTCGGACGAGGCAAACGCCCGCCTGGTCGCAAGCGGCCGCGCCCGCGCTCACCTCGACGTGCACATGAGCTAGCGCACCAGGGCCTGTCCGATGGGGGAGGGTGTCGTCGTACGGTCCCCCTCCCGCGCCGCCGCGTACGTCACCGCCGCCGCCGCGAGCGCCCGGATCAGCGGATGCGGCCGGGTGCCGTCGCCCGCGAGTTCCGGCTGGAAGAGGGTCGCCAGGAAGAACGGGTGCGACGGCAGCTCCGCGATGCGGAGCCCGCCCTCCTCGTCCGCGCCCGTGAACCGCAGCCCGTGCGCCCCCAGGGTGTCCAGGTGCCGGGTGTCGAAACCGTAGTTGCAGTGGTACCGCTCGGTGGTCCGCTCCGCGCCGAGGGCCCGCTCGGCGAGGGACCCCGGGGTGACCCGTACGACCCCCTCGTGACCCACGAGCGAGCAGGCGAGCGGCGCGATCAGCAGGTCGCCCCGGTCGGCCGCCGGATCGTTCTCGGCGTGCGCCGCCCCGGTCAGGCCGCAGACGTTCCGCGCGTACTCCAGAAGGGCGTGCTGGAAACCGCCGCAGGTGCCGAGGAACGGGACGCCGTCCTCGCGGGCGGTACGGATCGCGGCGAGCGCCCCCGTCTCGCTCGCGTACGGACTGCCCGGCAGCACCCACACCGCGTCGAAGCCCTTCACCGCGCCCGGCGCCTCCGCGTCCCCGGTGGGGATCCAGTACGCGTCGAGGGCGAGACCGTCCCGCTCCGCGAGCGCTTCCAGGAGGAGGGGGACGCGGACGTGGGAGCGGACGTGCGGCGAGCGGTCGCCGACCAGGGCGATACGAGGGGTGCGCAGGGTCCGGGGGAGTGTGTTCGTGTGCATGGCCACCATGCTGGGCGGCCGCCCCGGTTCACGTCCAACGATGATTCCTGCATCATCCATCGCGAACGCTTATGGGAAGGTGGATAGGCTGGCCGCATGACGAACGATCAGGACTGGGAGCGCCGCGTCTCCGCCCTCTGGGAGAACCTCGACGCGTACGAGCCCGCCGACTTCCGCGCCCGCGTCGCCGAACTCGCCGCCGAGCGGACCGCCGACGACGCCGCCGCCCTCTTCGAACAGGGCGCCGCCCACGACTCCACCGGGCAGCCGGAAGAAGCCGTCCGCCTCTACCGGCGGGCCCTCGACCAGGGCCTCACCGGGCTCCGCCGCCGCCGGGCCGTCATCCAGCTCGCCAGCAGCCTGCGCAACCTCGGCCGCCCCGACCGCAGCGTCGAACTCCTCACCGCGGAACGGGACATCCCCGCCGACCGGCTCGACGCCGACGAGACCGCCCTCGCCGGAGCCGTCGACGCCTTCCTCGCCCTCGCCCTCGCCGACACCGGACGCGACCGCGAGGCCGCGTCCCTCGCCCTCGGCGCCCTCGCCCCCCTCCTGCCCCGCTACAACCGCTCCCTCGCCCACTACGCCCGCACCCTCCTCACCGCCCCCGACGGGTCCTGAGCGAGCGCCGCCCCGATGGACCCGCACCTGCTCCGTACGTACGTCACCGTCGTCCGGCTCGCCTCCTTCTCCGAGGCCGCGCGCGAGCTCGGCTACACCCAGTCCGCCGTCTCCCAGCACATCGCCGCCCTGGAAGCCGACCTCGGCCTGCCCCTGCTCACCCGCCGGCCCGTCGCCCCGACCCCGGCGGGGGAGCGGCTCACCGAACACGCCGGGGCGCTGCTGCTCCGCCTCGACGCGGCCCGCGCCGACCTCGACCGGTTCGCGGCCGCGCCCCGCGCGACCCTGAGCATCGCCGCCTCCCCGCTCGCCCTCCACCCCCGCACCCTCGCCGCGCTCCCCGCCACCGGCGTCACCCTGCGCGGCCTGCCCCGCGAACGCGTGCCCGTCGCCGTCGCCACCGGCGAGGCCGACGCCGGGCTCGTCGACGGGATCGCCGCCCCCAGCGACCCGCTGCGGCTCCCCGACATCGCCCCGCTCGCCGCGACCGGCGTCTCCGAGGAACCGCTCGCCGTCCTCCTGCCCGCGGCGCACCCGCTCGCCGGACGCACAGGGCTGCGTCTCGACGACCTCGCCGACGCCCGCTGGCTCGACGCGCCCGCCGCGGGCATCCCCCTCGACCGGCTCCGAGCGGTCCACGGCGGACCCGCCGGGCGCGGCTTCCGCACCGCCCTGCGTTACGAGGGCACCGACACCCGCACCCTCGCCGCCCTGGCCGCCGCGGGCCACGGCCTCGTGCTGCTGCCCCTGCCGGTCGCGGCCAGCGTCCCCGGCGCCACCGCCGTCCCCCTGACGGCGCCCCGGCTCGTCCACCGCACCGAACTCCTCCTCCTGGCCGGAAATCACGCCGAACCGTCCGGAACTCCCGCCGGGCGGTCCCGGACCCCCGCCGAACCGTCCGGCCCGGTAGCCGAGTTCACCCGACGGCTCAAGACCTGACATCCGCAGTCGCTACCCTGGGGCGCAACGGCGACGGAAGGCGGGCAGGCGTGGGGTGGCTGCGACGAGGACCCAGGCGGGACGGCGACGACGCACCGAGGGACCCCGAGTTCGCGTACTTCTCCCAGCGCGAGGCCGCGCTCTTCCGCGGCCGGGTCCGGGAGACCTTCGCCGAACTCGGCCTCGAGGTCACCGTCTACGCCGACCACGTCATCGACGACAAGGGACGCCGCTTCGGCCTCGGCAACCTCGCCGCCGTCTGCCACCAGGACCGGCGCGGCCCCCGCGTCTGGCCCGGCATGATCGACCGGCACATCGGCCTGGTCGTGCGCGCCATGGACGGCCCCTCCGCCCTCGACACCCTGCCGCCCGAACAGATCCGCTCCCAGCTCTACCCCCGGGTCGTCAGCGGCGACGGCATCGACGCGGGCGCCTTCGGATACGCCAGGACCGTCGCCCCCGGCCTCTACGAGATCCTCGCCCTCGACCTGCCGGAGAGCGTCATGATGCTCACCGACGAGGCGCTCGAACGGCTCGGGGACCACTCCCAGCTCCGCGACCGCGCCCTGCGCAACCTGCGCGGGCTGCCCGTCGAGGAGCACGAGACCGTCCGCGACGCCGACGGCATGTGCTTCGAGATCATCCTCGGCGACTCCTTCTACACGGCGAGCCGCGTCCTCGACCTGGACGGGGTGGCCCAGCGCGTCACCGGCCTGCCCCTCGGTGAGCACGGCGCCCTGGTCGCGATGCCCTTCCGGCACCAGCTCGCCTTCCACCCCATCCGCGACACCTCGATCATCCCGGCCCTCGGCGCGATGGCCTCCTTCGCCGCCTCCGGGTACGAGGACGTGCCCGGCGCCATCAGCCCGTACGTCTTCTGGTGGCGCGGCGGCACACTCACCCAGCTCAGCGAGCACGACGAGGAACGGGGGGACCTGCGGATCGTCGTCGGCGACGACTTCCAGGAGCTCCTGGAACGCCTCATCGCCCAGGGCCCGGACCGCCGCTGAGCGGTCGCGGCGGCCCCTGCCCCCGGGCAGGATGCTGTACGTCGAGGACGCATCCGGAAGACCTCGCGGGACGACAGCCCGCGGCACGACGCCGCCGAGAAGGAGCCCCCATGCCGAGCACCGACGCCGTCGAGGAGGTCGTGCCCTTCACCGCGGCCGACTACCGGGCCCGGATGACCCGCGCCGCCGAGTCCGCCGCCGACGCCGGACTCGCGGGTGTGCTCGTCGCCCCCGGCCCCGACCTCGTCTACCTCACCGGCTACCGGCCCACCGCGATCACCGAGCGGCTCACCGTCCTCGTCCTCGCCGCCGGGCAGGAACCGGTCCTCGTCGTCCCCACCCTGGAGGCGCCCGACGCCGAGAAGGCCGCCGGGGCCGCCGCACTCACCCTGCGCGACTGGACCGACGGCAAGGACCCGTACGCCGTCACCGCGCCCCTCCTCGACGTCGACGGCCGCTTCGGCGTCAGCGACAACGCCTGGGCCATGCACCTCCTCGGCCTCCAGCAGGCCCTGCCCGGCACCTCGTACGTCTCCCTCACCGAGGCCCTGCCGATGCTCCGCGGCGTCAAGGACGCCCACGAACTGGCCAGGATCGCGGCCGCCGGAGCCGCCGCCGACCAGGCGTACGGCGAGATCCTGAAGGTCCGGTTCGCCGGCCGCGAGGAGACCGACGTCGCCGCCGACCTCGCCGCGCTGCTCCTGAACTTCGGGCACTCCCAGGTCGACTTCACCGTCGTCGGCTCGGGACCCAACGGCGCCAACCCGCACCACGAGGCCGGCGACCGGGTCATCGAGCGCGGCGACATGGTCGTCCTCGACTTCGGCGGCCTCAAGAACGGTTACGGCTCCGACACCACCCGTACCGTCCACGTCGGCGAACCCACCGACGAGGAGCGGCGCGTCCACGACCTCGTACGGGAGGCCCAGCAGGCCGGCTTCGAGGCGGTACGGCCCGGGGTGGCCTGCCAGGACGTCGACCGGGCGGCCCGCAAGGTCATCACGGACGCCGGCTACGGCGAGTACTTCATCCACCGCACCGGCCACGGCATCGGCGTCACCACGCACGAACCCCCGTACATGATCGAGGGCGAGGAACTCCCCGTCGTCCCCGGCATGTGCTTCTCCATCGAACCCGGCGTCTACCTCCCGGGCCGTTTCGGCGTCCGCATCGAGGACATCGTCACGGCGACCGAGGACGGCGGGCGGCTCCGCTTCAACAACACCCCGCACGAGATGGCGATCGTCGAGTAGCCGCCCGTACGGTCCCGGTCAGCCGTCGGTGAGGACGACCGCCGACTCGCCCGGGAGCCGCAGCGCCCCGTCCGCCGCCGGGGACTCCACCGGCTCCCAGGCAGCCAGGACCCGGTCGCGGCCGTTGGTGCCGAGCGGGATCACCGCCGGCTCCTTGCCCAGGTTGACGGCCACCCGCAGCACCCCGCGCCGGAAGACCAGCCAGCGGGCCTCCTCGTCGAAGGCCACCTTCACCCCCGCGAGGTCCGGGTCCGTCAGGTCCGGCTGGGTGCGGCGCAGCGCGATGAGCTCACGGTGCCAGGCGAGCAGCCGCTTGTGCGGGTCCCGCTCGCGCTCCGCCCGGTCGAGGACCGAGCGGTCCCGGGTCGCCGGCTCCTGCGGGTCGGGGACCTCGTTCTCGTCCCAGCCGTGCTCCGCGAACTCCCGCCGCCTGCCCCGCCGTACCGCCTCCGCGAGCTCCGGATCGGTGTGGTCGGTGAAGTACTGCCAGGGCGTCCTCGCCCCCCACTCCTCGCCCATGAAGAGCATCGGCACCGAGGGCGCCGTCAGGACGAGGGTCGCCGCGCAGGCAAGCAGACCGGGGGAGAGGGAGGCCGAGAGCCGGTCACCCAGGGCGCGGTTGCCGATCTGGTCGTGGGTCTGGGCATAGCCGAGGAAACGGTGGGCGGGGGTGCGCTCCCGGTCCACCGGACGCCCGTGGTGACGGCCGCGGAAGGCCGAGTACGTGCCGTCGTGGAAGAAGACGTGGGTCAGGGTCTTGGCGAGCGCCGCCATCGGAGCGCGCGCGAAGTCCGCGTAGTAGCCCTGCGCCTCGCCGGTCAGGGCGGTGTGCAGGGAGTGGTGGAAGTCGTCGTTCCACTGGGCGTGGACGCCCGTCCCGCCGAGCGCGCGCGGCGCGGTCGTGCGCGGGTCCGCGAGATCGGACTCGGCGATCAGGAAGTGCGTACGGCTCTGCTCCCGCGCCAGCTCGTCGACGGCCGCCGACAGCTCCTCCAGGAAGGTCAGGGCCCGGGTGTCGGCGAGCGCGTGCACGGCGTCGAGCCGCAGCCCGTCGATCCGGTAGTCCCGCAGCCAGGCGAGCGCGCTGCCCTGGAAGTACGCCCGGACCTCGTCCGAGCCCGGCGCGTCCAGGTTCACCGCCGCGCCCCACGGGGTGTGGTGGGTCTCCGTGAAGTACGGGCCGAAGGACGGGAGATGATTTCCCGAGGGCCCCAGATGGTTGTGCACCACGTCGAGGACCACGCCCATGCCGAGCCCGTGCGCGGTGTCCACGAACCGCTTCAGCGCCTCCGGGCCGCCGTACGGCTCGTGCACCGCCCACGGCGCCACCCCGTCGTACCCCCACCCCCGCACGCCGGGGAACGGGCACAGCGGCATCAGCTCCACATGGGTGATGCCGAGGCCCGCCAGCTCCCCGAGGCGCGCGGCGGCCGCGTCCAGGGTCCCCTCCGGGGTGTAGGTCCCGAGGTGCAGCTCGTACAGGACCGCGCCGCGCAGCCGCAGCCGGGGGGAGTCGTGCCGCCAGGAGTACGTGGAGTGGTCGACGACCGCGCTGAGCCCGTCGGGCCCGTCGGGCAGCCGGCGGGAGCGCGGGTCGGGCAGGACGGGCCCGCCGTCCAGGGCGAAGCCGTACCGGTCGCCCTCCTCGGCGGGCACCACACCCGTCCACCAGCCGTCCCGCTCGGCGTCCCGCTCCAGGGCATGGCCGGAGCCGTTCAGCCGCAGCGTCACCCGGTCACGGGCGTTCGGCGCCCACACCTCGAAGAGCACGGAAATCCCCTCGTCGACGGACCAGCCATGCCATGACCGGCATGACCGGCTACCCCGACCATCCTGGCAGTCAGGCGTCAGCCACGCCCGGCGCGTCCCACACGTAGTTGATCGCGCGCTCGAAGGTGACGTAGCCCGCGCGGGCGAACGACGCCGCCATCGGCACGTTCCCCAGGTCCGTCGCGGCCCGGATCCGGGGGACGTCGGCGGCGGCGAGGATCCGGGTCCCCTCCGTCAGGATGTCGTCGATGTATCCGTGCCCGCGATGGGCGGGAAGCACACCGATGTACGCGATGGTGTGGTGGTAGTTGTTGCGCGCGGGGACGACGAAGCCGACCGGCTCGCCGCTCTCCGGCAGCTGGGCCACCCGCCACCACTCGCGGGGCGAGGAGTAGTGCGCGAACTCCTCGTCGAAGTGCAGCTCGGCGGCCTCCCGCGCCGAGAGACCGGAGGCCAGGTCCGCCTGCCCGTGCGCGTCGAGGGTGCCCTCCATCACCGGTGTCATCAGCGCGACCAGGTCTTCGCGGTCCCGCACCGGGCGGAACTCGAGACGGCCCTTCGGCTCCGGTACGGGGGTGCCGGGCCGCCACTCCAGCCGGAGCCGCTCGACCAGCGGACGGGCCCCCGTGCGCTCCAGGACCGAGAAGAGGGACTCCAGGAGGGAGCGGGTCTCCGGGACCTCGCGCCAGTCCGCCGGCATGAACCGCCCGAACTCGGGCCGCTTGACGCCCGTCGGGATCACCGCGGCCGTCGCGGTCTCCAGGAGCCGAAGACCGACCTCCGCGCGGACCTCGGCGGACAGTTCGGGGGAGAGGTCGAAGAAGTCGAACGCCTGCGGCTCCGCGCCGGCCTTGTGCGTCCCCCAGGTGAGCCGGCCGAGAAGCCGGTCGCCGTCGAGTGCCACCCACATCCAGTCGGGGACCCGGCGGCCGGTGGCGAGGTCGTCGGCCAGCTCGTGGTCGAGCGAGTAGGTCAGGCGGAGGAACAGGTCGAGTTCCTCGGGTCCGGCGAGCGGACGTATGACGAGGTCGTGGGCGTGGTCGTGCGTGGTCGAAGTGGACGCGGTCACGTCGTGGTTCCCCCGGAGGATCGGCTTCTCGAAGACGGCAGACGGTAACAGCGATCTTGAACGACCGTCACGGAGTTTCGGGCCCGGGCGGGGCAGGGCAGGGCCGGGCAGGGCCGGGCACACTGGCCCACCCGCGCCCATCGGCCCAGCCGCGCACACCGGCCCGCCCGCGCCCACCGGCCCACCGCCGTGTGGGCAATCGTCCCGCAGGGCGGGACGGGTGGGCACACGGGACGGCGCCCTCGGCGGCGCCTCCGCCCCTTGTGCCCGGACCCGCACCACCAGGCGCGGCGCACACGGGGTGCGGGTTCAGGCGCGGGGAGCCTAGGCCCGGCAAGGGGCGCCGTCCGTCGTGCCCACCCTCCCCCAGACTCCGTCCGGGGGGACCCCCACGCCCCAGAGGAACAGTTGCCCACAACGAGGTGGGCGGGGCGGGTGCGGGTGGGCACCGCCCCAGCGAAACGAACGCCCACAACGGGGGCGCGCGGGGCCCCATCCGGGGCCCTTCTGGACACTTCGGGTCCGGCGGGCCGACAATCACGGGTGTGACGACCCCTTTCGAGCTTCCGGCGAACTCACCTCGGCTCACCGACGCCGAGCGGGACCGCGCGCTGGTGCTGCTCCGTGAGGGCGCCGCTCAGGGCCGCCTCTCGCACGACACGTTCCTGTTCCGGATGGAGCGCGCGCTCCAGGCCCGGCGGCCGGACGAACTCGACCTCCTCACCGCCGACCTGAAGTCCGAGGGGACCTGGACCCGGCGGGTCTTGGGCGCGGTCGAACGGATGTCCGCGTTCACGGCGAAGCTCGGGCGCGCCTGGCACGCGGAGCGGCTGCCGAAGCTGCTGCTGCCCCTGCCCGGCCCGTACCCGCTGCGGATAGGCCGCGACCCGGTCAACGGACTCCGGCTCAGCCACGAGACCACCTCCCGGATGCACGCCGAACTCTCGCTGCAGAGCGGTATGTGGGTGCTGCGCGACCTCGGCTCGACGAACGGCACGACCGTCAACGGGCGTCGGGTCACGGGCGCGGTGGTGGTGCGGGCGGGGGACGTCGTCGGCTTCGGGCAGATGTCGTTCCGGCTGTCCCACGGCTGAGCCCCTCCCCGGATCCGTTCACCCCTTCACTCCCCCTTCACCCGTTCACCCGTTCGGCGGTACGCGGCGGGCGCTGCGGCCCGCGCGGTGATGGTCTGGTCGGACGCGCGCCACGATCTCCGGCCGCGGCACCCACCGCCGACCGACAGGGGCCCGCGATGAGCGACGAGCCGAAGCACGGCATAGGGAACGACGACACGCCGGAGGTGCCGTCAGGCGACCCCTGGACGCGGCTGCCCTCCATGGCTCCGGCGAGGCCGTCGAGGCCGAAGGCCGGGACGCCCGGGCCGGAGGCCGGGACGGCAGGGTCGACCGGGACGTCGCCGTCGGAGGCCCGGACCCGCTCCGGTTCGCGTGCGTTCGCCAGGGTGCCGCGACGAGTCGGCTCGGCGTTCCTCCCCAGGCGCGTGCGAACCACGGCCGATCCGACCGCCACCGATCCGACCACGGCCGATCCGACCGCGGCCCGGCCCGGGGGGCCGGCGAGGCCCTTCCCGCCGGGGTCCAGGACCGTCGCGCCGAGCCCCCTCGACCCCGGTGCCACGCGCGACCCGCACAGGATCCATCGCACCCTGCGCGAGGAGTTCCCGCTCACCTACGACCCGCTGCTGCGCGCCTGGGTGCTCTCCCGGTACGCGGACGTGGCCACCGCCCTCACCGACAGCCGCTTCACACACGGGCACCGGCCCGGGGACCCGCCGTGCGCGCGGGCCCACGTCGACGTCGACGTGGAGGCCATGCGGTCGGTCACCGAACGCACCGCGTACGTCCTGGCCCGCCGCATCGCCGAGCGGCCCCAGGCCGACCTGGTCGCCGACTTCTGCCACTGGCTGCCCGCGGGCACCGTCGCCGCCGCCGTCGGCGTGCCCTACCGCGACATGATGCGACTCGTGCGCGGCCGGGCCGCGGGGGCGCTCGCCGGGGAGTGCGGCGCGCAGATCGCCGTACGGGAGAAGGCGCTCGCGTCCTTCCTCGGCAACGTCCTGGTGGACCCCGACCAGGTCGCTGCCCTCCGTGACGCCCCCGCCGGCCTCGTGGGGCGGGCCTGGACCGAGTCGCTGCGGCGCGACCCGCCGGTGCAGGTCGCCGTGCGCCGTACCAGCGCCGAGGTGCCGGTCAGCGGCGGCGTCGTCCCGGCGGGCGCGTCCGTCGCGCTGCTCGTCGGCTCGGCCGGCCGGGACCCGGAGCGCTTCCGCGAGCCCGACCGCTTCGACCCGCTCCGCGACGACCCGGGCCAACTCACGTACGGCTCCGGCTTCTGCCCGGCCGTCGTCCTCGCCGGTCTCGAAGCCGAGTACGCCCTGCGCGCGCTGTTCACGGCCATGCCCCGGCTCCGGCTCGCCGACGGCTTCCGCCCGACGCACACCGGCCTCATCACCCGGGCCCCGCGCAGTCTGATCGTCCGGCCCGGCGGCTGAACCGGGCCGGGGCAGGAGGGGCGGAACAGGAGTGGCGAGCGGACCCCCGACCGCTGCTAGGGTGACGTGCGCTCGTCAAGGAGCCTTATTTAGTACCACTTTCAACGGGGATTCAAACATGAAGATGCGTCATGTCCGCGCCATCGCTGTCTTCGGTATCGCGGTCGTCGCCCTGACCGGTGCCCGCGGCTCGAACGGCGGCAGCTGCGACAACAACAGCAGCTCCAGCTCCAGCTCCAGCAGCAACGGCAGCGACAACAGCACCACCTCCGGCGGCACTTCCGGCGGCTCCGTGCCCGGCGGCTCCAGCAGCGCCGACAAGGCGGCCCGCGACGTGGTCATCGACGAGTGCACGTACGACCCGGCGACCAAGAACCTCGTCGCCCGGATCACCGTCAAGAACGACGACTCGACGGACTACGACTACAACGTCACGATGAAGTTCACCGGCGCCGGCAGCGACGTCCTCCCGATGACCGCCATCGAGACCGGCATCGCCGTCGCGTCGGGCGCGTCCGCGAAGGCCGAGCTGACCACCCCGTACGCCGGAACCGGCGACGGCTCCGAGTACACCAAGTGCGAGGTCACGCGCGCCTCCCGCTTCTGACCGTCCGCAGGCCCCGGGGGACGCCCCCGGGGCCTCGCCTCAGTCGCCGAGCCGTGCGAGCAGCGCCACCGGCCGCTCCGCGAAGAGCTCCGCGAGCTTGAGCTCCGTCGCCGGACCGCCGGTGAACTCCCGTACACCGTCGAGGACATCGGCCCAGCGGCCCTCCGGAAGTACCAGCTCCGTGTCCTGCCAGCCGCCCGCCTCCCAGAGCCGCAGCGAGAGCCGGGTGACGGCGGTGACCACCTCGCCGGAGCGGGCGAAGGCCAGGCAGTGCGAGGCGGCCGGCCCCTCGGCCGTCAGCGGGGTGTACGTGCCCGCCGCGCCGAAGGCCTCCGGGCGTTCGCGGCGCAGCCCGAGAGCCGCGCGGACCAGGGCCGTACGGTCGTCGTCAGGGCCGGCCGCGAACGGGGCCCGGTTGTCCGGGTCGACGAGCGCCCGGTACTCCCGCTCCGTGTTCTGGTACAGCTCCGGCACCCCCGGCATCGTCAGCTGTGCGAGGAGCACCCCGAGCGCGTGCGCCCGGATGTGCGGCTCCAGGGCGAAGGCCGCCTCCGAGGCGGCCCGGAGCGGGATGCGGCCGGGCCCGGCCGCCGCGAACTCGGCCACCGCCCGCTCGTACTCCGTGTCGGGCTCCGTCCAGCTGGTTCGCAGACCCGCCTCGCGTACGGACTTGAGGATCGCGGGGCCCAGCCGCTCCGCGTCCGGGGTGCCGAAGCCGAAGGCGGTCTGCCAGGCCGTCCAGGCCACGTGCGGGTCGGGCGCGGGCACCCCCGCCACCTCCGTGAGGAGCTCTGCCCACACCTGCGGGCACTGGGCGAGGACCGCGATCGCCGCCCGGACGTCGGCGCTGCGCTTGGTGTCGTGCGTGGACAGCACGGTCCCGGTGCCCGGCCAGTCCCGGGCGATCCGGGCGCAGTACGCGTGGAACTCCTCCACCGGCACGGCGGGCCGGCCCGCGTCGCCGCCCACCTCGTTCGCCGAGAGCAGCGGGGTGTACCGGTAGAAGGCCGTGTCCTCCACCGACTTGGCCCGCAGTGCCGATGAGGTCTGCGCGAACCTGGCCCGGAACGCCCGGTGTTCAGGTCCTTCGCCGAGCGCGCCGAGCGCCAGACCGCGTACGACGTCGACCGCCGCGGCCTCCTCCGGCACCGCGAACGCCGCCTTCGCGCCGCGCGCCGCCTCCGGGGTCAGGACCTCCTCGCCGCCGGTCCGGTACGCGCGGTAGACGGGCGTCCGGACGAGGAGTTCACGGATCGCGGTGCGCAGCGCCCAGGGCGCGTGGTCCCGCAGTGCCGGGTCGGCGGCGCAGATCCGCTCCGCGATCCGGGTGAGGACGGCGGTCTCGGCGGCCAGGTCGTGCCCCACCACCTCGTACGCGGCGCGCCGCTCGGTCGCCTCCCACTGGCCGCCCCTGTCCCCGGACCTGCCCACGAACTCCCGGTACAGGTCCGTCAGTTCCGCCGCGCCCAGGGGGTCGGTGAACACCCCGTCGAGGTGACGCAGGGCGTCGTAGCCGGTGGTCCCCGCCACCGGCCAGGCCGTGGGCAGCGTCTCAGGACCCGTGAGGATCTTCTCGACCACCGTCCAGCACCTCCCGCCGGTCGCCGCCGCCAGGTCCTCCAGATAGCCCTGCGGGTCGGCGAGCCCGTCCGGATGGTCGATGCGCAGCCCCTCGACGACCCCGTCCCGGACCAGCTCGACGATCTTCGCGTGGGTCGCGGTGAACACCTCGGGTTCCTCCACCCGCACCCCGATGAGCTCCGAGATGGTGAAGAACCGGCGGTAGTTGAGCTCGGTGCGGGCGAGCCGCCACCAGCCGAGCCGGTACCACTGGGCGTCGAGCAGCTCGTCGAGCGGCAGCCCCTCCGTGCCGGGCCGCAGCGGGAACTCCTGCCCGTCCAGGTGCAGCGCCCCGCCGGAGACCCGCAGCCGGTCCCGTACCTCGGGGAGCCGCGCGGGCAGCACCGGGAGCAGCAGCCGGCCGTCCCCGGCCGACCGGTCGATGTCGAACCAGCGGGCGTACGGCGAGTCGGGGCCGTCGCGGAGCACGGCCCGCAGTGCCCGGTTGTGCCGCGGGGAGGCCGCCATGTGGTTGGGCACGAGGTCGACGACGAGCCCGAGCCCGTGCGCCCGCGCGGTCGCGGCGAGGGCCCGCAGCCCCTCCTCGCCGCCCAGTTCGGCCCGTACGGACCCGTGGTCGGTGACGTCGTACCCGTGGGTCGAGCCGGGGACCGCCTCCAGGACGGGGGAGAGATGGAGGTGCGAGATCCCGAGGTCGGCGAGATGGGGCACGGCCCGCTCGGCGGCGGCGAACGGGAACTCCGGCTGGAGCTGGAGCCGGTAGGTCGCGGTGGGGAGGGCGGAAAGGGCCTGGAGGGAGGTCATGCGAACGTACGTACCCCGTGCGGGG
Organism: Streptomyces sp. NPDC093795; assembly: GCF_044764665.1. Classification (NCBI taxonomy): domain Bacteria; kingdom Bacillati; phylum Actinomycetota; class Actinomycetes; order Kitasatosporales; family Streptomycetaceae; genus Streptomyces; species Streptomyces sp. NPDC093795. The sequence goes on from NZ_JBIWIO010000008.1 coordinate 338,275, forward strand.
GCTTCTGTGTCATCGCCCCATGCATCCGTTCGTGTGCATCGCGTTACGTTTGTCCGATGCTCCGGATGTATCGCGACACCCTGTCGCTGCTCGGTACCGCCCTGCCGGTCGTCTCCTTCCTGGGCCGCCTGCCCACCGCCATGTGCCAGCTCGGCAGCCTGCTCCTGGTCGCCGAGACGAGCAGCTCCCTCGCCACGGCCGGCCTGACGGGCGGCGCGCTCGCCGCGGGACAGACCGTCGCGGGGCCGGTCATCGGCCGGCTCGCCGACCGGCACGGCCAGCGCGGAGTCGTCCTCGTGGCCTCCCTCGCCAACGCGGTCGCCGTCACGGCCCTCGTCCTCGCCGCGCTGGGCCACGCCGCCACCGGCCCGCTGATGCTCCTCGGTGCGGTCGCCGGAGCGACCGTCCCCCAGGTCGGGCCGCTCGCCAGGACCCGCTCGGTGGCCCTCGCCCGCCGATCCGGCGCGGACGACCGGACCGTCGGTACCGTCCTCTCCTTCGAGGGCACCCTCGACGAGGTGTCCTTCGTCCTCGGCCCGGCGCTCGTGGGCCTGGCCGCCGCCCTCGCCCATCCGGCCGCGGCCCTCCTCCTCGCGGCGCTGCTGCTCGCCGTCTGCGGGACGGCCTTCGCCCTCCACCCGACGGCGAAGGCCACCGCGCCGGACCCTTCGGCGTCCACCCGATCGGGCGAGGCCGAACGGACGCGGCTGCCGGGGTCGGCGTACGCCCTGCGCGGCGCGATGGTCCTCCAGGGCGCGATGTTCGGCGCCTCGCAGGCCGGGATCACCGCGCTCACCGAGAAGCTCGGCGCGCCCGCCCAGGCGGGGCTCGTCTATGCGGCGATGGGCGTGATGAGCGCCGCCGTCGGCCTCTCGATGGCGGCCGTGCCCGCCCGTATCGGCCTCATGACCCGCTGGCGGGCCGCGACCGCCGCGCTCGTGGTCCTCTCCGTACCGCTGCTGTTCGTCGGTTCGCTCGGGGCGCTGTACGCGGTCGTGGTCGTCCTCGGCGCGGCGTACGCCCCGCATCTGATCACGGTCTTCGGTCTCACCGAGCGGACCGTTCCCGCCGCCCGGCTCGCCGAGTCCATGGCCTTCCTGACCAGCGGGATCGTCGGCGGGCAGGCCCTCGCCCTCGCCGTCTCCGGTCGGCTCGCCGAAGGCCACGGCGCCCCCGCCGCCTTCGCGGTGGCGGTGGGGGCGGCCGTGGCCTGCGCACTGCTGTCCTGGGCGGTACGGGTGCCGGCTCCCGTACGCGAGGTCAGACCGGCCGTCTCAGAACGGTCAGGCTGAGCGGCGCGAGCGTCACCCGCTCCCCGGCCGCGAGCTCCGGGCCCTCCAGCGGCGGCATGCCCTCCGGGTCGGAGGTGTCCACCACCGTCTGCCAGCAGGCGCCGTGGCTGTCCGGCACCGCGAACTCCAGCTCCTTCGACGAGGCGTTGAACATCAGCAGGAAGGAGTCGTCGGCGATCCGCTCGCCCTGGGTGCCGGGCTCCGAGATGGCGTTGCCGTTGAGGAAGACGGTGAGCGCCTGGGCGTGCGCCGCCTGCCAGTCGCGGGACTTCATCTCCTCGCCCTCGGGCGTGAACCAGGCGATGTCCGTCAGCTCGTCGTGGGTGCCCTCCACCGGCCGTCCGTGGAAGAAGCGGCGGCGGCGGAAGACCGGATGGTCCCGGCGCAGCCGCACCATCGCCCGGGTGAACCGGAGCAGGGTGGTCTCCGCCTCGCTCTCCGGGCTGTCCGCCTTGGGCCAGCGCACCCAGGACACCTCGTTGTCCTGGCAGTACGCGTTGTTGTTGCCGCCCTGCGTCCGCCCGAACTCGTCGCCGTGGCTGAGCATCGGCACCCCCTGCGACAGCATCAGGGTGGCGAGGAAGTTGCGCGTCTGGCGGGCGCGCAGCTCCGCGATCCCGACGTCCTCGGTGTCGCCCTCGGCGCCGCAGTTCCACGAGCGGTTGTGGCTCTCGCCGTCGCGGTTGCCCTCGCCGTTCGCCTCGTTGTGCTTCTCGTTGTACGAGACGAGGTCCCGCAGGGTGAAGCCGTCGTGGCAGGTGACGAAGTTGACCGAGGCGAGCGGCCGCCGGCCGTCGTCCTGGTAGAGGTCGGACGAGCCGGTGAGCCGGGAGGCGAACTCCGCGAGGGTGCGCGGCTCGCCCCGCCACAGATCCCGTACGCAGTCCCGGTACATGCCGTTCCACTCGGTCCACAGTGGCGGGAAGTTGCCCACCTGGTAGCCGCCCTCGCCGACGTCCCAGGGCTCGGCGATCAGCTTCACCTGGCTCACCACCGGGTCCTGCTGCACCAGGTCGAAGAACGAGGACAGCCGGTCCACCTCGTGGAACTGGCGGGCCAGGGTGGCCGCCAGATCGAAGCGGAAGCCGTCCACGTGCATCTCGGTCACCCAGTACCGCAGACTGTCCATGATCATCTGGAGCACGTGCGGGGACCGCATGAGCAGCGAGTTCCCGGTGCCGGTGGTGTCCATGTAGTACTTGGGGTCGTCGGCGAGCCGGTAGTACGAGGGGTTGTCCAGGCCCCGGAAGGAGAGCGTCGGGCCCAGGTGGTTGCCCTCGGCGGTGTGGTTGTAGACCACGTCGAGGATGACCTCGATGCCCGCCTGGTGCAGCGCCCTGACCGCCGACTTGAACTCCAGGACCTGCTGGCCCCGGTCGCCCCAGGATGCGTAGGCGTTGTGCGGGGCGAAGAAACCGATCGTGTTGTAGCCCCAGTAGTTGGAGAGCCCCGCGTCCACGAGCCGGTGGTCGTTCACGAACTGGTGCACGGGCATCAGTTCGAGCGCGGTCACGCCCAGTTCCTTCAGGTGCCCGATCACCGAGGGGTGCGCGAGGCCCGCGTACGTCCCGCGCAGCTCCTCCGGAAGGTCCGGGTGGAGCATCGTCAGGCCCTTCACATGGGCCTCGTAGATCACCGTGTGGTGGTACTCGGTCCGCGGACGCCGGTCGTCACCCCAGTCGAAGTACGGGTTGACCACGACCGAGGCCATCGTGTGCGGGCCCGAGTCCAGGTCGTTGCGCGCGTCCGGCCGCCCGAAGGGGTAGCCGTACACCGACTCGCCCCACTCGATCTGCCCCGACACCGCGCGCGCGTAGGGGTCGAGGAGCAGCTTCGCCGCGTTGCACCGGAGCCCGCGCTCCGGGGCGTACGGGCCGTGCACCCGGAACCCGTACCGCTGTCCCGGCATCACGCCCGGCAGATAGGCGTGCCGCACGAACGCGTCGGTCTCGCGCAGTTCGACCGCCGTCTCCGAGCCGTCGTCGTGCAGCAGACACAGCTCGATCCTGTGGGCGGCCTCCGAGAAGACCGCGAAGTTGGTTCCCGCTCCGTCATAGGTGGCGCCCAGGGGGTACGCCTGTCCCGGCCAGACTTGCATGGATACGACTATTCCTCTTCTGTCCGGGTTTGTGGAGATGTTCTTCGGCCAGATCCTGCCCGAAAGAGGGGCAACCTCCTAGGACTTCGCTCCGTCCTACCGGGTGACCGCAGATCAAAGAGGGGGAAAGAGGGGGAAGTGTGTACGAAATAGCGCGCCGCCACCTGGGGAAGGTGGTGGCCGGAGCGGCCATGGCGGTGACGGGAACCGCCGTCGCGGTCGCGATCAGCCTGCCGGGCCAGGCGGGAGCGGGTCAAGGGGCGGAAGGTGCGCCGAGGCCGGTGGGAGGCTCCACGGTCGACGGCGCCACGGGTGGGGGCGGAGCAAGCGGGGCGGGGGACGGCGCGGCGCCCGGCGTCGCCGACCCGCGGGGGGCGGTCGCGCCCGCGCCGGCGACCGTGGCACCCCCGGCCGCCGAGGGGAAGAAGGGCGTGGGCGGCGACCCGCTCACCGACGACGAGCTCGTACGGGCCGAGAGCCTGGCGCTGACCCCGCCCGGCGCCGCCGCCCAGCAGGACGTCGACGGCGGCCGGGGGCCGCAGCACCTCGGCACCGACCTCGCGGACCCGCTGCCGCAGGACGCGACACGCCGCGCCGAGGTCCGCTTCTACGACTACGCGCGGGACGAGCTCATCACCCGGACCGTCAACCTCGACACCGGCAAGGTCGAGAATTCCGGTGCGCGGCGCGGCGTCCAGCCCTCCGCCCACCCCGAGGAGCTGCGCGAGGCCCTGGAACTGATCCTCGCGAGCCCGCTCGGCAAGGGCGTCGCGGAGGACTACAGGGACGCCACCGGCAAGGAGCTCACCTCCACCGCGCAGCTGTGGTTCAACGGCGACGTCTACCGCACCTACCGCGAGGCGAACGTGCCCGCGCAGCTCTCCCGTTGCGGGGAGCACCGGTGCGTCCGGCTCGTCACCAAGGTTCTCAACGGGGCCTGGATCGACACCCGGAACCTGATCGTCGACCTCTCCGCGAGGACCGTCACCCGCGTCGGCTGACCACCGCCGCCCCCGGTCCTCCCGCCCGATCTCCGTACGAGGGAGTACGTTCCCATGTCCACCTTGCGAAACCCGCGCACGCGCAGGCGTGCCGCCGTCCTGGCCGCGGCCGCCCTGCTCGGCACCGCCACGGCCGCCGCGGGCCCCGTCTCCGGGGCCACCGCCGCCCCCTCCCCACCGCGGCCGCCGGCCCCGAACCTTCCGGCCCCGACCCGTCCGGCGCCGGTGATCCCGGCCGACTGCTCCACCGCGTACCGCATCACCCAGAAGCTCGACGGCGGCGCGACCTGGCGCATGTGCTGGCGCTACGACACCGACGCCGGGCTCACGCTCGACAAGATCACCTACCAGCCGCCCGGCGCCGCCGCCCCCGTCAAGGTCCTCACCAGCGCCCGGCTCGCCCAGATCCACGTGCCCTATGACGACGGCGCCGCCGAGTACGACGACCTCACCGGAGCGGGCTTCGGCTGGGGCCTGCAGAATCTCAAGCCGGCCGAGTGCCCCGGCGGCACCCTCACCACCGTCAAGGTGCCCGAGGTCGGTCAGGTCAAGGGCCTGTGCACCACCACGCGGGCGCGTGGCCACGCGTACCGCATGGCCAGCGACAACGGCTCCACGGTCTGGCAGGCCCAGGCCAAGGACCTGCTCGTCTACACCGTCAACAAGGTCGGCTGGTACGAGTACATCTCCGAGTGGCGGTTCTCCGCCGACGGCACCATCGGCGCCAACGTCGGAGCCACCGGAAGCCTCTCGCCCGTCGACTACAACGCCACCGACGGCCGCGGCTGGCCCATAGGCAAGGGTGCCCGCGCCTACGCCACCAGCCACGCCCACAACGTCTTCTGGAAGCTCGACTTCGGTCTCGACGGCTCCACCAAGGACCGGATCGAGCAGTTCGACTCCACCGTCACCCCGCCCGTGGGCGACGGCGGACCGACCGTGAAGACCAAGCGGACCGTCGTCACCAAGGAGCTCGCCGGCGACGCGAAGAACATGCGCTGGTGGCGGGTGGTCAGCGGCACCGGCAAGAACGCCGACGGCCACGCCCGCTCGTACGAGATCGCGCCCGGCCACACCGACACCCACGCGGGGCGCGGTTTCACCAAGCACGACGTGTACTTCACGCAGGCGCGTGCCTGCGAGCAGTTCGCGAGCAACAACATCGGCAACTGCGCGCCGGGCGCGGGCGACAGTGTCGACAAGTGGGTCAACGGAGAGACGCTGACCAAGCCTTCCGTGTGGGTCAACATCGGGTTCCACCACATCGCCCGGGACGAGGACCAGCAGCCGATGCCGGTCCACTGGCAGGGCTTCCAGCTCGCACCCAGGGACGTAACCGCTATGAATCCGCTCACTCCGGCCGATCTCGCCTCCCAGAACGGGCAGCCCGATCTGGGGAGTTGAGCAAGCAGCCTGACGATCCTGCTGCACCGCCTCCCGCTCGCGGAGTACCCTTCCTTGATCGTTGTCGGACCGGTCGACACGGGCGTCCAGGAGCAGAAGGCGGTGCGCGGGTGAGCTCGGGAGGTCTTGAGCTGCCCCCAGGTGACGCGGGTCACGAGGGGGGCCCGGCCGACCCCGCTGAGGCGTCGCCCGGCGCGGTCGCGCCGCCGGGAGCCGTGCCGCCCGGCACGGTCACCGTCGCCCGGCCGGTGGAGATCGGGGCGGAGCTCGACTGGGGCGCCGAGGCGTGGAGCGAGGTACGCACCCGCGCCCAGCGCGCCGGGCGGGCGTACATCTGGCTGAATCTCGTCGAGCAGCGGCTCCGTGCCGTGGTCGCCGCCGTCCTGCGACCCGTGTACGAGCCGGTGCACGGCGAGGATTGGGTGGTGGCCGCGGCGGGCCCGGCGGGCCAGGAGTGGGTGCAGCGGGCCGTCGCCGTGCGCGAGGTGTCGCGGCGCAAGGGCTACCTCCTCGACCCGGCCGACGACAACGTGCTGAGCTTCCTCACGCTCCCGCAGCTACGGGAGCTGATGGTCCAGCACTGGCCCTGCTTCGAGCCCTACTTCGACGACCGGCGCGAGGTCGAACTCGCCCTCGACGAGCTGGAGGTCACGCGCAACGTGGTCTCCCGCAACCGGGCCCTCTCGCTGACCGTGCTCGCCCAGTCCGAGCGGGCCTCCGCCCGCATCCTGGAGATCCTCGGCAGCGGCGCCGGGGTGCCGTCCGCCGACCGGCTGCCCGTGGACGCGGTCGAGGACCTCGTCGGCGACCGGTACGCGGACGTGGTCTCCGTCCACCCCGACCGGGTGCGGCTCCAGCGGCAGCTGCCGGCCGAGGACCTCTTCGGCGGGGCCCGCCGCCTCGACGCGACCGGCATAGGTCTCAATCTGCTCGTGCAGAACTTCTCCGGCCGCCGCATGGTCCGGCTCGCCGAGTCCGGCTGCCGGACCCGGCTCCTCTTCCTCAACCCCGCGAGCAGCGCGGTCAAGCGGCGTGAGCGGGAACTCGGCCTCAAGAAGGGCGAGCTGAGCCGCTCCGTCGAGATGAACATCCTGCACATGCGCCGGGTCCGCTCCAAGCTCCGCGACCCGGGCGCCTTCCAGATCCACGTCTTCGACGAGACCCCCCGCTTCACCGCCTACCTGGTGGACGGCGACGGCCCGGACGGCGTCGGCGTCGTGCAGTCCTACCTCCGCCGGGCCCGGGGCATGGAGGCGCCGGTCCTCGTCCTGCGCGGCGGCGGGCGGAACGTGGTGCGCCACGGCCAGGGATTCCGTGACGGCGATCACGGACTTTTCGAGACATATCGGGAGGAGTTCGAGTCGGTCTGGCTCGACTCACGGCCCGTCTCCTGACACCCCGCCGGGGGACCCCGGGGGCGTTGTCAGTGGTGCGTGCGAGGGTGGTCAGCACCACGGGGGAGATCACGTAAGGAGGACCCGATGGCTTGGCATGGGGAACCGCTGGTCGGCTTCGACCTGGAGACGACCGGCACCGATCCACTGGAGGCCCGTATCGTCACGGCCTCGATCGTCGGCTACTACGGCGGACGGGTCAGCCGGCAGCGCGACTGGCTCGCCGACCCCGGCATCCGCATCCCCGAACAGGCCTCCGCGATCCACGGCATCAGCAGCGAGCGGGCCGCCGCCGAGGGCCGGCCGGTGCGCGAGGTCGCCCACGAGATCGCGGAGACCCTGACCGGGTACTGGAACCAGGGCGTGCCGATCGTCGCGTACAACGCCTCCTTCGACCTGACGCTCCTCTCCGCGGAGCTGCGCCGCCACGGACTGCCCTCGCTGAGCGAGCGCCTCGGCGGCACCGGCATCGGGCCCGTCATCGACCCGTACACCATCGACCGGGCCGTCGACCGCTACCGGCGCGGCAAACGGACCCTGGAAGCCGTCTGCGGGGAGTACGGCGTGGTGCTCGAAGCCGCCCACCAGGCCGCCGCCGACGCGCTCGCCGCCGTCCGGGTCGCCGTCGCGATAGCCGAGCGGCACCCCGAGGTCGCCGCGCTGAACCCGGCCGAACTGCACGAGCGGCAGATCGGCTGGTACCGCCTCTGGGCCGAGAACTTCCAGGCCTTCCTGCGCCGCAAGGGCGACACGGACGCGGTCGTCGACCCCACCTGGCCCCTGCGCGAGGCGGTCACGGCGGTCTCGTACTAGCGCCTCGACGTCAGAACGGGTACCAGCGCACCTCCGGGTCGCCGTCCCGCAGCGAGGCCACCCGCCGCTCGAACTCGGCAAGGGCCGCAGGGTTCGTCGGCGCGTGCTGCGCCACCCACGCGCAGCTCGCCGTCTCCCGCGCCCCCCGCAGCACCGCGCACCCCTCCCACTCCCGGACGTCCCAGCCGTACGCCTCCGTGAACGCCTCGTACGCCGCCGGATCGAGGCCGTACCGGTCCCGGGAGAGCGCGAGCACCACGAGGTCGTGCTCGCGCAGGTCGGAGGAGAAGGTCTCCAGGTCCATCAGGACCGGTCCTTCGGGGCCGACCAGCACGTTCCGGGGCAGGGCGTCACCGTGGATCGGACCAGGCGTCAGACGCGGGGTCAGGGCCGCGGCCGCCGGCGCGAAGGCGTCGCGCCGCTCCCGCAGGAAGGCCGCGTCCGCCGGGTCGATCGCGTCCCCCGCGAGCCGCAGCCACCGCTCCACCCCGCCGAGCAGATCGCGGCGCGGCAGCGTGAAGCCCACCGGCTCCGGCAGGGCGTGGACGGCCCGCAGCAGCGGCGCCAGATCACGGGGCTCCGCGGGCCGCACCGCCTCGGGCAGCCGATGCCACAAGGTCACCGGGTGCCCGTCGACCAGGAGCGGCTTCTCCTCGGCGGCCCGCGCCGCCGGGATCCCCGCCCCGGCGAGCCAGCCGGCGAGCGCCACCTCACGCTCGGCCCGCTCGAACACCTCCGCGTCCCGGCCCACCTTCACGGCGAGAGCGCCCACGGCGAAGACCGCGTTCTCACCGAGGGCGATGAGCCGCGCCTCCGCCACCGGCAGCCCCGCCGCCGCCAGGATCTCCCGCGCCCGCGCCTCGTCCATCGACCTCTCCCTCACCTGTGCGATTGCGCCAAAGTCTCGCATCCACGCAGCTCATCACGTAGATCGCCTTGACGGGCCCACGGTCCGTCAGGACCATGGCGGGGTTCCCACGGCGGCGAAAGCAGGCGGACGGGGGGTCCGATCGGTGAGCTCGGAGACCGCGACGAAGCGGCCGGGCGCGACGCGCACACCGCGCGCCGCCCACGGGACACGCCCGCGCGGACCCGACTTCGGCGCCTGGTTCCTGGTGCTCCCCGCGCTCCTGCCCATCCTGGTCCTCAGCGTCGGCCCGCTGCTCTACGGCATCGCGCTCGCCTTCACCGACGCGCAGTCCGGCCGCACCCAGGCCACCCGGTGGGTGGGCACCCTCAACTTCCAGGACCTGCTGCACGACACCCTCTTCTGGGACTCGTTCCGCATCGGCGTGATCTGGGCGGTCGGCGTCACCGTCCCGCAGTTCCTGCTCGCCCTCGGCCTCGCCCTCCTCCTCAACCAGAACCTCCGCTTCCGGTGGCTGGCACGGGCCCTCGCGATCGTCCCGTGGGCGATGCCGGAGGTCGTCGTCGGCATCATGTGGCGGCTCGTCTACAACCCCGATGCCGGCATCCTCAACGAGACCCTCCGCGGCCTCGGCCTCGGCGAGGGCCACGACTGGCTCTCCGGGCTCGCGACCGCCCTGCCCGCCGTCATCGTCGTCGGCGTCTGGGCGGGCATGCCGCAGACCACCGTCGCCCTCCTCGCCGGACTCCAGAACACCCCGCGCGAGCTCCACGAGGCCGCCGCCCTCGACGGCGCCGGAGCCTGGCGCCGCTTCCGCGCCGTCACCTGGCCCGCGCTGAGACCCGTCGCCCTCGCCATCACCGCCCTCAACCTCATCTGGAACTTCAACTCGTTCGCCCTGGTCTACGTCCTGACCAACGGCGGACCCGGCGGCCGGACCCGGCTCCCCATGCTCTTCGCCTACGAGGAGGCCTTCCGCTACGGACAGTTCGGCTACGCCGCCGCGATGGGCTGCGTGATGATCGCTGCCGTCTCGGTCCTCATCGCCCTCTCCCTCGTACGCCGGCTGAAAGGGGACCAGGACCGGTGAGCGCACTCCGGACGAGCAGACCCGCGCGGATCGGCCAGTACCTCGCCCTCCTCGCGTACCTGGTCTTCCTCGCCTTCCCCTTCCTCTGGCTGGTCTCCACCGCCTTCAAGCCCGCCCCCGAGCTGGCCTCGCTCCACCCCACCTGGATCCCCGAGGAGCCCACGCTCGCCAACTTCCGGCAGGCGTTCGACGAGCAGCCGCTGCTCAGGGCCGCCGCGAACAGCCTGCTCGCCGCCGTCTCGGCCGCCGTGATCGCGGTGGCCGTCGCGACCCCGCTCGCCTATGTGACGGCCCGCCACAAGGGCAGACTCGCCTCCGCCGCCACCGGCTGGGTGGTGATCAGCCAGGCCTTCCCGTTCGTCCTGGTGATCATCCCGCTCTTCCTGATCCTCAAGAACCTGCACCTCGTCAACAGCGTGTTCGGCCTCGTCCTGGTCTACGTGGTCTGGTCGCTGCCCTTCGCCCTCTGGATGCTGATGGGATACGTCAGGGCCGTCCCCGCCGAACTGGAGGAGGCCGCCGCAGTCGACGGCGCCGGGCGGCTCCGTACCCTCGTCTCCGTCACCGCCCCGCTGCTCGTCCCCGGCATCGTCGCCACCGCCCTGTTCGCCTTCGTCACCGCGTGGAACGAGTTCTTCTTCGCGCTCGTCCTGCTCAAGACCCCGGAGAAGCAGACCCTGCCGGTCGTCCTCACCCACTTCCTCGGCGCCGAGGGCGTCGCCGACCTCGGCCCGCTGGCCGCCGCGGCCTTCCTCGCGACACTGCCGTCCCTGGTCGTCTTCGCCGTCCTCCAACGACGGCTCACCGGCGGGATGCTGGCAGGGGCGGTGAAGTCATGAGACGGATCCTGACGGCCGCCGCCGCGCTCGCCCTGCTCCTCACCGGCTGCACGGCGGGGGACGAGGGCTCCGACGACGGAGTCGTACGGCTCCGCTTCCAGTCCCTCGCCTGGCAGAAGGAGTCCGTCGACGCCAACCGGCAGCTGGTGAAGGAGTGGAACGCCGCCCACCCCGACGTCCAGATCGACTACGTCCAGGGCAGCTGGGACTCCGTCCACGACCAGCTCCTCACCTCCTTCGAGGGCGGCGAGGCGCCCGACATCATCCACGACGCCTCCGACGACCTGGCCGACTTCGCCTACGGCGGCCACCTCGCCGACCTGCGCACCCTGCTGCCCGAACGGCTCCGCGCCGACATCCCCGCCCGCAGCTGGGAGACCACCACCTTCGGCGAAGGGATCTACGGCGTGCCGTTCCTCCAGGAACCGCGCGTCATCATCGCCAACCGCAAGATCCTGGAATCCTCGGGCGTCCGCGTCCCCACCCCCGAGAAGCCGTGGACCTGGGCCGAGTTCCGGCAGATCGCCCAGGACCTCACCCGGGAGATGGGCCCCGGCAGGTACGCCGTCGCCTGGCCGCTCAAGGAGCCGGTCTCCGTCAGCCTCAACCTCGGGCTCTCCGCGGGCGGCCGGCTCTTCCACCGGGAGCCCGACGGACGGGTCACCGTCCGCTTCACCGAGGCCGACGCCGTCGTCCCCGGCACCCTCCACGACCAGGTCGTCACCGACCGCTCCGCCCCGCGCACCACACTCGGCAGCGGCGGCTCCGACACCCTCCCCGGCTTCTTCGCCGGCAAGTACGCCATGGTCCCGCTCGGCTTCGCCTACCGGCAGCAGATCGCCCAGCAGGCCCCCGAGGGCTTCGAATGGACGGTGCTGCCCGCCCCCGCCGGAAGCGCCGGGCTCACCCAGGGCGTCTCCCCGCAGACCCTGTCGATCGCCGAGGACAGCCCGTACAAGAAGGAGGCGGTGGAGTTCCTCGACTTCTTCCTGCGGCCGGCGAACATGGTGCGGCTCGCGCGCGGCGACTGGATGCTGCCCACCGGCACGGCCGCGCTCGCCGACCCCTCCCTGCACACCCCCGAGGACGGCTGGGCGATCGGCGCGGCGGTGGCCCGGCACCTGCGGCCCGCGCCCGCGCAGTCGGTGCGCGGCTATCCGGAGTGGAAGGACAAGGTGGCGACCCCGGCCTTCCAGGAGTACTACAGCGGGGCCATCGACGAGGCCGAACTGCGCGCACGGCTGGTCGAGGACGGCAACCGGGTCCTCGCCCGCTATCAGCGCAAATGATGGATTCGTCATTACGAAACCTTGTTGAATAAGTCACAGATGGGTGACGGGTCTTCTCGCCGATCGCCTCCATCGGCGAGTGTTCGAACCGGCCACCGTGCCGCCCCCCACGAGGCGCGGTGGCCGACCTAAGGTGAACGCATGGCGAAGACATACGCGGCCCTGCTCCGCGGCATCAATGTGAGCGGACACCGCAAGGTACCGATGCCGGAGCTCCGGTCCGTCCTCGAAGGCCTCGGCCACCGGAACGTCCGCACGTACCTCCAGAGCGGGAACGCCGTCTTCACCACCGACTCGCCCGCCGGCGAGGACGAACTCACCACCCAGGTCGAGGACGCGATCGAACGCCACTTCGGCTTCCGCGTCGACTGCCTCGTCCGCGACGGCGACTATCTCGCGGCCGTCGCCGACGCCTGCCCCTTCCCCGCCGCCGACCTCGAGGGCAAACAGCTCCACGCCTTCTACTTCTCCGGCCCCGCCGACCCGGAGCGCTTCGCCGCCATCGACCAGCAGGCCCACCACCCCCAGGCGTTCGCCCTCGGCGACCGGGTCCTCTACCTCTACGCCCCCGAAGGCCTGGGCAGATCCACCCTCGCCGAGGCCGTCAACAGGCCGTCCGTCGTCAAGGGCCTCGTGGTCACCGCCCGCAACTGGAACACCGTGGTCAAACTCGTGGAGATGACACGGGAGGAGTGACGGGGAAGCCGCCCGGCCCGAGAGCCGCCGAACGGACCAGCCGCCCCCTCACACGAGGCGACAACTGCCGTCGAGCCCCGCGAGCTTGCCCGACAGGCGCAGGAAACGGCCGAGCCCCCTGGGCCGGACGCGGGTGCGCAGGGTCACGACCGCGTCGACGGGGCGATCCGCCGGGGCCCGGACGAGGAGCCGCAGTTCCTCGTTGACATGCAGGAACTCCCGGTCGGACGCCCTGAAGTCCCAGTAGGCCGTGGAGAATCCGACGCCGGACGACGTGATGCGCGGGCAGTAGACGGTCCGACGCCTCAGGACCTCGGGGCCCGCCTCCACACCGAGCGGCGTCCCCGCCACGCTGAACGTGAGACTGGCCCCCAGCGTGGTCTCGATCTCCTGCGGGGTGTCCCCCTCCACCAGGGTGGGCGACATGGCCGCGACAGTGGCCCCGGGGGTCGGGGAGAGATCGAGGACCAGACGAGACCAGACGACCGTGGACTCGGGATGCGTCTGGACCACCAGGATCAGAGGGATGTCGTACCCCTGGACCCCGGCCTCGCCGGCGTCCACCGGTGTGACATCACCCCGGGCGAGTCCGATCCTCGTCTCGCGCCGCAGGATCCGTACCGTCGTCTCGTCGACCGTACTGAAGGCCCTGTCGGTCTCTTCCTCCTCCACGGTCGGCTCGACCAGCCCCACCAGCCGGAAGCCGTCCGGGAGCCGGGGCGAGAGGTCCAAGGTGTCCGTCATGACTGCTCCATCCGCTAGAGGATCTCGGGGGGTGTGGCGGTCCTGCCGCCGGTGTCCCGGTCCGCCCGCCACTCCCCGAGCAGGCAGAACGCGGCCCAGCGGTCGAGACGGTCCCCGCCGGGCCGGTCGCGGGAGGCGAGAACCGCCGCACGCAGCGCGTGCGCCGGAGTCGCGCCCGCCAGGGTCAGGTCGTGGAACGACCCCATGATGTCGGCGGTCGAACGGTCCGGAACCCGCCACAGGCTCATGACGAGGGACCGCACTCCGGAGAAGAGGAGGGACCGGCTCAGCCCCAGCACCTCGTCGGACCGGTCGGCACCTCCGAGGCCGGTCTCGCATGCCGAGAGAACGGCCAGCCGCACGCCGTGCCAGTCCTCCCGCAGGATGTCCCGTCCGGTGAGCGGACCGTCCGCGAGCGCCAGACCCGAGGACAGCGGGTCGTCCGCCCTGAAGGTCGCGTGGCAGGCGGCGTGGAGGATCTCGGCACCGCGCATCGCGTCGAGCACCCGCCGCCGTGTCGCGTCGGCGCCCAGGAGCGGCTCGGTGCCCAGGCGCGCGGCGAGCAGGCGCGCCTCCTCACGCGCGTACGGCAGGTCGCCCCCGGGATCACCGAGCACCACGGCTCCCCGCCCGATCCGCGACTCGCGGTGGGTGAGGGTGCGCAGCAGCGAGACGCTCGGCAGGTACGCGACCGGGTTCCGCTCGATCAGCGACGCCGGTCCGTCGGGACACAGCGCGTGGAAGGGGACGTTGTGCAGGGGGCCGGTCGGGCAGATCACCACGGTGTCCTCCGGCCGGGTCAGGGCCGCCAGCGGGGCGACGAGCGGTGAGAGCACCTGCTGGAAGAGGCCGGGCATGTCGATGGCCATCTCCCTGACCTGCCCGGCACTTCCGAGGTTGTCCTCCACGAATCGCGCCAGGCGCGCACCGTCCGCGTCGATCGGTGTGACGGTGAGTCCGGAGGGCGCGTCGAGCGCGAAGAGCACGATCCGGCCGTCGTCGAGCCGGGCGTACGAGGCCACAACGACCTGCTCCCCGCGCAGTTGAGCGAGGGCCGAACCGGCCGTGACGGCCGCCGCGGAGCGCACCTCGGCGTACTCCGCGCCCGACACGTGGAGCGCCGCCATCTCCGACCAGAGGGCGTGCAGCTCCCGTTGCACGGTCTGGAGCCTCGCCCAGTTCGTGCGCGGTGCCTGTTCCAGCGCCGTGCGTTCGCGCAGAAGCGCGGACTCGCGGCCGATCAGATCGGCCGGAACGCCGTCCGGCGGTCTGAGGTCCGCGGTGCCCAGCGTCTCGAGGAGCGTACGGGAACGCAGCCGTTCCGTGGCGGTGAAGGCGGCTTTGAACCGGTCGACGTCCCCGGACGCGGCGGCGCTGTCCAGGCGGTACTGGACGAGCAGCTCGTACACCTCGGCGCGTGCCTCCTGGAGGCGCCGCCGCAGGGCGGGATCGGGCTGAGCGGACCGTACGAGATCGGAGAGTTCGACGCCCAGCTCGAGGACGCGGATCGCGGTCTCCGGCTCGTCGGCCGCCCAGGCGGCCCGGGCCATGGGCGCGACGACCTGCCAGGCCCGCTCGGCGTTCTCGATGCGTACCGGCGCGCCGGGACCGCGGCGCGGGCGCCACACCAGGGGAGAGTCGCTGTCCGCGGCCACCCCGGACAGCTGGAGCACGTGCTCGTACGCCTCCAGGGGGTCTCCGAGCTCGGGGCGGGTGCCGAGGATCTCGGCGGTGAGCACCCAGTCGGACGCGAGCCGGTCCGCGTTCCCCGAGTTGTGCCGGCGGGCCAGGGCCGCGTGTCTCAGCGCCGTGCGCTGCGGCCCGAGGATGCGCAGGGCCTGCGCGCGGGTGTGGTGGACCAGGGCGAGCGCGTGCTCGACGGGACTCTGCCCCGCCTCGCGCACGGCGAGCGGCAGCGCGGTGTCGAGCAGGCGGAAGCACGCGTCCGGTTCCCCGTCCACGAGCGCGACGAGGGCCTGCGCGCACAGCGTCGCGATCCGGGTGTGGTCGGAGGGCGGTGCTTCCTCGCGCCACCGGTCCGCGAGCAGGTCGTACCGCTCGGCGGCCTCGGCGTCCCCGCAGCGCTCGGCCGCCGCGGCGAGCTTCGCGTACAGGTCGGCGCGGGGGTTCTCCCGATGGACGAAGGGGCCCACGAGGCCGGTCAGCGGCCTGCCGATCAGCTCGCGCTCCTCCCGGTCCCGCTCCAGCCAGGCCTCGGCGTCTCTCAGCACGGCGAGCGCTTCGGCGTAGCGCCCGAAGTCGGTGAGGAACTCCGCCTTCATTCCCAGGCCGTGGGAGACGAGCAGGGCGCGACCGGGGAATTCAGGGGTGTCCTGTGACCACTGGGACGGCAGGTCGGTCGCGAGCTGTACCTGGCGTTCCGCCATGAGCAGCGCGCGCCCTGTCTCCCCGGCCTTCGCGTTCCACTGCCAGGAGAGCGTCCTGAGGGTGAGGAACGCGGAATCGAGGCGATCGGGCAGCCATCGGTCCTGCCACCGTGCGAACGCGTCGTCGTCCGTCAGCGCGTCGAGGAGCTCCGCCGTCCAGGGCTCGCGCTCGCGGAGTGTGACTTCGATCAGCGCGGGCATGCGGTGGCGCACACCGGCGGCAGACAGCGCGTCGTACTCCTCCTCCACCACGGCGGAGCCCGGCCCGTCGGTCCGGCCGGCACCGTCGGTCCGGCCGGGCGCCTGAGGCGCAGCCGGACGCCGTAACCTGCGCCAGGCGCGCCGCGCCCGCGACATCTTCGGCGGAGCCGCTGCCGGTTCCTCCGGGGAAGCGGGCTCCGTGCCGTCCCGGCGGGGGTCGTCCGCCCCGCCGTCGGACTCCGTCGCCGGGGGGAGGGACGCGAGTGCCTGCCGGGCGCCCCCGTACCCGGGGTCGAGCGCGAGGGCCCGCTCGTAGCAGGCGCGGACCTCCGCGGTGTCGGCGGACGTCTTCCGTAGCGCGTCACCGAGGAAACGCCAGGCCATCGGGGTCTCCTCGACGGCGAGCGACTCCTCGAAATAGGCACGGGCCACCGCGAACCGGTCCTGGACGAAATACACGTCGCCGAGGAACAGGAGGGCCTGCACATGATCGGGACAAAGCCGCAGAGCGCCGTCGTAACACGTGACTGCCCGGTCGAACTCGCGTTGGGCGAAGTGGGCTTCGGCACGGCGGAAGAGCTCGTCCGCCTCGGACGGCGGCGCTTCGGGTGAGCGCGCCCCCGGTGGGATGCCGAGGAGGTCCGCCACCTGCGCCGCGGTGTCGGGCGCTTCGGCGGCGAGCGTGCGGAACAGCTCCTCCCCGTCGGGGCCGCCGACGATCATCGCCGCGGCGATGTGGGCCTGGATCTCTCCTGGCGCCAGGGCCGCGGCGGCCGACGGATCGATGGTCAGCGTGCCGTCGGCGTAGTGGGCGGCGAGGGGAGCGGACCGTGGAGCATGCGAGAGCTCCGCGCGCGCGGCGCTCGGGAGCAGCGCGGCGGTCTCCTCCGCCACGGTGAGACGGGCCAGATGATCGGCCCACCGGGGCGCGTCGGGGGAACCCGCTTCCGCGAGGAGGACGGCCAGATGGTGGGTGAGGCGCTCCTCGCCGGGCACGGGCGGCTCCGACACGAGCGTACGGAGAACGGCCGCGCCCTCCTCGGGAGCACCCACCTGCCGGTACGTCTCCGCCAGCCGGAGGGCGAGGTCCATGTCGTCGGGGCGCGCGGCGTTCCAAGGCTTCAGAACCGCCAGCAGGGCCTGCGGCCGACCGCTGTTCTGGTAGAAGAGCGCCAGCACGTCCTGGAACAGGGTCGTGCCGTGGTGGGCGGCGAACGCCGCGTCGAGCAGCCGCGCCCGTGCGGCAGCGGTCTCCGGAGTGTCGGCGTCCGCGATCATCCGCCGTGCGGTCACCCATCTCAACTCGGCTGCCTCGTCGGGATCGTGGTCCCGCAGCCACTCCGCCAACAGCGCCGCGGCCTCCGGGTCTCCGAGCCCCCAGGCACGCGCCGCCGTCTCACGGGCGGACAGGCGGACGTCCAGGGAGCGGAGCACGGCTTCCCTCGGTTCCCCCGAGCCCCGACCGGTGAGCGTCGTCAGCTCCGTCGCCACCGCGGATCGCAAGGCGGCCGCGTCCGGGCCGTCGGAGGCGGCCACGAGCCGGCCGATCGTCGCGAGGGTCCGGGCGAGGGGGGCCTCCCCCGCCGACAGCGCGTGGAGCGCGTGGGCGAACTGCCGCAGCGCCTCCTCGTCCTCGCCGTGCCGCAGGGCAGCGGCTCCCCGCAGCACGTGGGACTCGCGCCGCAGCTCTTCCGACAGGACGCTGTCGTCGGTGACCAGTCGGACGCCGAGCGAGGCCATGGCCAGGACGTCCCCGAGAGCGGCGGCCGCCGGATCGTCCCGCCACGACGTCCCCGCCCCCTCCGCCATCTGGACCAGGTCGCTCAGCAGGTACGCCAACGCGTCGCCGGGAAGGGTGGCGATCACGGGCTGCACCACCTTGGCCGACTGGGAGCCCAGCTGCAGGATGCGGTCGGTGGCGGCCCGAGGGCCGTCCGGAGCACGCGCGGTGGAGAGCTCCTCGCGCTCGGCCGCCCACAGCCGGATCACCGCGCAACCGAACACGCCGCACCCCCTTGCGTCATGTCTGACCCGCGTGCCGCGGTGGGCACATCCGTAAGGGAGAACGCAGGAACGCCCGGCGCGGTTCCGCCGGAGGGCGTCAGCCGGCGACGGCCACGCGGGCGTCCGTCCGAGCCGCCTCGTCGTAACGCTCCACGAGCAGTGCCGCCAGTTCGGGGGACGGGCCGAGGACGTCCGCCAGGGTGTCCGCGTCGGCCGCGCCCGCCGCGATTCGATCCGGGAGGCGGCCCGGTGCGATCACGTACGGGGCGACCGCCACCCGGCGTACGCCGTCGGCGCGCAGGGCGCGGACCGCGTCCTCGGTCCTCGGTAGAGATGCGGAGGCGAACGCGGGCCGCACGGAGCACCAACCGGTGCGCCGCAGCTCCCGCGCCGTTTCTGCGATCGCCGCGATCGCCTCCGGGTCGGTGGAGCCCGCCGAGGCCAGGACGACCCCGGTCGTGCTCTTGTCGGCGGGGGTGAGCCCCGCCTCGTGCAGACGCCGTTCCAGCGCCGCGATCAGCAGCGGCGAGGGGCCGAGGACCTCCGCCTGCCGGATGCGCAGGGACGGCGGCGCCTGGCGCAGTACGGCGGGGATGTCGGCCTTCGCGTGGAAGGCCCGGGTCAGCAGCAGCGGCAGCGCCACCACGTCCCGTACCCCCTCGGCGGCGAGCCGGTCGAGCACCCCCGTCACCGAGGGCAGGTTGAAGTCCAGGAACGCCGTCTCCACCCGCAGCCCCGGCCGCAGCGCACCGGCCCGGCGCACGAGCGCCTGGACGGTCGCCGCGTGCCGCGGGTCGCGGCTGCCGTGGGCGATGACGAGGAGGACAGGGCGGTTCATGGAGGGCTCAGCCCTTCGTGAGCAGGCCGCGGCGGCGCAGCACCGCACGCTCCAGCGGGCTGAAGATCAGCAGGTCGATGGCGATGCCGACGACCAGGATCAGGATGATCGCCAGGAAGATGCCGGCCATGTCGATGTTGTTGCGGCCGTTCTCCAGGAGCTGGCCGAGGCCGAGGCCCAGGTCGGGGGAGGACGCGATGATCTCCGCGGCCATCAGTGAACGCCACGAGAACGCCCAGCCCTGCTTCAGCCCCGCGAGATAGCCCGGCAGCGCGGCCGGCATGACGATGAACCAGGCGCCCTTGAGACCGTTCGCGCCCAGCGTCTGCCCGGCCCGCAGGAAGAGCGGCGGGACCTGGTCGACACCGGCGACCAGGCCGTTGGCGATCGACGGGACGGCGCCGAGCAGGATCACCGCGTACATCATGCTGTCGTTCAGGCCGAGCCACAGGACGGCGGGCGCCACCCAGGCCACCGACGGCAGCGACTGGAGCCCGGCGAGGATCGGGCCGATCGCCGCGCGCACGAACTTCACCCGGGAGACGAGGAGGCCGAGCGGGGTGCCGATGGCGAGGGCCAGGAGGAAGCCGAACAGGGCCCGGGACATGCTGGTCCACAGGACGTCGAGGAGCGTGCCCTCCAGCCACATCGTGGTCAGGCTGTCCCACACCGCGGACGGGGCGGGCAGCTTGTACTCGTCGGTGACCTCGAACGTGACGAGCAGCTGCCACACCACGAGGACGAGCGCGACGGCGACGACCGGCGGCAGCACCTTCTTGAGCAGCACCTCACGGACCGGGGTCCGCCGGATCTGCACGCTGTCGAGGGCGTCCAGACCGGCCTCCAGGCCGGCGAGGTCGTCGGCCTTCTGCGCCTTGTGCGCCTTCGGGCTCGTTTCAGTGCTGGCCATGACGGCGGATCTCCCCACGCAGGTGCTCGGTGATCTCGAGGGACAGCTCCGCGACGTCGGAGTCCTCGATGCGGCGCGGCTGAGGGATGTCGATCGTCCACTCGTGCGCGATCCGGCCCGGCCGGGACGAGAGGAGGACGACACGCTCGGCAAGGCGTACGGCCTCGCGCACGTTGTGGGTGACGAAGAGCACCGACAGCTTCGTCTCCCGCCAGATCCGGGTCAGCTCGTCGTGCAGCACGTCCCGGGTGATGGCGTCGAGCGCCGCGAACGGCTCGTCCATCAGGAGGAGGTCGCTGTCCTGGGCGAGCGCCCGGGCCAGCGCGACCCGCTGACGCATGCCGCCGGACAGTTCGTGGACCCGCTTGCCGTACGAGCCGCCGAGCCGGACCAGGTCGAGCAGCCGCTCGGCCTCGGGCCGCCGCTCGGCCTTGGGCACCCCGCGCAGCCGCAGGGCCAGTTCGATGTTCTTGCCCGCGGTGAGCCACGGGAACAGGGCGTGCTCCTGGAACATCAGGGCCGGCCGGCCGCCGGGGGTCTCGATGGACCCCGCGGACGGCCGGTCGAGCCCGGCGACCAGGTTGAGCAGCGTGGACTTGCCGCAGCCCGAGGCGCCCAGGAGGGTGACGAACTCGCCCGGGGCGACATCGAGCGAGATGTCGTCGAGGACGAGCTGCCCGCCGGCGGGTCCGCCGAAGGACTTGGAGACATGCTCGATACGGGCGGCATGGGTCACCGCCGCACGGTCCTCGGCCTTGGCGAGCGTCGCGGTCGTGGCCATGGTCGTCACCTCCTGGGAATCAGCTGCGGACTGTTACTTCGCGCCGAGACCGGCGTCGGAGACCTCGGGCTTGCCCGCGGTCTTCAGGACCTTGTTGAGCGGCTTCAGGTCGTAGATGCCGGACAGCTCGGGCTTCTCCAGGAGGCCCGCCTTCACCGCGTGCTCGGCCTGCGCCTGGAGCGTGGTGGCCAGCGGGTCGTCGGTGAACCGGATGGACGGCCACGCGGCGTCGATCACCTTCGCGCCCAGCGCCTTGCCGGAGAGGTTCTCCAGCTTGGCGTTGGCGGAGGCCTTCGCCTTGTCCGGGTTGGCGTTGATCCACTCGTTGGTCTTCACCGTGCCGCGCAGGAACGCCTCGACGACGTCCGGGTGTTCCTTCAGGAACTTCTGCGACACGATGATGTTCGTGATGACGAACTTCTTGTCGGGCCACAGGTCGGACTCGTCGAGCAGCACCTTCGCCCCGTCGCTGACCAGCTTCGACGCGGTCGGCTCGGGCACCCAGGCACCGTCGACGGCGCCGGAGAGGTAGGCGTTCGGGGTGACCTTGTTGTCCGTGCGGACCACGGAGACGTCGCCCTTGCCGCTCTGGGCGTCGACCTTCCAGCCCTTCTCGGAGATCCAGTTGAGGAAGGCCACGTCCTGCGTGTTGCCGAGCTGAGGGGTGGCGATCCGCTTGCCCTTGAGGTCGTCCAGGGTCTTGATCTTCGCCGGGTTCACGACGAGCTTCACGCCGCCGGAGGCGGAGCCGCCGATGATCCGCAGGTTGGAGCCCTTGGTCTTGACGTAGCCGTTGATGGCCGGCGAGGGGCCGATGAAGCCGATGTCGATCGAGTCGGCGTTGAGCGCCTCGATCTCGGAAGGACCGGCGTTGAAGGTGGTGGGCACGAGCGTCGTGCCACCCAGCTCCTTCTGGAGGATGCCCTCCTGGTCGCCCACGAGGGCGGTGGCGTGCGTGAGGTTGGGGAAGTACCCGAGCCGAACGGTGTCGGCGGAGAGCTTCTTGCCCTCGGCCGCCACCTTCTTCTCGTCGTTCTTGGCCTCGGAGCCGTAGCCGCAGGAGGCGAGCGCGCCGATCAGCAGCGGCAGAGCGGCGGCGGCGGCGAGGCCGCGGCGCAGGGTGGTACGGGTGGTGGCAGGCACGGGAGGTGTTCCCCTCGATTCAGCGTTTTCGAAGTCTGCGTCTATGTCGTTCGGGGTGGAGCGGGTGGAGCGGGGTCGCGCCGTGCATGCGGCGCGTCGAGGTCAGCACGCACATCGCGCCACACCTCCCCGGCCCGCGCCGAGGGCGCCGGAGCCCACCCGGCCGCCCTCCTTCGCGAAGGTGGCGTACACGTTCTGCATCATCAGAAGTCCCACCCTTCCTCGTCCTCGACGACCGCGACGGCCTTGGTGGTGGCGAAGGACTCGCCCGCCATGCCGGCCGCGAGCGTGGTGCCGTCCGCCGGGTCGATCAGCAGGAACGACCCGGTACGGCGCGAGTCCGCGTACGCGTCGAGCGCGAGCGGCTCTGCGGTGCGCACCACGACCCGGCCGATGTCGTTGGCGACCAGCTGACCCGGGTTCGGGTGCTGCGAGAGGTCGTCCAGGGTCAGCCGCGAGGGGATCTCCTTGACGATCGCCTTGACCGTGCGGGTGGTGTGCTTGAGCAGCACCCGCTGGCCGACGGCGAGCGACTGGTCCGCCACGTGGCAGACGGTCGCCTCGATGTCCTGCGTGGTCGCCGGGGCGTCACCGCTCGGGGCGAGCAGGTCGCCGCGCGAGATGTCGATGTCGTCGGCGAGCCGGATCGTGACCGACTGCGGGGCCCAGGCGATGTCCACGGACTCGCCGAGCGCGTCGATCCCGGTGATCGTCGAGGTCTTCCCCGACGGCAGGACGGTGATCTCCTCGCCGACCCGGAACGCGCCGGCCGCGATCTGACCCGCGTAACCCCGGTAGTCGGGGTGCTCGGCGGTCTGCGGGCGGATCACGTACTGCACGGGGAAC
Source organism: Streptomyces sp. NPDC093795 (assembly GCF_044764665.1). NCBI lineage: Bacteria > Bacillati > Actinomycetota > Actinomycetes > Kitasatosporales > Streptomycetaceae > Streptomyces > Streptomyces sp. NPDC093795. The sequence goes on from NZ_JBIWIO010000008.1 coordinate 360,913, forward strand.
CGTGCGTGACAGGCCGTCAGGTCATGGCTGACGGGGACGGTCTCCAGGTGCTCGAGGACCGTCGGGCCGCCGTACCAGTCCATGTTCGCGGACGGCTCCACGACGTTGTCGCCGGCCAGCGCCGAGATCGGGATCGCGGTGATCTCCGGGACGCCGAGCTCGGAGGCGTACGTCGTGAACTCCGCGGCGATCGCGGCGAAGACGGGCTCCTGGTAGTCGACGAGGTCCATCTTGTTCACGGCCAGGACCACGTGCGGGACGCGGAGCAGCGCGGCGACGGCGGCGTGCCGGCGGGTCTGCTCGACGACGCCGTTACGGGCGTCGACCAGGACCACGGCCAGCTCGGCGGTGGAGGCGCCGGTCACCATGTTCCGGGTGTACTGCACGTGCCCCGGGGTGTCGGCGAGGATGAAGCGGCGGCGGGGCGTCGCGAAGTAGCGGTAGGCCACGTCGATGGTGATGCCCTGCTCGCGCTCGGCCCGCAGACCGTCGGTGAGCAGCGCCAGGTCGGGCGCCTCCTGACCGCGCTTGAGGGACGCCGCCTCGACGGCCTCCAGCTGGTCGGTGAGGACCGACTTGGAGTCGTGCAGGAGGCGGCCCACCAGGGTGGACTTCCCGTCGTCGACGGACCCGGCGGTGGCGAAGCGCAGCAGGGTGGTGGCCGCCACGTCGGCGAACTGCTCGGTGGTGCTCGTCATGGCTAGAAGTACCCTTCGCGCTTGCGGTCTTCCATCGCGGCCTCGGACATCTTGTCGTCGGCGCGGGTGGCGCCCCGCTCGGTGAGCCGGGAGGCGGCGATCTCGGCGATGACGGCGTCCAGCGTGGTGGCGTCGGAGTCGACGGCGCCGGTGCAGGACATGTCGCCGACGGTGCGGTAGCGGATCAGCCGCGTCTCGGTCGTCTCGGACTCCTTCGGACCGCCCCACTCGCCGGCCGTCAGCCACATGCCGCTGCGGGCGAACACCTCGCGCTCGTGCGCGAAGTAGATGTCCGGGAGCTCGATCTTCTCGCGCTGGATGTACTGCCAGACGTCCAGCTCGGTCCAGTTGGACAGCGGGAACACGCGGACGTGCTCGCCGGGGGCGTGCCGGCCGTTGTAGAGCTGCCACAGCTCGGGGCGCTGGCGGCGCGGGTCCCACTGCGAGAACTCGTCGCGCAGCGAGAACACCCGCTCCTTGGCGCGGGCCTTCTCCTCGTCGCGGCGGCCGCCGCCGAAGACGGCGTCGAAGCGGTGCTGCTGGATCGCCTCCGTCAGCGGGACGGTCTGCAGCGGGTTACGGGTGCCGTCGGGGCGCTCGCGCAGCTTGCCCGCGTCGATGTACTCCTGCACGGAGGCGACGTGCAGCCGCAGCCCGTGCTGGGCGACGACCCGGTCGCGGTACTCCAGGACCTCGGGGAAGTTGTGCCCGGTGTCGACGTGCAACAGCGTGAAGGGGACCGGCGCGGGGGCGAAGGCCTTCAGCGCCAGGTGCAGCATGACGATGGAGTCCTTGCCGCCGGAGAAGAGAATCACCGGCCGCTCGAACTCGCCCGCCACCTCGCGGAAGATGTGGACGGCCTCGGACTCGAGGGAGTCCAGGTGCGACAGCGCGAACGGGCTGCCGGTCGCGTCGTGGACATGAGCGACAGTGGTCACAGCACACCCCTCTCGGTGAGCAGCGCGTGGAGCTGCGCCGCGGACTCCTGCACGGTCTGGTTCTGCGACTCGATCCGCAGATCGGGCGTTTCGGGTGCCTCGTACGGGTCGTCGACGCCGGTGAGGCCGCTGATCTCGCCCGCGGCCTGCTTGGCGTAGAGGCCCTTCACGTCGCGGACGGAGCAGACCTCGACGGGGGTCGCCACGTGCACCTCGACGAAGGCGGTGCCCTCGGCGGCGTGACGCTTGCGGACCGCCTCGCGGCTGTCGGCGTACGGGGCGATGACGGGCACCAGGACCTGCACGCCCTGCGAGGCGAGGAGTTCGGCGACGAAGCCGATCCGCTGCACGTTGGTGTGCCGGTCCTCGCGGCTGAAGCCGAGGCCCGCGGAGAGGAACTCGCGGATCTCGTCGCCGTCGAGCACCTCGACGCGGTGGCCCTCGCCGCGGAGCCGGCCTGCCAGCTCGTACGCGATGGTGGTCTTGCCGGCGCTGGGCAGGCCGGTGAGCCAGATGGTGGCGCCGGTCACGTGATTCTCCTGGGTTTCCTGTGAGTCCTGTGTGCCCTGGTCCTGAGCGTCCTGAGCGTCCTGAGTGGCCGTCATCCGTGCAGCCCGCATTCGGTCTTGCCGCGTCCGGCCCAGCGGCCGGCCCTGGCGTCCTCGCCCTCCAGGACCCGGCGGGTGCAGGGGGCGCAGCCGACGGAGGCGTACCCGTCCATGAGGAGCGGGTTGGTGAGGACGCCGTGCTCCGCGACGTACGCGTCGACGTCGTCCTGCGTCCAGCGGGCGATGGGGGACACCTTGACCTTCCGCCGCTTCTCGTCCCAGCCGACCACCGGGGTGTTCGCCCGGGTCGGGGACTCGTCGCGGCGCAGGCCCGTCGCCCACGCGCTGTACCGGGTCAGGCCCTCTTCGAGGGGCTTGACCTTGCGCAGCGCGCAGCACAGGTCGGGGTCGCGGTCGTGCAGCTTCGGGCCGTACTCGGCGTCCTGCTCGGCCACGGTCTGACGCGGGGTCAGCGTGATGACGTTGACGTCCATGACGGCGTCCACGGCGTCGCGGGTGCCGATGGTCTCCTCGAAGTGGTAGCCGGTGTCGAGGAAGACGACGTCCACGCCGGGCCGGACCCGGGAGGCGAGGTGGGCGACGACCGCGTCCTCCATGGAGGAGGTGACGCAGAAGGTGTCGCCGAAGGTGTCGACCGCCCACCGGAGGATGTCCAGCGCCGAGGCGTCCTCCAGATCGCGGCCGGCCTGCTCGGCGAGTGCCTTGAGGTCGGCCGTGGTCGTGTCCTGAGCGGTCGTCATATGTCTTCCCTTCCAGGGGTGTTGCCCGAAGTTCCGGGGGCGAGCAGCCCCAGGAACTTCAACTGGAAGGCTCGGCTGCACGCTGCGCATTCCCAGGCGCCGTGACCCTGCTCGTTCGGACGCAGGTCCTCGTCGCCGCAGTAGGGGCAGTGGAACGGTGCGGCGCGCTCGCTCATGACAGTGCCTCTTCCGAGGCGCGGGCCGCCCAGGTCGCGAAGCGCTCGCCGGTCTCGCGCTCCGACTGGTAGCGCGTGAGGACCCGCTCGACGTAGTCCGGGAGCTCGGCCGCGGTGACCTTGAGGCCGCGGACCTTGCGGCCGAAGCCGGCCTCGAGGCCGAGGGCGCCGCCCAGGTGCACCTGGTAGCCCTCGACGCGGTTGCCGTCGTCGTCCAGGACCAGCTGGCCCTTGAGACCGATGTCCGCGACCTGGATACGGGCGCAGGCGTTCGGGCAGCCGTTGATGTTGATCGTCAGCGGCTCGTCGAACTCCGGGATCCGGCGCTCCAGTTCGTCGATGAGCGAGGCGCCGCGCGCCTTGGTCTCGACGATCGCGAGCTTGCAGAACTCGATGCCGGTGCAGGCCATCGTGCCGCGCCGGAACGGGGTCGGGTTCACCCGCAGGTCGAGCGCCTCGAGGGCGGCGACCGCCGAGTCGACCTGCGCCTCCTCGACGTCGAGCAGGATCATCTTCTGGTCCGCGGTGGTCCGCAGCCGGCCGGAGCCGTGCTGCTCGGCCAGGCCGGCGATCTTGGTCAGGGTGGCGCCGTCGACCCGGCCCACGCGCGGGGCGAAGCCGATGTAGAAGCGGCCGTCCGTCTGGCGGTGGACGCCCATGTGGTCGCGCCACTGGCCGGCGGGCTGCTCGGGGGCGGGCCCGTCCGTCAGCTTGCGCTTCAGGTACTCGTCCTCCAGGACCTGGCGGAACTTCTCCGGGCCCCAGTCGGCGACGAGGAACTTCAGCCGGGCGCGGTTGCGCAGCCGGCGGTAGCCGTAGTCGCGGAAGATCGAGATGACGCCCGTGTAGACGTCCGGGACCTCGTCGAGGGAGACCCAGGTGCCGAGCCGGACGCCGAGCTTGGGGTTGGTGGAGAGACCGCCGCCGACCCAGACGTCGAAGCCGGGGCCGTGCTCCGGGTGGTGCACGCCGACGAAGGCGATGTCGTTGATCTCGTGCGCCACGTCGAGCTGCGGCGAGCCGGAGACCGCGGACTTGAACTTGCGGGGCAGGTTGGAGAAGTCCTTGTTGCCGACGATCCGCCGGTAGATCTCGTCGATGGCGGGGGTGCCGTCGATGATCTCGTCGGCGGCGATGCCGGCCACGGGGGAGCCGAGGATGACACGCGGGGTGTCGCCGCAGGCCTCCGTGGTGGACAGGCCGACCGCCTCCAGGCGGTTCCAGATCTCGGGGACGTCCTCGATGCGGATCCAGTGGTACTGGACGTTCTGCCGGTCCGTGATGTCGGCCGTACCCCGGGCGAACTCCTCGGAGATCTCGCCGATCACCCGCAGCTGTTCGGTGGTCAGCCGGCCGCCGTCGATGCGGACGCGGAGCATGAAGTACTCGTCGTCCAGCTCCTCCGGCTCCAGGACGCCCGTCTTGGTGCCGTCCAGACCCTGCTTGCGCTGGGTGTAGAGGCCCCACCAGCGCATACGGCCGCGCAGGTCGTTGGGGTCGATGGAGTCGAATCCGCGCTTCGAGTAGACCGTCTCAATACGTGTCCGTACGTTGAGACCGTCGTCGTCCTTCTTGAACTGCTCATTGCCGTTCAGAGGGGTGAAGTGCCCCACGGCCCACTGACCCTCGCCACGGTGGCGCCCGGGCTTGCGGCGGGCGGCGGCGGGAGTGGGGTTTTCCGGGGTGGCGGCCATGGCGTCTTGTCCTTCGGGACTGCGAGAGGGCGGCTCTGACCTGCACACTGGCGCTCAGGTCGGAGGGTGGCGCGTCAGTGCGCAGCAGGGTGGGGCAGAGTCGGGCGGAGAGAGATCGCGGCGGTGCTGGTTCTCTCAGCGCGCCGGACAGATGGCGCTGGACATGCGGCCTAGGTCGACGTGCCGCCGACTCACCAAGGCAATTCCAGTTCCAGACATGACGGAAGCGTGTCACGGGACTTTGGACTCAGTCCAGCATCGTCCAGAATGCGGACATAGTCGTCTCGCTTGCCGAGATGGTGTGGTGTGGGTCACGCGAAAGGGGCCCTGATCAGGGCCCCTTCGCACCTCTTCGGCCGGTCTCAGCCGTGAGCGCCGGGCCACGGGCCGGGGGTCTCGCTCTCCTCGACCTCCTCCACCTTGGTGTCGAAGAGCCGGAAGCCGCGCCGCTCGTAGTTGGCCATCGCGTGCGGACCGTCCAGGGAGCAGGTGTGCAGCCACACGCGCTTCGTCGCCTCCCGCTCCGGCCAGCGCTCGGCCAGGTCCCAGGCGCGGGCCACCCCGTACGAGAGGAGGTGACCGCCGATCCGGCGCCCCCGGAAGGCCGGGATCAGACCGAAGTAGGCGATCTCCACCACACCGTCGTCCTGCGGGTCCAGCTCCACGTACCCGGCCGGTGTCCCCTTGTAGTACGCCACCCAGATCTCGGCGCCCGGCTTCTCCACGATCTCCTGCCACTGCTTGTAGGTCAGTGACAGCCGGTCGGCCCAGCGGATGTCACCGCCGACCGCCGTGTAGAGGAAGCGGCTGTACTCCGCCGAGGGCACCTCGGCGCGCCGGACCGTCACGTCGTCGCCCTCCGGCGGGGCGGCGGGGCGCAGGTCGGACGGGGAGGTCTGTTCGAGGGACCAGGTGGTGAGAGTGATGCTCATAGGGTCATCGCATCATGCGGAGCGCCGGATTCCCAGAGCGGTCCGCCCCCGGGGGCCGCCGGGGCCCGCCCCTCATGCGCCCGCCCCCCGGGGCCCGCCCCTCATGCGCCCGCCCCCCCGGGGCCCGCCTCTCATGCGCCCGCCCCCGCCCGCACCGCCGGCGCCAGCGAATGGGGCAGCAGGTCCGCCGGGCGCTCCGGGCGCAGGACCTCCACCGCGACCTCCTCGCGGAAGCGGTACGGGCGGTGCGCCAGGACCCCCGCCAGGTTCCGGCGTACCCGGGACATCTCCGCCCGTACCGTCACCGTGCGCGTACGGTCCCCGAACACGTCGTCCGCGAGCTCCGCCGCCGTCCGCCCGTCCCGGTGCACCGCCAGTACATAGAGGAGCTCCGCGTGCCGGGGGCTGAGCTCCTGCTGCCAGCTGCCCGCAGCCCCCGAGACGGACACCGTCCAGCGGCGCGGCCGGCTCAGATCGAGGACCACCCGGCTCGCCGCCTCCGCGCCCGGGTCCTGCGCCGCCGTCTCCTCCTCGACCCGCAGCAGCCAGCCGCCGGGCAGCGGCTCCACCGCGCACACGCCGAGCGAGGGCAGCCACAGCCGGCCGGACCGGAACGACTTCGGCAGCGGGATCCGGTCCACCGGCGCGAGCCCGGTCACCGCCGCCGTCCAGCCGTGCGGGTCCACCGCGACGGCCCGGCCGCCCACCCGGCACAGGATCGGCGCCGCCACCGCCCGCAGCCGCTCGACCGACCGCCGGTGCCGCTCCCGCATCTCGGCCTCGGCGAGCTGGGCCACCGAGTCGACCAGGGCCAGCATCGCCGGATGGAAGGTGGACGCCGGGCCGCTCACGTCCAGGATGCCGAGCAGCCGCCGGTCGCGGGGGTCGTGCACCGGCGCGGCGGCGCAGGTCCAGTTGTGGAGGGTGTGCACGTAGTGCTCGGCGGAGTGCACCTGCACCGCCCGGCCCATGGCGAGGGCCGTGCCGACGGCGTTGGTGCCGGTGGTGTGCTCGGTCCAGGCCGCGCCCTCCTCCAGACAGATCCCGTTCGCCTGCCGCATCACCGCCAGGTTCCCCTGGCGCCACAGCACCCGGCCGTGCTCGTCGGTGACCACCATGATCTGGAGCGAGGTGTCGGCGATGCCCGCGAGTCCGCCGCTCAGCGTCTGCATCACCTCCGAGAGGAGCGTGGACCTGCGCCGCTCCTCCAGCTCGTCCCGCTGGAGCAGCACGCTGCTCGTGCCCTGGTCGGGGTCGAGCCCAAGCCGGGCCATCCGCTGCCAGGAGGCGTCGATCACCGGGCGGGGCGCTATCGGAGGCGTACGGCCGGCCAGGGTCTCCTCGCGCACCCGGTGGAGCAGCCGGCTGGCCTGGGCGGCGTCCATGGCGGCGAGGCGCTTCATGTCGAGCTGCGTGTTCTTCATCGGTCTCTCCCAGCCACCCGGGGTGCTGAATCGGTTCTGCACGGGGCAGATGTCCGGAGTGTCGGTCCCCATCGTGCCGTTCGTGACCGCCCGGCGAGGCCCGGTTCGGGTAATCCTGCAACCCTTTGCAACTCTGGCCGCCGGCCGGGCCCCTGGGCGAAGCTGATGCGAGCGGTGGGTGGTGCCGTGTCGGCGCAGCACCACCCCCGCTTTTCCGCGCGTATCGGCCTCTCGCGGGCCCACCCCTGGTACGCGCGGCACAGCTTCCGGCGGCAGGGCGGCTCGGCCACCCGCCCCCGTACCACCGGCGCCTCCGGAGCCCAGGCGGCCCGTACCACAGGCGCCTCCAGAGCCCCCGCGCCCGCGCTTCCGACGCCCCTCAGACCTCCACCCGCGCCCGCTCCACCACCGCCCGCAGGTCCAGGGTGTGCGGCAGCGTGCCGAAGGCCGAGCCGCCGTCCTCGCCCAGCCGCCCCGCGCAGAACGCGTCCGCGACCTCCGGGGGCGCCCAGCGCACGAGCAGCGCGCCCTGGAGCACCAGCGCGAGCCGTTCCGTGAGCCGACGCGCCCGCGCCTCGATCCCGTCCAGGTCCGCCAGTTCGACGAGAACGCCCCGGATCGCCCGGTCGAGCCGGTGGTCCGCTCCCCGCGCCGCCCCCACCTCCCGCAGGAACGCGTCGAGGGCGGCGGGCTCGGTCCGCAGCACCCGGACCACGTCGAGCGCCTGTACGTTCCCCGAGCCCTCCCACACCGAGTTGAGCGGCGACTCCCGCAGCAGCCGGGGCATCCCCGACTCCTCCACGTACCCGTTGCCGCCCAGGCACTCCAGCGCCTCCGCCACCATCGGCGTACACCGCTTCGTCACCCAGTACTTCGCCGCCGGAACCGCGATCCGCGACAGCGCCCGTTCCTCCGGGGTGTCGGCGTCGTAGGCCGCCGCGAGACGCATGCCCAGCACCGTCGCCGCCTCCGATTCGAGCGCCAGGTCGGCCAGTACGTTCCGCATCAGCGGCTTGTCGATCAGCAGCCCGCCGAACGCGCTGCGGTACGCGCAGTGGTGCACGGCCTGCGCCACCGCCTGCCGCATCAGCGCCGCCGAGCCGAGGACACAGTCGAGCCGGGTCGCCGCCACCATGCCCATGATCGAGCGCAGACCCCGCCCCTCCTCGCCGACCCGGCGCGCCCAGGTCGTCCCGTCGAACTCCACCTCGGCCGAGGCGTTCGAACGGTTGCCCAGCTTGTCCTTGAGCCGCTGGAGCGCGAAGGCGTTGCGCGAGCCGTCCGCGAGCACCCGCGGCACGAGGAAGCACGTCAGCCCCGCCGGGGCCTGCGCCAGGACCAGGAAGGCGTCCGACATCGGCGCCGAACAGAACCACTTGTGCCCCGTCAGGACGTACTCACCGTCGGCCGCCAGCGGGCGCGCCTCCGTCGTGTTCGCCCGGACGTCGCTGCCGCCCTGCTTCTCCGTCATGCCCATCCCGAGCAGCGCACCGGCCTTCTCCGCGACCGGAGTGAGCCCCCACTCGTACACGTGCGAGGTGGCGGCGGGCTCCCAGACCTCCGCGACCTCCGGCTCGGCGCGCAGCGCGGGCACCGCGGCGTGCGTCATCGACAGCGGGCAGCCGTGCCCGGCCTCCACCTGCGACACCACCAGGAACCCGGCGGCCCGCCGGACATGACCACCCGGACGGCCCCACGCGTCGGTGAGTCCGGCCCCCACCGACTTGCCGAGGAGCCGATGCCAGGCCGGATCGAACACGACCTCGTCGATCCGGTGGCCGTACCGGTCGTGGGTGAGCAGCCGCGGTGGGTTCTCGTTCGCCCGCTCACCCCACATCCGCATCTGCGCCGAACCGGCCGCCTTGCCCAGTACGCCGAGGTCGCCGCGGGCCTCGTCGAGGAGCTCAGGCGCGAGGTGCCGCTCGACCGCTTCCGCCAGCGCCCGATCGCTGCTGAAGACGTCATGTCCCACCAGGGGCGGAGCCTGGTTGGTCACGGTGTGGGTGGTCGCTGTCATGCCGATACGGTAAGCAGGTGCAGGCAGCAAGCGAAACACCCGACCGGCCCGAGCGGCGGCCCTGGAGCAGGCTCCACCGCGCGCGCGTCCTCTACCGCAACGTCTCGAAGCGGAAGATGGTCTGGCTGCTCCTCAAGGACACCGTCAACTCGTGCATCGAGTACCGGATCCTCGGCCTCGCCGCCGAGGCCGCGTTCTTCACCCTGCTGTCGCTGCCGCCACTGCTCCTCGGCCTGATCGCCCTCCTCGGCTACGCCGACGACTGGACCAACACGGACACCGTCGCGAGCATCCAGGAGAACATCCTCCGCGCCGCCGGAACGGTCCTGTCCGACCGGGGCGTCGAGGACATCGCCAAACCGATCCTGGACGACGTGACCCAGGGCAAACGGGCCGACCTGATCTCGCTCGGCTTCGCCATCGCCCTCTGGTCAGGCTCGCGCGCCGTGAACGTCTTCATCGACACCATCACCGTGATGTACGGGCTCGACGGCCACCGCGGCATCGTGAAGACCCGGCTCCTGGCCTTCCTGCTCTACCTGGTGGCGCTGGTCATCGGAGCCGTCGTGCTGCCGCTCGCGGTCGTCGGCCCCGACCGGGTCGTCGAACTCGTCCCCTTCGGCACCGAGGTCGTCGCCGTCCTGTACTGGCCGGCCGTCATCCTGCTCTCCATCGCCTTCCTCACCACGCTCTACCACGTGTCCGTGCCCGTCAGATCGCCGTGGATCGAGGACATCCCCGGCTCCCTCGTCGCGCTCGGGATGTGGGTCCTCGGCAGCTTCCTGCTGCGCATCTACCTCACCAGCCAGGTCGAGGGCCCCACGATCTACGGCTCCCTCGCGGCCCCCATCGCCGTCCTCCTCTGGATCGGCATCTCGGCCTTCGCCGTCCTCGTCGGCGCCGCCGTGAACGCCGCCATCGACCGCGTCTGGCCGTCCGTCGCCACGGCCGCGGCCCGCGAGGCCAACGAGCGGGCCCGCGCCTTCCAGGCGGCGGAACTCGTCGCCCGGGTCCGGGCCGAGGCGGAGGACGTCGACGAGGACGACCCCGACATGCCCTCCGAGTTCCCCGAACGCTGGTCCAGGTTCCTCCCCCCGGACGACGTCAAGGCCCGCCTCCACTCGGGCTGGGAGAAGGACTGACCGGTCGGCGGGGGTTATCTTCGGAAGGTGTACGAGGAGCGCCCCGCCCTGCTCGACGGAGCCGTCCTGTGGACCCGGACCGCCGCCCCCACCACGGAGGCCCCCCGGCCGGTCCTGCCCGACGGCTGCATGGACCTGATCTGGGCCGACGGACACCTCCTCGTCGCGGGACCCGACACACGCGCGTACGTACCGGCGGAGACCGCCGCACGGTACGCGGGAATCCGCTTCGCGCCCGGAGACGCGCCCGCCTTCTTCGGCGTACCGGCCCATGAACTCCGCGACCGGCGGCTCGCCCTCGGCGCATTGTGGGGCGAGGCGGAGGCGCGGAGGCTCGGGGAGCGGATCGCGGAGGCCCCCGACCCGGCGGCGGCCCTGGACGTGCTGGTACGACGCCGGGCCGCCTGCGCACCCCCGCCCGATCCGCTGCTCCGGGCCGTCGCCGCACGTCTCGCCGAGGGCCGGCCGGTCGCCGAGACGGCCGAGGCGGTCGGGCTCGGCGCCCGGCAGCTGCACCGGCGGTCCCTGGACGCCTTCGGCTACGGCCCCAAGACCCTGGCCCGTGTCCTCCGGCTCCAGCGCGCCCTCGCCCTGGTCCTGGCCGGTGTGCCGTACGCGCAGGCCGCCCTGCGCGCGGGCTGCGCCGACCAGGCCCATCTCGCCCGCGAGACCCGGGCGCTCGCCGGCACGACGCTCGGGGCCTACGTGGCGTCCGTGGCGGCGTCGGCGAACAGCGACACGCCGGAACCGTCCGGGTCCAGGACCACCGCGTAACGCTGTCCCCAGAAGGCGTCCCAGGGCTTCAGATGCCCCTCGTACCCGGCGGCGACCAGCTCCTCGTACACCGCGTCGACGGCCCCCGGCGAACCGCACCGGAAGGCGAGCTCGACCCGGTTCCCGCCTTCGGGCCGCCTCCATCCGGGGTCGAAGGAACGCACGACCTCCTCCGTGTCCCAGGCGATCCGCAGCCCCCCGGGCAGCGCCGCCTCCACGTGCGGGGCGGACTCTGCCCCCTCGGGTACGTCCAGACCGAGACGGCGGTAGAAGGCGAGCGAGGCGGCCATGTCCGAGACGACGAGACCGACGAGGTCGAGGCGGGGAGTGATGTCAGGTGCTGTGTCCATGACGCCACGGTAGGCAGGGTGCCTGGGGCCGGTCTTGTACGAATCGGACGGGCCCCGTCGGTCCACGTCGAGCGGTGTCGTCGCGCCGCCGGCGGGCGCGGTCAGCGCTCGGCGCCGGGGGGAGCGGTGGGCGTGGCGCCGGCGGCCGGCGAGGTGTCGGTCAGGATCTGCGCTTTCGCCTTGCGGAACTCCTCGTCCGTGATGTCTCCACGGGAGCGGAGTTCGGACAGCCGCGCCAGTTCGTCGACGCTGCTGGACCGGCCGTCGCCGGAGGCGGTCTTGCGGATGTAGGCGTCGAACTCGCTCTGCTGGGCTCGGGCCTGGGCGATCTCCCGACGGCCCATGTCCTTGCCGCGGACGATCACGTAGACGAGAACGCCGAGGAAGGGCAGCAGGACGACGAACGTCAGCCAGCCGGCCTTGGCCCAACCGCTCATGTCGTCGCGGAAGATGTCGGAGACGATCCGGAAGAGCAGCACGAACCACAGGATCCAGAGGAAGAACCAGAACATGGTCCAGAACATGCTGAGCAGCGGAAAGTCATAGGCCAGATACATGTCGTCTCCGTTCTCGCAAGCAGATGACGGGTCATGGCAGTTCCATGCTCTGCCGGTACGCCGTCCCGCGCGCGGCCGGCCTCCTCCGGCACTGGTCCGTAAATCCCCAGAGTGCGGCCGCGACCGCCGCGGCGCACGCTGGAAGCGAAGCGCGGCCGCCCCCCACGACAGGAGACGGAGGGCGCTCTGGTCACTCGCTCATAGCCGGGCCCACTGGCCGCTCGGAACGTGGGAGGTCGTGCATGAACGCCTATCCGCCCATCGCCGAACACGGAATGATCGGCGATCTGCAGACCGCCGCTCTGGTGTCCTCCGACGCGACGATCGACTGGTGGTGCGCGCCCCGCTTCGATTCCCCCAGCCTCTTCGCCTCCCTCCTGGACCACCGGCGCGGCGGCTGCTGCCGACTCGCCGCGGAGCTCCCCGACGGGCAGAAGGCAGCGGTCCGACAGCTCTACCTCCCGGACACGGCCATCCTGGTGACCCGCTTCATGGGACCCGGGGGAGTGGGCGAGGTCGCCGACCTCATGACCCCGCTGGACAGCACACGCATGAACAGGCACCGCCTCATCAGAGTGGTGCGCGTCGTGCGCGGCACCATGGACTTCCAGCTCCTGTGCAGCCCCCGCTTCGACTACGGGCGCGCTCCGCACACCCTGGAACGCCTCGACGACGCCTCCGTCGTGTTCCACGGACCCGGCGCGGCCGCGGTCGTGCTGACCAGCGACGTCGACGGCGAGGCCCCGCCCCCACCGCCGCCGACGGCCCACGGGATCGCCGCCGAGGTCGGAACAGCCGTCGCGGGCACCCTTCTCGTCGCCGGCCTCACCACTCAGGCCTACGGCGCCGCCATGATCACACTGGCGGTCCTCGGGCTGTCCGGCCTGGCCGCGGCGGCACTCCTGCCGCGGCTCCCGCCCTCCCGCGACCTCGCCCCCGATCCATCGACCGAGCATCAGTGAGAACGGAACCGGAGACAGACATGAAAGACCTCGAATTCGAGCAGAAGCGCTCCGTATCTCGCCTCGAAGCCGCCGAACAGCTCATGGCGCTCGCGACAGCCTTGAAAGACGGCGGACAGATCGAATGGGACGTGGGTCACGGCAAGCTGAGTCTGCGCGTTCCCGACGAACTCCACAGCGGGATCGAGGTCGAGATGGGGGAGGGGAAGATCGAGCTGGAGATCGAACTGGAGTGGCCGACCACGCGCCTTCGCTCGACGCCGTCGAAGAACCCGACGGAAAAGGACGACAAGGCGGGGCAGCGGGAGAACACCCCGCCGCCGGACCGCAAGCCGAAGCGCACCGCCGCCGGCACCCGCAAGACCACACCCACGAAACGCCCCACCTCGCGGACCTGAGCCGACCCGTACCAGGACCCTGATGCGGACACGTCCCCTCGGTGTTGGAATGGAAGGCGATGCGATTACCGATCCGGCACGACAGGGTCGTCACACATCGATGGTGGGAGACCACCTGACGAGGAGCCGCCATGAGCGTCGACGACATTTCCGAGATGGGGCCCGTCGATTACCTGGTGCTGGAATTCCCCGGCAACCGCACGACCGGGGAGGGAATGTCACGTCTTCTGGACCTGGTCGACCAGCGCATCATCCGCATCCTCGATCTGTCCTTCATCCGCAAGGACGCGGCCGGTTCCGTCAGCGGTCTGGAGATCGCCGATCTCGACGGCGACGGAGAGCTCGACCTCGCCGTCTTCGACGGCGCGTCCTCCGGTCTGCTCGACGAGAGCGACCTGCGGGAGGCCGCCGCCGCCCTCGAACCGGACAACTCGGCATGCGTCCTCGTGTACGAGAACCTCTGGGCCGCGCCTCTGGCAACGGCGCTGCGGCGCAGCGGCGCACGACTGGTCGCCGGCGGGAGGATCCCCGTACAGGACCTTCTGGCGACGCTGGAGGCACTCGAAACCGAATCCGCCGCCTAGGGCGCTTCCCGACGACAAGGACCCCTGCCATGCCCGGACTCCTGCGCGGCGTCGCCCGCACCGCGGTCATCTCCGGTACCGCCACCGCCGTGTCCAACCGTGTCTCACGCCGTCAGGCTGGGCGTTGGGCACAGCAGGAAGAACAACACACCACCCAGCAGGCCCCCAGTGCGCCGCCGCCTCCGGCCGCCGCGCCGATGGACGCCAAGATCTCCCAACTGCAGCAGCTCGGTCAGCTGAGGGACCAAGGAGTCCTCACCGGGGAGGAGTTCGAGGCGCAGAAGCGTCGCATCCTCGAATTCTGAACCGAACGGAGGGACACGCACCGCCGATCGTCGACGACGGGCAGGCCGCAGCGCCCCCGGAGGAGGCCGGATGCCCGATCAGGACGACCGCCCGGCCCCCACCGAGACGCTGCGACGGCGTCCGCGGGGCGGACCCCTCCGACGGGCGCCGCGCGCCGTCCGCAGGGACCTGGCCCAACTGCTGTGCGCGGTCGTCGGGCTGGGGCTCGGGCTCACCCTGCCCCTCGTCACAGCAGGTCCTCAGACGGATGCGGGCCGGGTCGTCTCGGTCCTGTTCACGCTGGGCTTCGGTGTCGTCAGCCTGGTGAGCATCATCTACTCGGTGCTCTTCCTCGTCGTGCAGTTCTCCGCGAACACGTTCACCCCCCGCCTCGGCCTGTTCCGTGACGAACCGATCGTCTGGCGGACGTTCGCCCTGACCATCGGGGTCTTCGTCTACTGCATCACCTCGGGTCTGGCCATCGGCTCCCGGAGGAACGTCTCCGTCTTCGTCCCGGGCACGGCCCTCCTCCTGGCCCTCGTCGCGCTCGGCCTGATGCGTACGCTGCAGATGAAGGCGTTCGACTCGATCCAGCTCGCTCACTCGCTCACCGCGATCGCAGACCGTGCGCATCGCCTGTACGACACCTTGTACGCCCGCTCGTACGTCTCCGCCGAGCTTGCCGAGCCCGCCGCTCCGACGCCCACGGTCACCGACACGGGAACGGAGGTCCGTTGGACGGGACCACCGGCCGTGCTGCAGACCATCGACGTGCCCGCCCTCCTGGGTACCGCCCAGGAGGGCGGCTTCTCGGTCGTCTTCGCCGTCGCTCCCGGTGCGACCCTGTGGGAGGGCGTGGTGATCGCCCGGGTGACCGCAGGCGGCGCTGCGCAGGAGGCGACCGTACGCGGGGCCCTGTCGACAGGGGTCGAGCGAGTCTTCGACCAGGACCCGGAACTGCCGTTCAGGCTGCTCGCCGACATCGCTCTGCGCGCCCTGTCACCCGCCGTCAACGATCCCGCGACAGCGGTCGAAGCCCTGGACCGCCTGGAGGGCCTGTTGAACCGTCTCGCCGACCGTGACCTGGACATCGGCCGGTTCCACGACCCCGGCGGACAGCTGCGGGTCAGCATCCCGGTCCCCGGCTGGGACCGGTACGTCCGGACGGCTGTCGACGATGTCATCGTCGCCGCGTCGCGGACTCCGATGGCACTGCGCCGAACGCGTGACCTCCTGCGCGGGCTTTCGGAGCGGGCCCCCGCCGGCCGGTGCGCCCTCGTGCGCGAGCGACTCGCGTGGGTCGAGCGGACCGGCGGCGAGACATACCCGCACGTCTGGACGGAGACCTGAGCCGGGAGACGCACACGTGGCGCTCCCAGACGGGGCGACCGAGAATGAGAAGGCCGGACGTGACCCTTCCGGTCAGAGACCCAGGTGATGACGTATGTGCCGATGGCTCGCGTATTCGGGTACTCCCATCCTGCTCGACACCATTCTCTACAAACCGGCTCACTCGCTGATCGACCAGAGCCTGCATTCGAAGCTGGGTGTGGAGACCACCAACGGTGACGGGTTCGGTGTCGGCTGGTATTCGGAAGCCGGCGGCTCCCCGGCACTCTTCAGGGACATCGGACCCGCCTGGAACAACCGCAACCTCCGGGAACTGGCCGACCACGTCCGCTCACCGCTCTTCTTCGCCCACATCCGGGCGTCGACCGGGACAGCGGTGCAGCAGTCGAACTGCCACCCGTTCCGGCACGGCCGCTGGATGTTCATGCACAACGGCGCGATCGCCGGATTCCACCTCATGCGCCGCGAACTCACCCTGCTCGTGGACCCGGAGCTGTACGGGGACCTGGAGGGAACCACGGACTCCGAGGTGATGTTCTACCTGGCTCTCACCTTCGGCCTCGACGAGGACCCGCCCGCCGCCGTCGCCCGGATGGCAGGAGTGGTGGAGCGGGTCGGCCGCGAACACGGTGTGGAGTTCCCCCTCCAGATGACGCTCGCCATCACCGACGGCGAACGCACATGGGGCTTCCGCTACTCCAGCGGGCACACCTCCCGGTCCCTGTTCTACAGCAGCCGCGTGGAGACTCTGCGCAGACTGCATCCGGACGTCACGTTCCTGCGGGACATCTCGGAGGAGACGCGCCTCATCGTGTCCGAGCCGCTCGGCGACCTGCCGGGGGCGTGGAACGAAGTGCCGGAGAGCACGTACGGCGTCGTCCAGCCGGGCGCCGACACACTCCACCCCTTCGCGCCGGCAGCGGCGTGACACGCTGCCGTGGCGCTCGACCTGCTCCTCATCGGCCTGGCGGTCACGCTGTTCCCGCTGCCCGTCATGGCCTTCGCGCTCGTACTGGCCTCTCCTCGTGGAGCGCGCAAAGGCGTGGCGTTCATCCTCGCCTGGCTGGCGTGTCTCGTGGCCGTGACGGCGACCGTCGTCTTCCTCACCGGTGGGCAGCCGCCCCCGCCCCGCTCCGCCCCGTCCATCGCGGCCCTCGTGGCCACGCTGGTCATCGGGGTCGGCCTGGTGGTCTACGGCGAGCACCGGCGTCGCCGTGGCCGCCACGACGCCGCAGCGCCGGTGCCCGCCCCAACGGCGTCCTCCGCGCCGTCCACAGGCGCCCCCACCGCCTGGTCCGCCGCGGCCCTCGCCGCACTCCTGCAGCCCTGGGGGATGGTCGGCGCGGCGGCGGCCACCGTCGTCCAGGCCGACCTGTCCGACGGCGCGTCCTTCCTGGTGCTCGCCGCCTTCTGCCTGCTCGCCACCTCTACCCTGCTCGCCATGGAGTCGTACGTGGTCCTTTCGCCCGAGACGGCCCGGCGCAATCTGCTGCGCCTGCGCGAGCGACTGCTGCGCCACAAGGAGGCCGCCGTCGTCGTTCTCTGCCTGCTGCTGGGACTGTGGCTCGTCGGCAGAAGCCTCTACCGGCTCGTCGGCTGATCACCGAGCCGGAAGGCGGGAGGCGGGGCGCGGCCGAGGCCAGGGCGGAAGCAGCTCGGCGGTGACGAAGGACGTCACGGCGGCCAGGATCACCACCGGGATCATCTCGGTGTTCCCGAGGACCAGGACCACCAGAAGCACGCTGCTGACCGGAAGCCGCAACGCGGCCGCCGTTGCCGCCGCCATCCCCGCGGCGACAGCGGGAATCACCCCGAGGCCGGGCAGCGGCGCGAGCAGCACACCCGCGGCCGCGCCCATGAAGAGCACGGGGAACACCAGTCCGCCGCGCAGGCTGCCCATGCAGAGGATGTACGCGCCGCTCTTGAACAGCAGGACGGCCAGGAGAGCGCCCACGCTCCAGGAGTGCGGATCGGCGGTGAGACCGGCGAGCGTGGCCTGGCCCGACGAGGCGACCTCGAAGGGGGTGCGGCCCGTGAGGAGCGCGTAGAGGGCGGCGCAGCCGCCCGCGGCGGTCGAGCACATCACCGTTCGCCTCAGGGGAGACACCGCGACGAGATCGGCGGTCAGCCGACCACCGGCGATCACCAGGTGCACCAGCGCGCCCACAGCCGCCGCCAGCACGATCGACCACCCCACGTCCCCGATGTCCAGACGTGGGGGAGCGGTGGGGAAGCGGAAGGCGAGGATGCCCGTCTCGAGACCGGTCCAGCGTCCGAAGCCCGTGAACACCACGGCTCCGACGCCGCTCGACAACAGGGCCGGGAGCATGACGACGAACAGCTGTGGACCGCCCACGCCCGCCACCTCGAGGAGGAGCACGGCGGCGATGAGCGGATTGCCGAAGATGGCGGAGACGGCTGCCGCCGCGCCCGCCGCACCCAGCAGCGCGGTGCTCTGCGGGGTGGCGGGAGCCCGCACGAGATGCCGGAAGAGCAGAGCCAGGCCGCCGCCGAGCGCGATCAGGGGAGCCTCCGGGCCGAGGACGGCGCCGAGCGGCAGGCTCGCCGCCGCCGCGACGACCACCCCGGGCAGGGCGGCCGGCGGGGTCCCTCCCGGGTGCAGACCGTAGGCGGGAACATGACCGCCCGCGCCCGGCAGCCGGGTCACCACCAGCCCCACGCCGACCCCGGCGACGGCGAGCAGCGGCAGCGGCCACCAGGCCGGCGGGGCGTCCCAGCCGAGTGACTTCGGCACGTCGGACCAGAGCACGTGCTCCAACCGGTGCAGGCCGGCGAGGAACCAGAAGGCCGCCAGAGAGACGGGGATGCCGATCAGCGCACTGAAGACCAGGGCCCTGAGGTACGCGGGAGTTCGCAGCAGGTCCCGCAGTCGATCGCCCTCTTCGGACTCCACGAGCCGGTCCCCCTCCCCCTCCCGCTCCGCTCGCATGCTCATGAGGACCTCGGTTCGCGTCGGAACACTCCGCGGGCGCCCGCGGAGCGGCGGAGCACCCGCCGCGAGTCCAGCAAAGGTGCTTCTCGCGGATCTCGCGACCGCAGCCGTTAATCGGTGGCGCGCTCCCGGAGGCGGGGCTAAGGTTCTGCTCATCCGTTCCCGAGGGGACGGGAGTTGGTTCGTTGAGGAGAAGCAGGAGGTGAGGACATTGATGACTGTCACGGTGACGGGCTCTGCCCGCATTCAGGAGTTCATCGTTCCCACCCCTGTGGCCTCCGGCTGACATCCACTCGACTTCCGCGCGCCGAGCGCGCTGCCGGGGCCGCCCTTCGAAGGGTCCCCCTTGTCTCTCCCGCTTTCCCACCTCACCTCCGCCACCTCGCTGCTCGACGCCCACGGCTGGGACTCCGGCTGGGCCGCCGCCTTCGCGCCCTACGCCGCCCAGGGTCTCGTCCCGGGGCGGGTCATCCGCGTGGACCGTGGCCAGTGCGACGTAGCCACCGACGAGGGGGTCGTCCGCGCCGACACGGCGTTCGTGACCCCGCACGACCCGCTCCGGGTCGTGTGCACCGGCGACTGGGCGGCCGTCGACCCGGCGGGCGTCCGTGACCCCCGGTACGTACGGGCCTGCCTGCCGCGCCGTACGGCCTTCGCGCGTTCCACCTCCTCCAAGCGGTCCGAGGGACAGATCCTCGCCGCCAACGTCGACCACGCCGTCATCACCGTCTCGCTCGCCGTCGAGCTCGACCTCGGCCGGATCGAACGCTTCCTCGCCCTGGCCTGGGAGTCCGGCGCCCAGCCGACCGTCGTCCTCAGCAAGGCCGACCTCGTGCCCGACCCGGTCGGACTCTCCTACCTCGTCGACGACGTGGAGACGGTCGCGCCCGGCGTGCAGGTGCTGCCGCTCAGTTCCACCACGGGCGAAGGCCTCGACGTGCTCGCCGCGACCGTCGCGGGCGGCACGACCGTGCTGCTCGGCGTCTCCGGCGCCGGGAAGTCGACCCTGGCCAACGTCCTCGTCGGCGAGGACGTCATGGACGTCCAGGCAGCCCGGGACATCGACGGCAAGGGCCGCCACACCACGACCACCCGCAATCTCTTCGTGCTGCCCGGCGGGGGAGTCCTCATCGACACCCCAGGACTGCGCGGCGTCGGACTCTGGGACGCCGAGGCCGGCGTCGGCCAGGTCTTCGCGGAGATCGAGGAACTGGCCGGGAACTGCCGTTTCCACGACTGCGGCCACGAGTCGGAGCCGGGCTGCGCGGTCGCGGCGGCGATCGAGGACGGCACGCTCTCGGTACGCCGTCTGGAGAGCTACCGCAAGCTGCTCCGCGAGAACCGGCGGCTCGTCGCCAAGACGGACGCCCGGCTGCGCACCGAGATGCTCAAGGACTGGAAGCGTCGGCACGCGGCGGGCCGGAAGGCCCTGGAGATGAAGCGCGGGCACGGGCGTTAGCGAGCCCGCCGGAGGGGACGGCGTGCTCGTCCCCTCCGAGCGTCGCGTCCGAAAACCGCGAGCCCGGTGCCGTCGGAGGTCACACACTGGGAGCCATGAGGGACGACGACACCCGCTACGAGGCGGTCAGCAGCAGGGACGCCCGGTTCGACGGAGAGTTCTTCTTCGCCGTCCGGACCACCGGCATCTACTGCCGCCCCAGCTGCCCCGCCGTCACCCCCAAACGGCAGAACGTCGCGTTCTTCCCGACGGCCGCCGCCGCCCAGGGCCACGGCTTCCGCGCCTGCCGCCGCTGCCGGCCGGACGCCGTGCCCGGCTCCGCCGAGTGGAACGTACGGGCCGATGTCGTCGGGCGCGCCATGCGGATGATCGGCGACGGCGTCGTCGACCGCGAGGGCGTCCCAGGCCTCGCCGGACGCCTCGGCTACAGCACCCGGCAGGTGCAGCGCCAGCTCACCGCCGAGCTGGGCGCCGGGCCCGTCGCGCTCGCCCGCGCCCAGCGGGCGCACACCGCGCGGCTGCTGCTCCAGACCACCGGACTCCCCGTCACCGAGATCGCCTTCGCGGCCGGCTTCGCCAGCGTCCGCCAGTTCAACGAGACGATCCGCGCCGTCTACGCCAGGACCCCCACCTCCCTGCGCGCCGAGGCGGGCAGCGGCGCCGGAGCCCGTACCGCGCTCGCCGCCGGGGTCCCGCTGCGGCTCGCCCACCGGGGACCGTACGCGGCGGGGGAGGTCTTCGACCTGCTCGCGGCCGAGGCCGTACCCCGCGTGGAGGAGGTCGTCGGCGCCCCCGGCGCCCGCACCTACCGGCGTACGCTCCGCCTGCCGTACGGCACCGGCGTCGTCTCCGTCGACGAGCGCTCCGCCGGGCGCTGGCTGGACGCCCGCATCCACCTCACCGAGCTGCGCGACCTCACCACCGCCGTGCACCGGCTGCGCCGCCTCCTCGACCTGGACGCCGACCCGTACGCGGTGGCCGAGCGCCTCGGGGCGGCACCCGGGCTGGCCGCCGAGGTGGCGGCCCGGCCGGGCGTGCGCTCCCCGGGCACGGCCGACCCCGAGGAGTTCGCGCTGCGGACGGTCCTCGGCGCCGAGGAGTCGGCCCGGCTCGTCGAGCGGTACGGCACCCCGCTCGCCACGGCCTGCGGCACCCTCACCCACGTCTTCCCCGAACCGGCCGCCCTGACCGGCCACCCCGTCGCAGGACCGCTGGCCCGCGCCCTCGCCGGCGGAGCCGTACGCCTCGACCCCGGCGCCGACCGCGACGAGGCCGAGCGGGCCCTGCTCGCCGTCCCCGGGGTTACGGCGGAGGCGGCGGCCCTGATCCGCATGCGGTCCCTCGGCGACCCGGACGTGCCACCGGCGGCGGGGCCTGACGCGGAGGAGTGGCGGCCGTGGCGCTCGTACGCGGCGCGCTACCTCGCCCCGGCCCGCTGAAGCTCGCGGCGGCTCAGCCCCAGAGGACCGCGCCCGCCCACGCCCCGACGACCAGCAGGCAGGCGAAGAGTTCGACGAGCACGCTCCTGCCGGCCGCCCGCATCACGGTCCGGGTCGCCGCCCGCGCCTGCCCGTGACCGCCGAGGCGAAGTCGCTCGGAGAGGTAGATCCCGCCGACGAAGCCGGGAATCGCGCCGACCACCGGGACCAGGACGAAACCCAGGAGCGCGCCCGCCCCGGCGTACGTCACCATCCGCCGGGTGATGCCGACGCCCCGGAACCGGCGCGGGGGCAGCTGCCACACGACGACCTGCGTGAGGAGCAGCAGACCTGTCGTGGAGGCCAGCAGGATCCAGGCGAGGTCCGTCCGCTCGTGCAGAGACCACCACAGCATCGCCGCCCACACGAGCCACGTCCCCGGCACGCCGGGGGCCAGCACCCCGAACACGCCGAGCAGCATCACCGTCGCGACCATCAGGAGCTGCCACACACCCACGCTGACCAGCGTCCCCCACATTCCGCGAACGCGCAGGTCGCGGCCGCCATCCGGGGCGTGCCTACCCGCGCCCGCGAGCGACGGACCTCCAGCGGCGGCCCCCTCAGCCGCGCGCCACCCAGCCCTTCTCGTACGCGTGCCAGCCCAGCTGCAGCCGGGTCGTCACCCCGGTCAGCTCCATGAGCCCCTTCACCCGTCTCTGTACGGTCCGCAGCCCCAGGTCCAGCTGCTTGGCCACGCTCGCGTCCGTCATCCCGGCGAGCAGCAGTGACAGGATCTCCAGGTCCATGACGTCCGGGCCCGGCGCCTCGTCCTCGGTGATCTGCGCGCCCGCCCCGAGCCGCAGCGGCAGCGCGTCGCGCCACACCGACTCGAACAGGCCCATCAGCGATTCGAGAAGTCCGCTCGCGTGCACGACGATCGCCGCGGGCTCCGCGCCCCGCCCGGTCAGCGGCACCATCGCCAGGTTCCGGTCGGCGACCACCAGCTTCGTCGGGACCCGGTCGGCGACCCTGATCCGCTCCTCACGGCCGAGCGCCGCCGAGAGTTCGAGGAGCCCGGACGGGAGCGTGAGCACCTCGCGCTCGATCACCACCCGGTAGCGCACCCCCCGCCCCGCGGCCTGCTCCTCCGCGTCGTTCTCCATGCCGGAGACCGCGATCGGCTTGCCCGTCACCAGGGCGCAGACCTCCTCCTGCGCGCCCAGCTGGAGCTGGAGGAAGCGGTGGGTGACGGCGCTCGCCCCGGTCACCACCTCCACCAGGTCGTGCACGGCGGCCTCCGCGGCCTCCGCCCGGTACTCCTCCGCGAGCAGCTTCGCCGTCAGCTCCGCCTGCTCCAGCTCGTGGCGCTGCTGGGTCAGCAGCGCGCCGAGCGCCACCCCCGGCGGCGCCGCCACCCACCGCCCGATCCCGGCCGAGGACTGGGCCGCGAGCCCCTGCGACTCAAGACGGCGCAACGCCCGCTCGGTGTCCCGCTCGGGCAGCGCGAGCCGGTGCGCGAGGTCCGTCACCTCGGCCGCGCCCAGGGCGACCAGCGCCCGGTACGCGGACTCCTGGCGCTCGTCGAGTCCTATCGCTCCCAGCATGGATGCCCCACCCCTCGCCCCACCGCCGGCGAGCGTCCCCGATCTTCCCGGGACGTTCACCGGAGGCATTCGTTCCGTTGGTGACCTGGCGGGAAACGGCCACGGCGTATTCCCGCCTTCCCCATCATCCCTGCACCGCCCTCACCTCTGCCAATGTGGCGCCACCGCAGCATCAACAGCCACCGGAGACGGGTGTTCTGTGCCCGATTTCCGGAATCAGATGGGGAGAGCGATGCGCCCGATTTCGCGTACGGCCCTGGGGGCGGCGACCGCCGTCGTCCTTGCCGTCACCGCGGTCGCGCCGTCCGTGGCGAACGAGCCGCAGGACGACACGGCCGGCAAGCGACCGCTGGTGGGCGGCGAGGCCCCCGCCCGCGCCGGGGACCGGCCCGCGACCGTGACCCTGGTGACCGGAGACCGCGTCGTGGTCACCCACGACGCCGACGGCAACCCCGCCGCCACCACCCTGCCCCGCGAGGACGGCACCGTCCCCCTGGTCCAGACCCGCCGCTCCGGCCAGGACCTGTACGTCTATCCCGAGGACGCCACCGCCGCGCTCGCCGCCGGACGCGTCGACGAGCAGCTCTTCAACGTCACCGGACTCGTCCGCCAGGGCTACGACGACGCCGCCACCACCACGCTGCCCCTCATCGCCGTCTACGGCACCGACCTCGCCCGCTCCGTCCCCGCCGCCCCGCGCGGCGCCCGGCGCGGCCAGGTCCTCAGGACCATCGACGGCGTCGCGCTCACGGCGGAGAAGAAGCAGGCCGCCACCTTCTGGGCCGAGCTGAACGCCCCCGCGGCCCGCTCCGCCTCGGGCATCACGAAGCTCTGGCTCGACCGCAAGGTCCAGGCCACCCTGGAACGCTCGACGAAGCAGGTCCACGCCCCCGAGGCCTGGGCCGCCGGTTACGACGGGACGGGCACCGAGGTCGCCGTCCTCGACACCGGAGCCGACGCCGAGCACCCCGACCTCAAGGGCCGCGTCACCGCCTCGGAGAACTTCACCGACTCCGAGACCGCCGGCGACCGCCAGGGCCACGGCACCCACACCCTCTCCACCGTCGGCGGCTCGGGAGCCGCGAGCGGCGGCAAGCAGAAGGGCGTGGCGCCCGGCGCCGCCCTCCTCAACGGCAAGGTCCTCAACGACTCGGGCTCCGGCGCCGCCTCCTGGATCATCGCGGGCATGGAGTGGGCCGTCGCCCAGGGCGCCGACGTCGTCTCGATGAGCCTCGGCAGCCCCGTACCCACCGACTGCACCGACCCGATGAGCGTCGCGGCCGAGGAACTCGCCCGGAACGAGGGCACGTTGTTCGTCGTCGCCGCGGGCAACTCGGGCCCGACGCACAACACGGTCTCCTCGCCCGGCTGCGCCCCCAGCGTCCTCACCGTCGGCGCCACCGACCGCGACGACTCCACCGCGTACTTCTCCAGCCGGGGCCCGACGATCGTCCAGCACACCCTCAAGCCCGAGATAGCCGCCCCCGGCGTCGGCATCTCCGCCGCCGCGGCAGGCGGCCGTGGCGTCTACGCCTACCAGGCCATGTCCGGTACGTCGATGGCCACCCCGCACGTCGCGGGCGCCGCCGCCATCGTCAAGCAGCGCCACCCCGACTGGACCGGTCAGCAGGTCAAGGCCGCGCTCGTCGCCTCCGCCGAGAGCTCCGTCCCCGGCGACGTCCGCGAGGTCGGCGGCGGCCGCCTCGACGTCAAGGCCGCGATCGACCAGACGGTCCTCGGCTCGCCCGCCGTCCAGGGCGGCACCTACAACTGGCCGCAGGACAAGACCGACCGCACCACGGTCTCCGTCCCGTACACCAACACCTCCGGCGCCCCGGTCACCCTGAACCTCGCCGTCGAGAAGGTCACCGGCAACGACGGCTCCCGCGTACGGAGTTCGGTCGCGCGCCTCGACCGGCGCACCGTCACCGTCCCGGCCGGCGCCACCGTCCAGGTCCCGCTGGCCCTCGACCCCACCGCCCACCTGGACCGCGCCCAGTACGGCGACGTCACCGGCCGCGTGATCGCCACCGGCAAGGGCGGCGTCCACGTCTCCACCCCGTTCTCGCTGTACGTCGAGCCCGAGACCGTCACCCTCCGCGTCAAGCTGATCGACCGCCAAGGCAAGCCGGCCACCGGCGCCTCCTCCCTCGACATCATCGGCACCGACGACGCCAGCGGTGAGCGCCGCTTCAACGAGGGCGCAGCCGACCAGGTCTACCGCCTGCGCCCCGGCAGCTACTTCCTCTCCTCCTTCGTCACCACCCCCGACGCGGGCGAGGGCGCCACGCTGAACGACTCCCTCAGCTACCTCGGCCGCCCGCAGCTGGAGCTGCGGAAGGACACCACCGTCGCCCTCGACGCCCGCGAGGCCCACAAGTTGTCGGTGAAGACCGACAAGGCCACCGAACTCCGCGGTGTCACCCTCGCGTTCGCCCGCTCCTGGGACGACACCTGGCTGCACGCCGGCACCGCGGCGGGCCCGCGCTCGATCCGCTCCTACTACGCCTCGGTCGAAGGCGCCGCCGACGAGGGCGACTTCGAGTTCGGCAGCTACTGGCGCGCCGGGGCCCCGCAGATCACCTCGCTGCGCACCACCGACGGCCTGACCCTGCACCCGCTCACCGCCTCCCTCGGCTCCGACAACCTCGACGGCACCGGCTCCGCCCGTCTCGTCGACGCCGGGACCGGGACCCCGGAGGAACTGAAGGCCGCCGGCGTCCAGGGCCGTATCGCCCTCGTCCGCCTGCCCGACGGCTCCACCGGCGCGGGAGCCCTCGCCCGTAACGCCAAGGCCGCAGGCGCCGTCGCCGTCGTCACGTACCACTCGGCCCCCGGCCGCTGGTACCCGGGCGGCTCCTTCACCGGACTCGGACTGCCGGTCCTCTCCGTCCCGTCCACGGAGGCGACCGCGCTCCTCGGCAGGCTGGCGGCGGGCGAGGTCACCCTCGCCTGGCAGGCCACCGCGAAGACCCCGTACGTCTACAACCTGGCCTTCCCCGAGACCCGCGCGATCCGGGACGACAAGAACTACACCGTCCGCGACGGCCAGTTGGGCCGTACGGACTCCACCTACGGCTCGGCCGGCATCACCACCGACTTCACCGACTTCCCGGCCGCCCACCGGCCGAACGGCGTCAGCGTCTCCTTCGGCTCCCTGGAGACCGTCCCCGCGCCCGGCACCCGCACCGAGTACCACAGCACCGGTGACACCGCCTGGAGCCAGATGGTCAACAGCAGCTTCCCGTTCGGTGAACTCATGATCGGCGCCCGCCACACGTACACGCCCGGCGAGAAGCGGACCGAGCGCTGGTACGACGGAGTCATCGCCCCCACCGCCCCACGCGACACGACCGGCGAGCCGGTCCTCGTCTCCGAGCGGCAGGGCAACCTCATCGGCTTCAAGAACGCCATGTGGGGCGACAGCACCCACCACGCCGAGCCCGGGTCCTTCGGCGACATCGGCAACCTCCGGCTCAGCCGCGACGGAGAGCTTCTCGGCGAGAACGCCTGGCCGTTCGGCGCCTTCGAGGTACCGGCCGAAGCCGGGACGTACACGCTCGAACAGAACACCATGAAGATCGGCAGCAAGGTGTGGGCCCGCTCCACATCCGTCAACTCGGTGTGGGAATTCACCTCCAAGCTTGACGAGACCGTCTATTCTCAAGGCATCCCGATTCTCTTCCCCCGGTACGACCTTCCGGAGGACGGACTCAAGACCCTCGCCGCGACCGACGGCCAGCACATCGGCCTCACCGCGACGGGTCACGCGGGCTACACCCCCGCAGCGCTCACCTCGGCGAAGCTTTCGTACTCCTATGACGGGGGTACGACCTGGACCGAAGCGCGGGTCTCCCAGCAGGGCGGTCACTGGACCGCGACCGTGAACCACACGGGCGCGGCCGGCAAGCCCGTCACCCTGAAGACCGAACTGACGGACGCCAACGGCAACTCCGTCACCCAGACCGTGGTCCGCGCCTACGACGTGCGCTGACCACGCCGGTCCGCCGGGCGTCCTTCCCGTGGGGGGTGGGGCCGCCCGGCGGACCACCCATTCGCAGCAACGGTTTTCCTGATGTCCCGTTTTCGGGCGCCGTGCGCGGTGGAAAATAGGGGCATGACTCAGCAGGGGGACAGCAACTGGTGGGACAAGCTCTACGACGAGTCGGCGCCGGACACGGCCCCGACGGCCTCGGGTGACACACTCGACGACCACTTCGCCACGGCGACCCGCGCCACGACGGGCTCGCGGGCCCCGACGCCCGCCCCGGAGCCACCTCCGCCGCCGGCCCCGACTGTCGCGCCCACCGGGCCGCCGCCGGTCCCGACCGCCGCGCCCACAGGACCGCCGCCGGTCCCGACCGCCGCGCCCACCGGGCCGCCGCCCGCGCCCACCGTGCCGCCCGTGCCCGGCCATGAACCCGCGCCCCGGGCTGTGCCGCGCGTCTCCGGCCCGGCGCCCTGGGAGGCGCCGCCCGAGGGGCCGCAGACCTTTCCCGCGCCGCCTCCGCCGCCCCCGGCCGCCCCGCCGGTCGAGGCGCCCACCGCCCAGGTGCCGGGGCCGCCGGAGCCCGAGCCCGACCCGGGGGAGGCCCAGGCGGAGGACCTGACCGGCGCCGGACACGACCTCACCGTCGAGGTCTCCGTCCCCCGTCCCCGTACCGGATTCGTCGGCAGCCGGCCGCCCACCTACGAGCCGGAGCCGACCGCCCTGCCCGTCGCCCGGCCGGGGGAGCTCGGCGAGCTGGTCGCCGACACCGTCCTCGACGGCGCCCGCTACGGCACCTGCACCGTGCGGGCCGCCTCCGTACGGGGCGACTCCGCCCGCTACCGGGGCGAGCCCCGCCGCGACGCCCTGCTCACCGCCCGCTTCGGCCACGACGAGACCGCGCTGGTCCTCGTCGCCGTCGCCGCGGGCTCCCGCGCCGCCGAGGACGCCCATCTCGCCGCCGCCGACGCCTGCCGGTGGATCGCCGAGGCCGTCTGCCGCAGCCACGCCCGGCTCTCCGAGGACATCAGGTCCGGCCGCCGCGGCGACCTCAAGTCGGGACTGCACCGGCTCACCGACCGTACGTACGGCAAGCTCAGGGCCCGCGCCGCCGACCGGGGCCTCGCCCCCGACGAGTACACCGCGACCCTCCGCTGCCTGCTGGTCCCCGCCGACCCCGCCTGCCGCACCCGGGTCTTCTTCGGCATCGGCGGCGGCGGTCTCTTCCGGCTCCGCGACGGCGCCTGGCAGGACATCGAACCGCTCCTGCCCGGACCGGCCGCCGTCACCGGCGCCCCCGTCGTCGGCTTCGGCTCACCGCCGCCGAACCCGCCCCCGAACCCATCCCCTGAGGCCGTCGCCTCGGAGACCGAGGAGGGCGACCGGCTCACCATGGACCTCGGCATCACCACCGCCCCCGCGCCGCTCGTCGAGGAACCCGTGGCGCCGCCCGCCGAGCCGTTCCGCTTCCGTGCCTCCGTCGCCCGCCCCGGCGACACCCTGCTCCTCGCCTCGCCCGGCCTCGCCGAGCCGATGCGCGGCGAACCCGCGCTCGCCCGCGAGCTCGCCGACCGCTGGGCCGACACCGAGGCGCCCGGCCTCGCCACCTTCCTCGCCGACACCCAGCTGAGGGTGACCGGTTACGCCGACGACCGTACCGGGGTGGGCGTCTGGGAGGCGTAATCCACCGGGCGCAACCCACCGGGCGCAACCCGCCGGGCCATGTGTTGATGGAGCCATGGCCAAACAGAACGTGGCGGAACAGTTCGTCGACATCCTCGTCCGCGCGGGCGTGCGGCGCCTGTACGGCGTCGTCGGTGACAGCCTCAACCCCGTCGTCGACGCGATCCGCCGTACCCGGGGCATCGACTGGATCCATGTGCGGCACGAGGAGACCGCGGCCTTCGCCGCCGGCGCCGAGGCGCAGATCACCGGCGGTCTCGCCGCCTGCGCGGGCTCCTGCGGGCCGGGCAACCTGCACCTGATCAACGGGCTTTACGACGCCCACCGCTCGATGGCCCCCGTCCTTGCCCTCGCCTCACAGATCCCGTCCAGCGAGATCGGCCTGAGCTACTTCCAGGAGACCCACCCCGACCAGCTGTTCCGCGAGTGCAGCCACTACAGCGAACTCATCTCCAACCCCCAGCAGATGCCCCGGCTGCTCCACACGGCGATCCAGCACGCCGTCGGCCGCCGCGGCGTCAGCGTGGTCTCGCTCCCCGGCGACATCGCCTCCCAGCCGGCACCGGACAAGACGGCGGAGACGGCCCTCGTCACCACCCGGCCGACCGTCCGCCCCGGAGACACCGAGATCGACGCCCTCGTACGGATGATCGACGAGGCCGGCCGGGTGACGCTCTTCTGCGGCAGCGGCACGGCGGGCGCGCATGCCGAGGTGATGCAGTTCGCCGAGCGGATCAAGGCACCGGTCGGCCACGCCCTGCGCGGCAAGGAGTGGATCCAGTACGACAATCCTTATGACGTCGGCATGAGCGGCCTCCTCGGATACGGCGCCGCCTACGAGGCCACCCACGAGTGCGACCTGCTGATCCTGCTCGGCACCGACTTCCCGTACAACGCCTTCCTGCCCGACGACGTGAAGATCGTGCAGGTGGACGTCAGGGCCGAGCACCTCGGCCGCCGCTCCCGGCTCGACCTCGCCGTCTGGGGCGACGTCCGCGAGACCCTGCGCTGTGTGATCCCGCGCGTCCGGGCCAAGACCGACCGCCGCTTCCTCGACAAGATGCTCAAGAAGCACGCCGACGCCCTCGAAGGCGTCATCAAGGCCTACACCCGCAAGGTCGAGAAGCACGTCCCCATCCACCCCGAGTACGTCGCCTCCGTCATCGACGAACTGGCCGACGGGGATGCCGTCTTCACGGTCGACACGGGTATGAACAACGTCTGGGCGGCCCGCTACCTCAGCCCCAACGGGCGACGCCGGATCATCGGCTCCTTCAGCCACGGCTCGATGGCGAACGCCCTGCCCCAGGCCATCGGCGCACAGTTCACCGACCGGAACCGGCAGGTCGTCTCGCTCTCCGGCGACGGCGGCTTCTCCATGCTGATGGGCGACTTCCTCACCCTCGTGCAGTACGACCTGCCCGTGAAGGTGATCGTGTTCAACAACTCCTCGCTCGGCATGGTCGAACTGGAGATGCTGGTCGCCGGTCTCCCTTCGTACGGAACGACGAACAAGAACCCGGACTTCGCGGCGATCGCCCGCGCCGCCGGCGCTTACGGCGTCCGCGTCGAGAAGCCCAAACAGCTGACGAACGCACTCAAGGACGCCTTCAAGCACAAGGGCCCGGCCCTCGTGGACGTCGTCACCGACCCCAACGCGCTCTCCATCCCGCCGAAGATCAGCGCCGACATGGTGACCGGCTTCGCCCTCTCCGCCAGCAAGATCGTCCTGGACGGGGGAGTGGGCCGGATGGTCCAGATGGCCCGCTCCAACCTGCGCAACGTGCCCCGGCCCTGAGGGAATGCGGGCGTTTTGGCGGGGCATGCATCCCCGTGAGCCTGTTCGACGCGATCTGTGTGTGGGGGGATATGGCCGGGGAGGCACGACAGCCGACTCAACTGCTCAGGAAGGTGGGATGCGCTGATCTCACCGCGGTGCCGGAGGTGCGACGTGCCCTGCGTGAACTGCTGCGGAGATGGGGCGGCCCTGGGGCCTCCGACGTGGCGGAACTGCTCACCAGTGAACTGGTGACCAACGCCCTGATCCACACCGAGCACGGAGCCGTCGTCACCGCGACGGTCGTGCCCGAGCAGCTGAGGGTCGAGGTCCGTGACTTCGTCCCGGGACTCGCCCCACCGCACGTACCGCGCGCCGACGACGGTACGCACGGCCGGGGGCTCGTCCTCGTCGAGGCCCTGGCCGACTCCTGGGGGGTCGAGGACCAGGAGGTGGGCAAGGTGGTGTGGTTCGAACTGAACGGCGGGGCCGCCTGAGAGGCGGCCCCGCCGAGGCGTGCGGTGGACGGTGTGTCCGGCGGACGGTGAGGTGCGTCAGCCGAACTGCTGCTCCAGATCCTTGAGCTTGCGCTCCAGGGAGTCGAGACGGGGCAGCGTCTGGGTGTCGTCCTCCGCGGTGAGGTCCACCGTCCGGGAGTCGCCCGACTGGATGTCACGACCCCTGACGGCTTGGAGGGATGGCCGGGGGCGAAGCGGCAGCTGTCCAGGGTCCGCTATGGCGGGTTCCGCGACGGCGGCCTGCACGGACGCCGAAGCGGAACCGGAACCCGAACCCGAGCCGTTGCCGGGCCCCGGACCCGGGCCCGTTCCGGCCCCGGGTGGGGCGCCCAGCGCCGCCATCTCGACCTGGCGCCCGCCGCCCCTGCCGAGCCCGAAGGCCCGGTGCTGGCGGTTGATCGCCTTGAGCCGCGCCCGGTCGAGCTTGACCTGGTCGCGCCGGCGGATGCGGTTCTGCTCCTTCTCCCGCCGGTCCTCACGTACCTCGTCGACAGCCTCGTCCAGGGTCCGTACGCCCTCCAGAAGCATCAGCGACCAGGCGGCGAAGGTCTCCCGGGGCGCCCTCAGCCACCGGACGATCCGGATCTGCGGCAGCGGGCGGGGCACCAGGCCCTGCTCGCGCAGCGCGGCCCTGCGGGTCTGCTTGAGGGCCCGGTCGAACAGGACCGCCGCCGAGAGGGACATGCCCGCGAAGAACTGCGGGGCCCCGTCGTGGCCGAGGCCGCGCGGTGCGTGCACCCAGTTGAACCAGGCGGCCGCCCCCGCGAACAGCCAGACGAGGAGGCGCGAACCGAGCGCCGCGTCGCCGTGGCTGGCCTCGCGGACCGCGAGCACCGAGCAGAACATGGCGGCGCCGTCGAGGCCGAAGGGGACCAGGTACTCCCAGCCTCCGGTGAGGTTGAGGTTCTGCCGGCCGAAGCCGACCAGTCCATGGAAGGAGAGCGCCGCGGCGACCGCGGCACAGCAGAAGAGGAGGACGTAGGAAGCGGTGCCGTAAACGGCCTCCTTGCGTCTGCGGCGCTCCTCGTTGCGTTCCCAGGAGTCCTCGGCCGCGGCCTGGTCACCGGCGCGCTTCCCGCGCGCGAGCACCGCCACCGCCGTCAGGACTCCGGCCACCATCACGCCACCCGGAAGCAGCCAGTCCAGCGATATGTCGGTCAGTCTCATGCGGTGTCCCTTGCATCGCAGTAGGGCGTTTGGCGGCCCATACTGGCCGACCCCGCGGGGCGCTCAAGGGGTTTCCGGGCAAGAGCACGCCATCGGGGCGCCACGGCATACGAATAGGTGCGATCTGGTCGAACACCCATGCAGGGGAGGGGGTTTGGGTTCGATTTACGCCACCCGTTCGGGTGGCGTAATCACCCGGGAGTCTCAGGCGGCCGCGGCCAGCCTGCGGACCCGCTCGGCATCGCAGGTACGCGGGCAGGTGACACAGGTGTCGTCGGGCCGCAGCGTGTAGAAGAAGCAGCAGGTGGCCCGGTCGCGGGTGGCGCGAGGCTCCCCGTCCGGCCCCTCGGAACCGGCCAGCTCGCGGAAGCCGGCGGCACCCGCGTACGGCTTGTACGGCTTGGCCGTGCCCGGCATGAGGAGTTCGAGCTCGTCCATCGCCCGCCGCTCCTCGCCGAGCAGCGTCCCGACGTACCAGAGGCCCTCGACGATCTCGTCCGTGGCCATCCCCCACAGGGCGCGGCGGCCGCGCCGCATCCGGGAGCCGAAGCCGTCGAGGATCGCCTCGAAGTGCTCGGCGAGCGAGGCGCGCACCTCGGCCCGCAGCGCGTCCTCGTCGGCGACGACCCGGGCGCCGGGCAGCGCGGCGGCGGGGTCGCCCGGCAGACAGGCGAACTCCTCGACCCGGACCGACAGTCGGCCGAGCGCACGCTGGAAGGAGACGTTCCGGGCGGGGAGGCGGGGGGCCCTGCGGTCCAGGAACCAGGGGACCGTGACGAGGAGACAGGCGGGCCAGGCGTACCGGTGCAGTCCGAAACTGGCGACGACGTCGGGGCGGGCCTGGGTGCCGTAGTCGCGCAGCACCTGCGCGTTGTCCCAGGCGAGGAAGGCGTCGAGGTCGGGGCCGCCGGCCGCCAGGTCCTCCGCGCCGACCCAGCCGGCGCCGCGCGGCAGCCGCTCACCC
Organism: Streptomyces sp. NPDC093795; assembly: GCF_044764665.1. Taxonomy (NCBI): domain Bacteria; kingdom Bacillati; phylum Actinomycetota; class Actinomycetes; order Kitasatosporales; family Streptomycetaceae; genus Streptomyces; species Streptomyces sp. NPDC093795. The sequence continues at coordinate 394,034 of NZ_JBIWIO010000008.1, forward strand.
GGGGAGGCTTCCTCTATCCGCAGATGGGGGAAGACCTCGGCGAGGCGCGCGTAGGCGGCCGCGACGGGCGAGGTCGGAGGGGCGGGCAACAGGGCGGGGACGGTCATGCGGACCACCGAATCGCGAGCGTTGGCAGGTTAGCCTTACCTTACCCGATTCGGGGTCACCTCTCACCACCGGCCCACCGCCCCCCACCAGCGGGGCGGCCCCCACGGCCCTGATGTCGGTCCGTTCGCCTATGGTGCACAGAGGACCCCGGCAACGCGAGCCGGGCCCGGCACGAGGCCGCAGGAGGACCCGGGTGGAGCAGGGCGCAGCGCGCGAGCGGGCGACGGGGAGACAGTCCCCGCCGCCCTTCGGCGACGCGGCGGGCGCGGGACGGGTAGCTGCTGGACGCGCGGAAGGGGCGGTCGCGGACGCCGGACGCGCGGACGCGGCGGTCGCGGGTGACGCCCGCGTCCCCGAGCCCGCCCGCGTGCCCGAGCCCGCCCGCGTGCCCGAGCCCGCCCGCGTGCCCGAGCCCGGCCCCGAGCCCGCCCGCGTCCCCGAACAGGGCCGGCGTGCCGAGTGCGCCCGGGGTGAGCACACCCACGGCGAGCCGACGGCCCCCGTTCAGGCCTCCGTCCCCGCCCGCGTCGTGCGGCACTCCGTCCGTGGGCAGATCCTCGACGCACTCCGCGCCGCCCTCGTCGACGGCGAGCTCGTCCCCGGCGAGGTGTACTCCGCTCCCGCCCTCGGTGAGCGCTTCGGCGTCTCCGCCACCCCCGTCCGCGAGGCCATGCAGCGCCTCGCCGTCGAGGGCGCCGTCGAAGTCGTGCCGAACCGCGGCTTCCGCGTCGTCGAACGCACCCCGCGCGAGCTCGCGGAACTCGCCGAGGTCCGCGCGCTCATCGAGGTCCCCGTCATGCTGCGGCTCGCCCGCACGGTCCCGGCGGCCCGCTGGGCCGCGCTCCGCCCGCTCGCCGAGGCCACCTCGGCCGCCGCCGCCCGGGGCGACCGCGCCCACTACGCGGAGGCCGACCGGGCCTTCCACCGCGCCGTCCTCTCCCTCGCGGGGAACGAGCAGCTGCTCGCCGTCGCCGACGACCTCCACCGCCGCTCCCAGTGGCCCCTGCTCAGCGCCCCCGCCCTCCGCCACGGCGTGCTCGTCGCCGACGCCGCCGAGCACTCGGCTCTCCTGGACGCCCTGATCGCCCAGGACCTGACCGTCGTACAGACCCTGGTACGGGAGCACTTCACCGGCTCGGAGGGCTAGGGCCGATCCGTGCGGCCCGCCCCGCTACAGGCCTTCGTCGTTCGAGGACGCGCGGAGGAGCGACGCGCCGACGGGGGTGAGGGTGTGCAGCACGGTCGTGCCGTGCCGACTGCTGGTGACGAGCCCCGCGTCACGCAGCGCGGTCGCGTGCCGGCTGGCGGAGGCCGCCGAGACCCCGGCCGCGCGGGCCATCTCGCCCGTCGTCGCCCCCGCGGCGGCCGCGTGCAGGACCGTCGCCCTGCTCCGCCCGAGGAGCGTCGACAGAGGGACGGACGGATCGTCGGCGAGCCGGCGGTCCGGGGGCGCGGCGGCGGCGCCCCGGAGCACCGGGTAACACAGGACGGGCGGGAGTCCGGGATCGGCGAGGCTGGTCGGGGTCCGCCAGAGGAAGTACGTGGGGAGGAGCGTCAGCCCGCGTCCGTTCAGTTGGAGACCGCGGTGCGAAGGCGGGCCCTGGACGTGCAGTGACGGCCGTTGCCACCGGATCATGGGGCCTCCGCCGCCGAGGAGGCCGTCGACGCCGTCGTCCATGAACCCGCGGCTGCGCGCGGCCCGTTCGGCGTCGAAGCGGGACCGGATCTCCTCGGCGTACGGGGCGATGGCGACATCGTGGTACGCGCGCAGCACGCGTACGAGCTCCCTGCGGTCCTCCAGTCCGGTGAGCCGCGCCGCCCATAAGGGCGCCCCGACGGTGCGGGCGAGGATGCCCAGCTCCTCCGACACCCGCTGGGGGGAGGTCGCCAGGATCGCGTCGAGCCCCGCGGCGAGACCGTCGACGCCCCGCCCCGGCGTCAGGAAGTCCGGGAAGTAGGCGGCCCGGGGGAAGAGGGGCAGGAGAATCGTGCGAAGGGCCCGGTCGAGACCCTTCTCTCGCAACCGGATCTGGACGGTCCGGTGCCAGCCCGCGTAGGCCCAACGGCCGTCCCGGGTCTGGAAGCGGTGCAGACTGGCGGCGATCTCCCAGAGCGGATTCGGTGCGGCGGCGACCCGGACGGCGCCCAGGTCGGCATCTCCGAAGTGGATGCGGAGCATCTTGTTCCCCCTTGTGAGCTCGGCGTTTACGGCAAGCCGAAACATCATGGCCGGGGTCGCCCGAGACCGGTCATGGTTACTCAACAGCGCAGGACTGTGGGCGTGTCAGCGCCGCCGGAATCCATGACGCAAGAGGAGAAGCACATGCGAACTCTCAAGAGCCGTACGGCGATCGGTGTCGGAGTGATGGCTCTCACCGGAATCCTGGGAACGGCCGGGACGGCCGCCGCGGCACCGGCCGCCGCTCCCGTCCAGCAGGCGGAGAGGGTCACCGAGGCCGGCCAGGTCCAGCCGCTCGCCCTGTACAGCCGCAACGTCTGGAAGACGGTCAACCACCGGACCGGACCGGCCGGGACCTTCACGCTGATAGGCAAGCTCTACGCGAACAACGCCTACACGGTGAGCTGCTGGAGGCTCGGCGAGGTGGTGACCGCCGAGGGCACCACCAACAACGTGTGGATCTACGCCAGGAACAGCGCCGGCCGCTGGGGCTACGCCAGCGCGATCTACTTCTCGGGGGACAAGTACGCGAACCTGCCGTCGAGTGCGAGGTGCTGACCGACCTGACTCCCGTCGCCACCCGGGTCCTGGAGGGCCGTGACCCGGGTCGGAGATTCGTCTGAACGGGGACCGACAGGTCGCCGAGGGCGTCCGGAGCCCCGCACCCGCTCGACAGCGTGGGTGCGGGGCTCCGGTGCGGGAGCACGTCGACCGGCTCGGAGGGACAGCGGGCGTCCCACCGGGGCCACCCCCGATCCGGCCTGATCGGCAAGGTCCCTCCCGGCGCTTCGGACCACTAAGGTCGTTGACGTCAGCCGTCCGCGCCGCGTCGCCCGTGAGGTGCCCCATGCCGTCCGCGACCCCGTCCCCGGCATGGGACGGACGACCCGCCACCGGCACGGAAGCCGGGGCCACGGCCCTGCTCGGCTGGCTCACCGATCCCGAGGCGCCCCGGCTCTGCCTCGTCACCGGCGCCCCCGGCAGCGGCAAGACGGCCCTGCTCGGCTGGCTCGCCGCGTACGGCCCGCGGGCCGGCCGGCCGCGCCGCCGCGCGGCACGGGTGCTCGTCCCGCTCGCGGGCCAGAGCGCCCTCGGCGCGACCTGGACGATCGCCGACCGCCTCGGGGTGGTGGCCAGGTCGCCCGGCGACCTCGTGCACGCCCTCGCCACCAGCGAGGCCCGGCCCGCCGGCCGTACCGTCCTCCTCCTCACCGATCTGCACGACGCCGCCGAACCCGCCGCGCTCACCGAGCTGATCGCCGAACTCGCCGGTGTCGGCCGGATCCGTCTCGTCGTCGAGGCCCGCAGCGACACCCCCGCCCCCGCCGCCCTGCGCTCCGACCGCAGGGTGACCGTCGTGGACCTCGAAGGGGACGCCGACCTCGCCGACGACACCGCCCCGCGGCGGGAACGGCCTGTGCCGGACCTCTCCGACCCGGTGGCCGTCTGTACGGCGGACCCGCTGCTCGTCACCACGGCGTACGTCACCGGTTCCGCCGCCGCCGGACTTCCGGGCACCCTCGACGGCCCGGAGCCGCCCGCCCGTCCCGGCGAGAACGCCGCCGAGGACCACGGCGGGCTGCGGGCCGCCTGGATGCGGGCCGGACAGTCACTCTGCCGTGAACAGGCCCCGGCCGACCGGGCGTTGGTGCTGCTCGCCGCCCTCGGTGACGGAGCCGATCCCCGACTGCGCCCCACCCTCGCCGAGTTGGCGGCGGCCGCTCCCTGGCGGCTCCGCTGGGCACGTCACCGCGGCGACCTGACCCCGCCGTGGCCGGGCCCCGTCACCGTCCTCGGCGCGGCCGGCGGCCCCCTGGAGGGAACCCTGCTCGTCGGCGACCACACCGGCACCGTACGCCTCCTCCACGAGGTCGACGCCAGCCCCTCGGGCCGCCTTGCCCACACCGTGCCCGGCCGGATCACCGCGCTCGCGCCCGCGCCCGACGGCACGGTGCTGCTTCTGGACGACCGGGGCAGGCTGCACACCGTACGGGGGGCGGCGCCCCGCGCCCCGTACCTGGAGCGCCTCACGGAGGCGGTCTCCGCGACCCTGGCCCGGCATCCGGGGACGGCCCTCGCGGCCATCGCGGGCTCGGTGGTGGTGGGGGACCGGCTCGGCTCCGTGCACGCCTTCGGGCTGACGGGCCTGCATCAGGCGGCCTCGCACAGCGGCCGGGTCACGGCGGTCTCGGCGGTCGACTCCGAGACCCCGTTCGTCTGTTCCGGCGGCGCCGACGGTACGGTCCGGATCTGGACCCCGGGCCGCGATCCGCGCCCCGACCCCCTCACCGAACGCCCCTCGCCGGTGGTCTCCCTGCACGCGACCCAGACCCCGCACGGCCCGCTGGTCGCCGTGGCCTGGGCCGACGGGCTCGTCGCCCTCCACCGCCCCGAGGGGGGCCGGACGTTGTCGTTCCGTCCGGGCCCCCCGGTCCGCGCGGTCGCCGTCACCGGCTCCGGCTCGCTGCTCATCGGCACCGACGAGAGTCTGGTGTGCCTCGCTCCCAAGAGCTGAAGGCGCGTCACGAGGCTTCCCGAAAAAGCGAGTTCAGACCGCCGTCTGCGGCGTCAGCTGGCTCGCCAGCCAGGTCGGCACCCCGCCGAGGAGCCGGAAGAGACGGCGGGCCTCCGCGCGCAGCCGGCCCGCCTCCGGCTCCGTCTCCGTGGTGGCGAGGGCGGTGAGCGCCGGGGCCGTACCGACCAGGTAGCCCAGCTCCTCCCGGATGCGGAGCGACTCCGCGAAGCCGTGCCGGGCCTCCGCCAACTCGCCCTCCCGCAGGGCGAGTCCGGCGAGATGACGCCAGGTGGAGGAGAGCAGCAGCGAGTCCCCCTGCGCGACGGCCCCCGCGTGCGCCCTGCGGTACGCGGCACGGGCGGCCTGCGGGGAGTCGGAGAGGTTCTGGGCGATGAGCCCCCGCCGCAGGTCGAGCAGCGGCCTGCCCTCGGCGGACGGGGCGATCAGGGCAGCCGCCCGGCCGAGGGCCATCCGCGCCTCGTCGGCCCGGTCGCGTACGCCGAGCAGCGTGGACGCGTAGGCGAGATAGCCCCGTTCGCAGGCCGCGGCCCCGCGTTCCTCGTCGGTGCGGGCCACCGCCTCGGCCGCCCGGAGCGCCTCCTCGGCGTCGGCCCAGCCCTGTTCGGTGTAGAGGCAGCGCTCGATCAGCAGCGCGGCCCGTTCGAGTGCGGCGGCCGGTTCGGCCGCGTGCGGCGCGAGCAGCGCTGCCGCGTCCGTCCAGCATCCCCGGGAACGGAGCCGCCATATGGCGGTCTCCACGGGCGTCTCCTTGCCGTAGGCGAGGGACGGATCTTCGCCGCCACTTGATTCGGAACCAGACATGGCGGTATCCGCCACATTGCCCTCCCCGAGCACGCCATTGAGCTGTTGAGTGAGAAACGCATCTCAGCACGAAGGGGAGTACCTGGCCAAGGGGTCAGGTGAAAGATTTCACAAGAGGGCGGCGGATCGGGGTACCGCTGCCGGGACCGCGGCCGAGGGCCCGTCAGATCGCCGCGAGGCCCGTGATCAGGCCCTGGGGCGGCCTGCCGGCCGCCCCGGCCGACGGGCGTCACCGGCCAGGACGTCACTCCACCGGACTCGCCCGAAGGGGTGAATCCCGAACGGGCCTCTCAGCTCATCCGCTCATCCGTTCAGCTCATCCGCAGGGCGAGGAAGAAGTCGAGCTTGTCCTCCAGACGCGACAGATCGCGTCCGGTCAGCTGCTCGATCCGGCCCACCCGGTAGCGCAGCGTGTTCACGTGCAGGTGCAGCCGGGTCGCGCAGCGCGTCCAGGAGCCGTCGCAGTCCAGGAACGCCTCCAGGGTCGGGATCAGCTCCGCCCGGTGGCGCCGGTCGTAGTCGCGCAGCGGGTCGAGCAGCCGGGCCGTGAACGCGCGCCGGACGTCGTCCGGGACGAACGGCAGCAGCAGCACGTGCGAGGCCAGCTCGTGGTGGCCGGCGGCGCAGACCCGGCCCGGACGGGCGGCGGCGACCCGGCGGGCGTGCCTGGCCTCCTCCAGGGCCCCACGGAGGCCCTCAGCCGAGTGCACGGCCGCGCTGACCCCGAGGGTGAGCCGCCCGTCGTCGGCGAGACCGGCCGAGAGCGGGGCCCGTACGGCGGCGAGCAGCGCGTCCGCGTGCAGGCCGAGGGCGGCCGCAGGGCCGTCGTCCTCGCTGTCCGGCAGCGGCCCCGCCGCCAGCGGTACGAGGGCGATGGCCTCGTCGCCGCTGTGCGCGACGGCGATCCGGTCGGCCGAGTCGGCGCCCACGGTCGCCGGGTCGACGAGGATCTCCTCCAGGAGCGCCTGGGCGACCGGGCCGCCGTCCACGGCGGTGCCCTGCCCGGCCTCCTGCTCCCACTCGACCCGGGCGACGACCACCTGCCAGTGCGGGGCCGTGCCCAGGCCGGGCAGCAGCACCGGGGCGGCGACCCGCAGCCTGGCCGCGATCTCGGCGGGCGCGGCGCCCGTCTGGACCAGTTCGAGGACCTCCTGGGCGAGCCGGCGCCGTACCGTACGGGCCGCGTCGCGCCGGTCCCGCTCGACGGCGATCAGCTGGGTGACGCCCTGGAGCAGGTCGAGCCGGGCGGCCGGCCAGTCCCCGGCGTCCGCCTCCACGGCGAGCAGCCAGTCCGAAAGGACCGTCTCGCGCACGTCCCGGGCGGCCGGGACGGCACCGCGGCCGGTGTTGCGGATCGGGAAGAGCGAGTACGCCGTTCCGCCGGTGCTCAGCCGGTGCGGGCCGCGCCGCCCCGTCCGGGTGGCGGCCAGGTGCTCACCGGCCAGGGTGGCGGCGAGGCTCGCCGTGAGCGGCTCGCCCGCGCCCGCGATCTGGCGGCCGGTGGGGGAGAGGACCCAGGCCCGCAGGTCCAGGTCGGAGCCGAGCAGATCGAGGACCACCTCGGGGCCGCCGCCCGCCGGTCCCGAGGTCATGAGCCGCCGGTGCCGGTCGACGACGGCCGCCAGGTCACCGGCCCGCTCGCCGGAGACCTGTCGAACAACGTGCTCGGTGATCGTCGCGAACGCAACGGACTCGTTCACCGCGAAGAGCGGCAGCCGGTGGCGTGAACACGCCTGTACGAGATCGTCGGGGATGTCGCCGAGCTCCGCCTCGCCGGCGGCGAGAGCCGCGACCCCGGCCGAGGCCAGGATGCGGGCGAAGGGCTCGGCGTCGGCGGGCTCCCGCAGCCAGGCGAGGCCGGTGAGCACCAGCTCGCCGCCCGAAAGGTACCGGCTGGGGTCCTTGAGGTCGGTCGTCATCACGCCGCGGACGGTGCGATCGAGCTCGTCGTCGCCGCCGAGCAGGCGCAGCCCGAGCGCGTCGTTCTCCAGCAGTGCGCGCAGCCGCATCGTGTCGCCGCCGTTCCTTGGTCAGTGGGGTGGAGGGTGTCGCGTTGTCGACGGTGCAGTGGTGCCACCGTTTCCAGGGGAAAACAGCGAGGTTCCTGTTCCCCGCCTTTCGTTCGAATCTACAAGACGACAACGGGAGCCAGCCAACTCCTTCATGTTTTCGGTGACTGCACCCGGGCGATCGTGGCCTTGTGTACTAGGCCACACACCGCGTGAACAGCACATGAACGTGAAGTCGAGGGCCGGCCGTACCCCCGGAACCCTGCGCGACCCCCGATCACCAGAATCACTAGAAGAGAGCCACCATGGACTTCCTTCGCCCCGCCAGCTGGGAGGAGGCGCTCGCCGCCAAGGCCGAGCACCCCACGGCCGTGCCCATCGCCGGTGGTACCGACGTCATGGTCGAGATCAACTTCGACCACCGGCGCCCCGAGTACCTCCTGGACCTCAATCGCATCGAGCTTCTGCGCGAGTACGAGGTCGGCGAGGAGAACGTACGGCTCGGCGCCTCCGTCCCGTACACCCGGATCATGGAGAACCTGCGGGCCGAACTGCCCGGTCTCGCGCTCGCCTCGCACACGGTCGCCTCCCCCCAGATCCGTAACCGCGGTGGCGTCGGGGGCAACCTCGGCACCGCCTCGCCCGCCGGCGACGCCCACCCGGCCCTGCTCGCCGCGGGCGCCGAGGTCGAGGTCGAGTCGGTGCGCGGCAGCCGGTTCATCCCGATCGACGAGTTCTACACGGGTGTGAAGCGCAACGCGCTCCAGCCCGACGAGCTCATCAAGACCGTCCACATCAAGAAGGCGGACGGCCCCCAGCAGTACTCCAAGGTCGGCACCCGCAACGCGATGGTCATCGCCGTCTGCGCCTTCGGTCTGGCGCTCCACCCGGAGACCCGGACCGTCCGCACCGGCATCGGCTCCGCCGCGCCGACCCCGATCCGCGCCAAGGAGGCCGAGGCCTTCCTGAACGCGGCTCTGGAAGAGGGCGGCTTCTGGGACAACGGCAAGATCATCACCCCGTCGGTCGCGAAGCAGTTCGCCGACCTCTGCTCGGGCGCCGCCAACCCGATCGACGATGTCCGAGGCACCGCCAAGTACCGCCGCCACGCCGTCGGCATCATGGCCCGCCGCCAGCTCGGCTGGACCTGGGAGCAGTACCGGGGCACCGGTCGCACGCTTGAGGGAGCTGCATAACCATGCGCGTCAATTTCACGGTCAACGGACGTCCGCAGGAAGCCGACGACGTCTGGGAGGGCGAGTCCCTCCTCTACGTTCTGCGTGAGCGGATGGGGCTTCCCGGCTCCAAGAACGCCTGCGAGCAGGGCGAGTGCGGTTCCTGCACGGTCCGCCTCGACGGGGTGCCGGTCTGTTCCTGTCTCGTCGCCGCCGGCCAGGCCGAGGGCCGCGAGGTCGTCACGGTCGAGGGCCTCGCGGACTTCGCCAAGGAGCGTTCCGAGCACGCCGGTTGCGCCACGGGCGCCTGCGGCACCTCGCTCGACGCCGCCAAGAAGTGGGAGGCCAAGCCCGGCCAGGACTCCCAGACGGGCGAGGGCGTCGAACTGAGCCCCATCCAGCAGGCGTTCATCGACGCCGGCGCCGTCCAGTGCGGCTTCTGCACCCCCGGCCTGCTCGTCGCGGCCGACGAGATGCTGGAACGCAACCCGTCCCCGTCGGACGCGGACATCCGCGAGGCGCTCTCCGGCAACCTCTGCCGCTGCACCGGTTACGAGAAGATCCTCGACGCGGTCCGCCTCGCGGCCGCCCGTCAGGGAGAGGCGGTCTGATCATGGCTGGCACCACCACGGGTATCCCCCGCGACGTCACCCAGAACCACGTCAAGGGCGGCATCGGCGAGTCCACCCTCCGCCCCGACGGCACCCTCAAGGTCACCGGCGAGTTCGCGTACTCCTCGGACATGTGGCACGAGGACATGCTGTGGGGCCAGATCCTGCGCTCCACCGTCGCGCACGCCGAGATCGTGTCCATCGACACGACCGAGGCCCTCCTGATGGACGGCGTCTACGCCGTCCTGACGCACGAGGACCTGCCGGCCGCGAAGAACTACGGCATGGAGTTCCAGGACACCCCGGTCCTCGCCTACGGCAAGGTCCGTCACCACGGTGAGCCGGTCGTCCTCGTGGCCGCCGACCACCCGGAGACCGCCCGCCGCGCCGCCGCCAAGGTCAAGATCGAGTACCGGGAGCTCCCGGTCATCACGGACGAGGCCTCGGCCACCGCTCCGGACGCGATCCTGGTCCACGAGGGCCGCGACGACCACCACTCCGGTCACGTCCCGCACCCGAACATCGTGCACCGCCAGCCGATCATCCGCGGCAACGCGACCGAGGCCGCCAAGAAGGCCGACGTCATCGTCACGGGCGAGTACACCTTCGGCATGCAGGACCAGGCCTTCCTCGGCCCGGAGTCCGGCCTCGCGGTGCCGTCCGAGGACGGCGGTGTCGACCTGTACGTCGCCACCCAGTGGCTGCACTCGGACCTCAAGCAGATCGCCCCCTGCCTCGGCCTGCCCGAGGAGAAGGTCCGCATGACGATGGCGGGCGTCGGCGGCGCGTTCGGCGGCCGCGAGGACATCTCGATGCAGATCCTCGCCTCGATCCTCGCGCTCCGCACCGGCAAGCCGGTGAAGATGGTCTACAACCGGTACGAGTCCTTCTTCGGGCACGTCCACCGGCACCCGGCGAAGCTCTGGTACGAGCACGGCGCCACCAAGGACGGCAAGCTCACGCACATGAAGTGCAAGATCGTGCTCGACGGCGGCGCCTACGCGTCGTCCACGGCATCGGTCGTCGGCAACGCCTCCTCCCTCTCGGTCGGCCCGTACGTCATCGAGGACGTCGAGATCGAGGCGATCGGCCTCTACACGAACAACCCGCCCTGCGGCGCCATGCGCGGCTTCGGCGCGGTCCAGGCCTGCTTCGCGTACGAGGCCCAGATGGACAAGCTCGCGGCGAAGCTGGGCATGGACCCGGTGGAACTGCGCCAGCTGAACGCCATGGAGCAGGGCACGATCATGCCGACCGGCCAGGTCGTGGACTCGCCGGCCCCGGTCGCCGAGCTGCTCCGTATCGTCAAGTCCCGCCCGATGCCGCCGGAGCAGCAGTGGCTCGCGGCCGGCGAGGCCGCGGACGTCCGCGCCCTTCCGGGTGGCCTCTCCAACACCACGCACGGCGAGGGTGTCGTCCGGGGCGTCGGCTACGCCGTCGGTATCAAGAACGTCGGCTTCTCCGAGGGCTTCGACGACTACTCGACCGCCAAGATCCGCATCGAGGTCATCAACGGCGAGGCCGTCGCCACGGTCCACACCGCCATGGCGGAGGTCGGCCAGGGTGGTGTCACCATCCACGCGCAGATCGCCCGCACCGAGCTCGGCGTCCAGCAGGTCACCATCCACCCCGCCGACACCCAGGTGGGCTCGGCCGGTTCGACCTCCGCGGGCCGCCAGACGTACATGACCGGCGGCGCCATCAAGAACTCCTGCGGGATCGTCCGCGAGAAGGTCCTGGAGATCGGCCGGCGCAAGTTCGGCTCGTACCACCCGGCCTGGGCCAACGCCGAACTCCTCCTGGAGGGCGGCAAGGTCGTCACCGACGGCGGCGAGGCCCTCGCGAGCATCGCGGACGTCCTCGAGGACCAGGTCGTGGAGGTCGAGGAGGAGTGGAGGCACCGTCCCACCCAGGCCTTCGACCTCGTCACCGGCCAGGGCGACGGTCACGTCCAGTACGCCTTCGCCGCGCACCGCGCGGTGGTGGAGGTCGACACCGAGCTGGGCCTGGTCAAGGTCATCGAACTGGCCTGTGCCCAGGACGTCGGCAAGGCGCTCAACCCGCTCTCCGTCATCGGCCAGATCCAGGGTGGCACCACCCAGGGCCTGGGCGTCGCGGTGATGGAGGAGATCATCGTCGACCCGAAGACCGCGAAGGTGCGCAACCCCTCCTTCACGGACTACCTGATCCCGACCATCCTCGACACGCCGACCATCCCGGTCGACTACCTCGAGCTGGCCGACCCCAACGCGCCGTACGGCGTGCGGGGCATCGGTGAGGCCCCGACCCTGTCGTCCACCCCGGCCGTCCTCGCGGCGATCCGGGCCGCGACGGGCCTGGAGCTCAACAAGACGCCGGTACGCCCCGAGGCGCTCACCGGCACCCTCTAGAACTCTCCGGGCGGTACGTGCCTCCCCAGGAACGTCACACTTCCCCCCGCCCGTACCGCCCGGAGTAACCCAGCAGCACCAGCAGCACCAGCAACAACGGCAGGACCAGCAACACCCGTAGCACCGGCAACACCCGCAGTACCCGCAGTACCGATTCACTTCGTTCGTCTCGGGCCGTCCCCCGGGTCGTGCAGCCCACGCAGCATCCCAAATCCCGCAACTTCACCAGATCAGAGTCCTTCGAAGTCTGACGCGGGTGCCCCTTTGAACCTTGGGAGTAGGCCCCATGACCCAGTCGTCTGTGGAGCCCAAGACCGCTTCGGAGGACGCGGGCTCCGGCTCCAACGTCCCCGCCGGCCGCTCTTGGCTCGACCGGTACTTTCACATCTCGGAGAGAGGATCCTCCGTCGCGACGGAGATCCGCGGCGGCGTCACCACCTTCATGGCGATGGCGTACATTCTCCTGCTCAACCCCCTGATCCTCGGCGGCAAGGATGTGGACGGCAACGTCCTCAGCCAGCCCGCCCTCATCACCGCGACCGCGCTCGCCGCCGCCGTGACCACGCTCCTGATGGGCTTCTGGGGCAAGGTCCCGCTGGCCCTCGCGGCGGGACTCAGCGTCTCCGGTGTGCTCTCCTCGCAGGTCATCTCCGTCATGACCTGGCCGCAGGCGATGGCCATGTGTGTGGCCTACGGTGTGATCATCTGTCTCCTGGTCGTCACCGGCCTCCGCGAGATGATCATGAACGCGATCCCGCTGGCGATCAAGCACGCGATCACCATCGGCATCGGCCTCTTCATCGCGATCATCGGCTTCGTCAAGGCCGGCTTCGTCCACGAGAACCCCTCCCCGGGCGGCGGCCCCGTCTCCCTCGGCCCGGCCGGCGAACTCATGGGCTGGCCCGTCCTCGTCTTCGCCGTCACCCTCCTGCTGACCTTCGCGCTGCAGGCCCGTAACGTCCCCGGCGCCATCCTCATCGGCATCGTCGCGGGCACCGTCATCGCCATGATCGTCAACGCCGTGGCCGACATCCCGGCCAAGGGCGCGGGCTCCTGGTTCTCCGGTGCGCCGGAGCTCAACGGCAGCGCCGTCTCCGCGCCGGACTTCTCGCTCATCGGCGAGGTGTCCTTCAGCGGCTGGGGCGACGTCGGCTACATCACGATCACCATGATCGTCTTCACCCTGGTCCTCGCCGGCTTCTTCGACGCCATGGCCACGATCATCGGTGTCGGCTCCGAGGCCAACCTCGCCGACGACAAGGGCCGCATGCCGGGCCTGTCCAAGGCCCTGTTCATCGACGGCGCCGGCGGTGTCATCGGTGGTGTCGGCGGCGGCTCCGGCCAGACCGTCTTCGTCGAGTCGGCCACCGGCGTCGGCGAGGGTGCCCGCACGGGCCTCTCCTCCGTCGTCACGGGTGCCTTCTTCGCCCTCTGCCTCTTCTTCACCCCGCTCACCGCGATCGTGCCGGCCGAGGTCGCCTCCGCCGCCCTGGTCGTCATCGGCGCGATGATGATGCAGAACGCCAAGCACGTCGACTGGAGCGACCGCTCCGTGGCGATCCCGGTGTTCCTCACCGTGGTCCTGATGCCCTTCACGTACACCATCACCACGGGTGTCGCGGCCGGTGTCATCTCCTACGCCGTCATCAAGGTGGCGCAGGGCAGGGCCCGCGAGGTGGGAGCCTTCATGTGGGGCCTCACCGCGATCTTCATCGTGTACTTCGCGATCCACCCGATCGAGAGCTGGCTCGGCGTCGGCTGACGCCGCCCCCGCCGCCCTCCCCACACCTTCCAGAGGAGAACCGAGATGCTGGACATCGCCGAAGAGCTGAACCGGTGGGTCGAGCAGGGACGTGACTTCGCCGTGGCCACCGTGGTGGCCGTCGGCGGCAGCGCGCCCCGGCAGCCGGGTGCCGCCCTCGCCGTCGACAGCGAGGGCACGGCGATCGGCTCGGTCTCCGGAGGATGTGTGGAGGGCGCGGTGTACGACCTGTGCACGCAGGCCCTCGAAGACGGCAAGACCGTCGTCGAGCGCTTCGGCTACAGCGACGAGGACGCCTTCGCGGTCGGTCTGACCTGCGGCGGCATCATCGACATCCTCGTCACCCCGGTCCGCGGCGGGGTCTTCCCCGCCGCGCTCACGGCCGCCTCCACGGGGGAGGCGGCGGCCCTGACCCGGATCGTCGCCGGCCCCGAGGACCTCATGGGCCGGGCCCTCCTGGTCCGCCCCGACGGCTCGTACGAGGGGAAGCTCGGCGGCCACCCCGAGCTGGACCGCACCGCGGCCGGCGAGGCCCGCGCGATGCTCGACGCGGGCCGCACCGGCACCGTGGAGATCGGCGAGGACGGCAGCCGCTGCGGGCAGCCGCTGACCCTCCTGGTCGAGTCCTCCGTCCCCGCGCCCCGCATGATCGTCTTCGGCGCCATCGACTTCGCCGCCGCCCTCGTCCGGGTCGGCAAGTTCCTCGGCTACCACGTCACCGTGTGCGACGCGCGGCCCGTCTTCGCGACGCCGGCCCGCTTCCCCGAGGCCGACGAGATCGTCGTCGAATGGCCCCACCGCTACCTGGAGTCCACGGAGACCGACGGCCGGACCGTCCTCTGCGTCCTCACCCACGACGCCAAGTTCGACGTCCCCCTCCTCCAGGCCGCCCTCAAGCTTCCCGTCGCCTACGTCGGCGCGATGGGCTCCCGCCGCACCCACGAGGACCGCAACAAGCGCCTGCGCGAGGTCGGCGTCACCGAACTCGAACTCACCCGCCTGCGCTCCCCGATCGGCCTCGACCTCGGAGCCCGTACGCCGGAGGAGACGGCCCTCTCCATCGGCGCGGAGATCGTCGCCAACCGCCGCGGCGGCAGCGGCCGTTCCCTCACCGGCGCGCACACCCCGATCCACCACGACGGCCCCCGCGAACCGGCCGGACGGATAGGTTCCGTCGCCTGAGAGGCAAGCCGGGGCCCGAGGAGGAGCGCGACGGGTGAGACCCGGACGGGGGCACCGGAAACGGCGTCGGAGGTTCACTGACAGAAGATGTCAGTGAACCTCCGGAGACTGACGCCATGATCCTCCGCCACCACTCCCGCCGCGCCGAGCGGTTGCTCGTGCCCGCGGCCTTCGCCACCGCTCTCGGCAACAACGTCCAGCTCATCGTCGGCGCGCTGCTCATGATCAGGGAGCAGCAGACGATGATGGCCGTCGGCTGGCTCTTCATCGCCGTCGCCGGTCCGCAGGCGCTTCTGTCGCCCCTTTTCGGACGGCTGGCCGACTGCTTCGACCGGCGGAACCTGTGGATCGGCTGCGATGTCGCCAGCGCGGCGCTGGCCCTCGGGCTGCCACTGTGGCTGGTTTGCGGAGGCGCCCTGGGTCCTGGGATCTACGGCGCCAACCTGGCCCTGGCCGTGGTCAGTGCCCTGTTCTTCCCGGCAAGCTCCGCGCTGATCAAGGAACGGGTCCCGGCGGACCGGCTGCGGCGCTTCAACGCCCGCTACGAGATGGCGACGCAGGCGGGGATGTTGCTGTCGGCGACGATCGGCGGGCTGTCCGTCCAGGCGTTCGGCGCCGTGCCGCTCCTGGTGTTCAACGCCGGGACCTTCATCGTCTCGGCGCTCTGCGTCGCCGCGGTGGGGCGCCGTCCGGACCGGGCGCCGACGGCCACCGCCACCGGGGAGCCGGCACCGACCCCGGCAGCGCCGCGCGGGCCGCTGCGGATGCGCAGCTTCATCCTGCTCTACGCCCAGGGGAGCGTGGTCGTCACGGTCTTCAACGCTCTTCTGCCCACTGCCGTCATCGGAGAACTCCAGCTGGGGCCGGCGACGTTCGGCGCCGTGGACGCCCTCGGGGGCCTCGGTTTCCTGGCGGCCGCCGGTGCGTACCGGATCGTCAGCAGACGCAGTCCGGACCTTCGCATCGCCGTCGTGGGTTTTCTGCTCTGCAGTGTCGGCCTGGTGCTGCAGAGCCAGTTCGGGATCGTCGGCTATCTCGTCGGGGTGCCGCTGGGTGCGTTCGTCTTCGGGCAGGCCAGGATCGCCTCCCGGACCATGCTGATGGCCTCGGCCGACGAGTCCTCGGTGGGCAGGGTTTTCGGGCTGGCGAACGGCGGCGGGCTCGCGGCCACGGTCGGGGTGATGTTCCTGGTCGCGATGATCACCGATCGCAGTGACACGCGCTACGGCTTCGGGGTCCTCGCAGCCCTCGCGTTGCTGGCGACCCTGTCGGCCGGACTGCTGCTGAGGTCGCCGGCCTCCGCCCGGCCCGGTGCATCCGCCGGTCGGTACCGGTCGAGTACGGCAGCGGCCGTCTCCGCGATCTTGCGGCGCAGCTCCTCGGGAGCCAGCACCTCGATCTCCGGCCCCAGTGACAGCAGCGTCGGGACCGCCGACTCGACCGACTCCAGTGGCACCGTGGCCGTCACCCAGCCGTCCGCCTCCGACGGCCCTGCCGAGGCCTGGACGGCGCGGACCAGTGCCGCGTCCAGCCGGTCCGGCAGCGCGGACAGCATCGCCGGGGCGATCCGGACGGAGGCCTGAAGCCGCAGTCTGCGGGCGTCGTAGACGGTGAGGTAATCCTGCCAGTGAGCGGCCAGGTCGAAGTCGTCGGGGCGCTCGAAGCTGTCCTCTCCGACGTCCAGGCGGAGGATCGACGACACCCGGTAGGTCCGGACCGCGCCGTCCACCGCTGCGACGAGGTACCAGACGCCCGCCTTGAGGACCAGGCCGTAGGGGTCGAGCTCGCGCTCGACCTCCTGCGGCTCGGCCCAGCGGCGGTAGCGCACCTGGATCCGCCGCTGGTTCCACACGGCGTCGGCGAGCGCCACGAGAGCGGGCGGGGAGTCCTGTTCCCGGTACCAGCCGAGAGCGTCGAGGTGGAACCGCTCACGGACCCGGCCGGCTCGGTCCCGCACCGGAGCAGGCAGCGCCGCGGTCAGTTTCAGCTGTGCCGCCGCCAGCACCTCGCCCAGTCCCAGGTCGTCCGCCGCGCCGGGCAGCCCGGCCAGGAACAGGGACTCGGCCTCGTCGGCGTGCAGTCCGGTGAGTCGGGTCCGGTAGCCGCCCAGCAGCTCGAAACCGCCGTGGTGCCCGGCGTCCCCATAGACCGGAATGCCCGCGCCGCTCAGCGAGTCGATGTCCCGGTAGACGGTCCGCACCGAGACACCCAGCGCCTCAGCGAGCTCACCGGCCGTCAGCCTGCCCCGGTTCTGGAGCAGGAGGACGAGGGAGAGGAGCCGGGCCGCGCGCATGCACCGATCATTCCAGGCGGGCCCGGGTATCGTCGTCGGCGAGGGGGAGAACGGTGACTTCAAGCACAGAGCGCACTCCGGACACGGCGACCGCGTCCTCCACCGGGGGCAAGGACACGCCCTCCACCGGAGGCGAGCGCACGTTCTCCGTCGGAGGCGAACTCCGGGTGGACCGGCTCGGGTTCGGCGCCATGCGCCTGCCGACCGCGCCGGGCCCCGAGCGGGAAGCCGCTCTGCTGGTCGCCCGGCGCGCGGTCGAGCGGGGCGTCACGCTGATCGACACCGCCCACATGTACGGGTGGGGAGCCAACGAGGAACTCCTGGCCGAGGCCCTGCACCCGTATCCGGACGGCCTGTTGATCACCACCAAGGTCGGGGTCGTCCAGGGCGGCCCGGAAGGGTGGGCGTACGACGCACGGCCCGAGAGCCTGCGCGAGCAGGTCGAGCACGGCCTGCGCCGGCTCCGGACCGAGCGCATCGGCCTGCTCCAGCTGCACCGGATCGACCCGGCGGTCCCGGTCGCCGAACAGGTGGGCGCACTGCGCGAGTTGCAGCTGGAAGGGAAGATCGGGCACATCGGTCTCTCCGAGGTCACCACCGCGCAGCTCGACGAGGCGCGGCAGACCGCCGAGATCGCGAGCGTGCAGAACCGCTACAACCTCCTCGACCGGGAACACGAGTCGGTTCTGGAGGCGTGCGAGGCCGCAGGCATCGCCTTCCTGCCCTGGCGCCCCGTCGCCGCGGCAGCCGACTCCGGTCAGGCATCCGCGCTCGCCGCCGTCGCCGACGAACTCGGCGCCACCACTCCCCAGGTCCTGCTCGCGTGGCTGCTCGCCCGTTCCCCGGTCGTCCTGCCGATCCCCGGAACCGGCTCGCTCGTCCACCTGGAGGAGAACCTCGACGCGGCGGACCTCCGCCTCACCGACGCCCAGCGCCGGCGCCTGGATCCGCCGGCCATGCCCGCCTAGCGTGCGGTCGTCGGTGACGCGCGAGGTTCAGTGCGCCGTCCTGTCCCGTACGGTCGAGGCCCAGGCCGGCTGTTCCTCGGTGTGGTCCGTCTCGGCTCGTCGGCCGCCCCGGGCGAAGAAGTCCGCGAGCGGCAGGATGGCCGCGCCGACCGTGACCGCGTCGGGGCCGAGGGTGCCCAGGTCGATGGTGACGCGGGCCGCCGGGTATTTCAGGGCGTACTCCGTGGCGTAGTTCTTGACCGTTTCGAGGAAGCGGGTGCCCAGTTGGAGGCCGGCCCAGCCGCCGACGAGGATGCGTTCGGG